>SVJW01000006.1 GCA_015068735.1 Oscillospiraceae bacterium
AGAAGATTATCGTTTTCAAGATGAAGCCTAAGAAGGGCTACAGAAATAAGAACGGTCATCGTCAGCCTTATACAAAGGTTGAAATCACAGCAATCAATGCGTAATTATGATTAAGTTCACTACGGTATCAAATACCGACGGAAAAATCACACAGTTTACGGTGGACGGGCACAGCGGCTATGCTGAAAGCGGTAGCGATATCGTGTGTGCATCGGTTTCCTCGACTGTGTGGCTTACAATTAACGGCATTGAAAAACAAAACCTGGCTACACTTTCTTATGAAGAGGGAGACGGTTTTGTAAAATGCACAATTTCCGACGATCGTCGGGAGGGTGCAGACATACTGCTTAATTCTCTTGTTATGTTTATAACGGAGCTTAGTGAGCAGTATAAAGAATTTTTGAAATTTACTCAGATGTAAATCTGTATCTATTTATTCGGAAGGAGTGAAATTATAATGTTCGCATTGAATATTCAGTTGTTCGCTCATAAAAAGGGTGTTGGTTCTACAAAGAACGGTCGTGACAGTGAGTCTAAGCGTCTTGGTGCAAAGCGTGCTGACGGTCAGGCTGTACTTGCCGGTAACATCCTCGTTCGTCAGAGAGGAACTAAAATTCATCCCGGTATCAATGTAGGTATTGGTAGCGATGATACCTTGTATGCTCTTGTTGACGGAAAAGTTAAGTTCGAGCGTAAGGGCAAGGATAAGAAGCAGGTTAGCGTATATCCTGCGTAAATCAAAAGATAAAAGCTCGGAATTTATTTCCGGGCTTTTTTGTTTATTGTTAGAACTCATAAGGAGGTAAAGGTATGTTTGCAGATACCGCAACTATAACTGTTAAGGCAGGCAATGGTGGAAACGGTCTCGTTTCTTTTCATAGAGAAAAATATGTTCCCGATGGAGGCCCAGACGGCGGCGACGGTGGAAAAGGCGGTAACATCATATTTAAAGCGGACAAGACTCTTACCACTCTTGTGGATTTTGCGCATAGAAAGACATTCACCGCAAAAAACGGTGAAGATGGTAAGGCACGTCGTAGCTCCGGCAGAAAAGGGGAAGACCTTTACATCCTTGTTCCTGTAGGAACGGTTATTAAGGATGCAAAAAGCGGTAGGGTAATGAAAGATATGTCTGAAAACGAGGAAGAATTCATTGCGGCATACGGTGGAAATGGCGGCTGGGGCAATGTCCATTTTGCTTCTGCAACACGTCAGACACCCAAATTTGCCAAAGACGGTCTCAAAGGACAGGAGAGGGAACTTCTCCTTGAACTGAAGCTTATTGCCGATGTGGGTCTTGCTGGGTTCCCGAATGTGGGCAAATCTACACTTCTTTCGGCTGTAAGTGCCGCGCGTCCCAAAATTGCAAACTATCACTTTACAACACTTGAACCAAATCTCGGTGTTATAAAAATGGGTGAGGGAAAGAGCTTTGTAATGGCTGATATTCCCGGACTTATAGAGGGTGCACACGAGGGAATAGGTCTCGGCCACGAATTTTTAAGACATATCGAAAGAACACGACTTATAGTTCATATAGTTGATATTTCGGGCATAGAGGGACGAAACCCCATTGAAGATTTTGAAAAAATAAACAATGAGCTGGCTCTTTACAGCAAATCCCTTGCAGAGCGTCCCCAGATTGTTGTGGCAAACAAGACGGACGTTATTACAGACCCCACACTTTTAGAAGATTTCAGGAAATATATTGAAGAAAAGGGTCTTAAACTTTTTGAAATAAGTGCGGCAGCGCATAAGGGTACAAGAGAGCTTATAAACTATGTTTCGGACATACTTGATACACTTGAACCCGTAGAAATTTACGAGGCAGACTTTGTAGAGGAAGATTTCTCAGAAGAACCATTTGAAGTTCGTAAAGAGGGCGAAACATACGTTGTGGAAGGTCCCTATGTTGAAAAACTCCTCCGTCACTGCAATTTTGAAGATGCTGAAAGCATGCAGTACTTCCAGATTGCATTAAGACGAAAGGGCATTATAGATGCTTTGGAAAATGCCGGTTGTGGAGAGGGTGACCCCGTAAGAATGTACGAACTTGAATTTGATTATACGGAATAAGGTGAACATATGATAACAACAAAACAGAGAGCATACTTAAGAGGACTTGCAAATAAGGAAAACGCCATTTTCCAGATTGGTAAAGGCGGTATAACAGACGAAATCTTAAAAGAAATTGATATTGTTCTGGAAAAGCGCGAGCTTATAAAGATAACAGTTCTTGAAACCGCTTTTATGACTGCACGCGGGGCTTGTGAAGCCGTTTGTGAAGAAGTAGGGGCAGAGCCTGTTCAGTGTATCGGAAGTAAGTTTGTAATATACCGTATGGCAAAAGCAAAAGATAACCGCAAAATAGAACTCCCCAAATAAGGTGAAGATATGAAAATCGGACTTTTCGGCGGTGCATTCAATCCTCCTCATAACGGACATATGTCGGTTGCAAGGTGCGCTATCAAAGAGGCAAATCTTGATAAACTGATTTTTATTCCCACGGGAAATGCGCCACATAAAAAGGAAACTGAGGTTTCCAGAGAAGACAGATATAATATGGTTTCCAAGGCAATTTCGGGCGAGGAAAAAATGTTTGTCAGCGACTATGAAATAAAGCGTAATGAGGTTAATTACAGCGCAAACACGGTTGAATATTTTAAGTCGCTTTATCCCGATGACGAACTTTTTTTCATAATCGGTGATGACTCCTATAACCAGCTTGACACGTGGTTTGAACCGCATCGTATTATGGCGACTTCCACGCTTCTGGTTTTCCCGAGAGAGGGTGCGGAGGTAAAAGAGCCTGCCGTTATGCTTTCTATGGATGTTGTGGAAGTATCATCTTCCGAAATTCGTGAAAAAATAAAGATGGGAAAAGATTGCAGAAACTTATTGCCAAAAAAGGTTTTTGATTATATAATAGATAGGAATATATACGGAGCGAGGGAACTTGATTGACAGATCAGGAAATGTTGAAAAAATTAAAAGCTACACAGCATGAGCGCAGATTTAACCACACCCTTGGTGTTGTGTCCGAAGCGGAGCGACTTGCACCCAAATTTGGCGTAGATACTAAAAAGGCGAGGATAACTGCACTACTGCACGACTGTGCAAAAAATCTTGACGAGGCAACAGGTGAAGATTTTTTTGTGCTGTGCCAAAAGTACGGCGTCAAGCTTGATGACTGTGCAAAAAATGAGAAAGCACTTGTACATGCTTTCCTTGGGGCGGCAGTAGCTTATAAAGAATATGGAATAGAAGATCACGAAATTTTGGAGGCGATATATTATCATACAACGGCGAGAGCCAATATGACGCCTCTGGAAAAACTTATATATATTGCGGATATGACCGAGCCGGGCAGAACTATTGAACAGGCGAAGGAAATCCGCCGTTTGGTAGAAGAGGATATAGATGAAGCTCTTATTTATGCAATAGGCTGTTCTATTAAACATGTAATAAAAAAGGGGACTCTCATTCACCCCGATTCTATCCACGCACTAAATTATCTTATAGAGCATAGGAGGGCGCAGAATTGACCGATATAGAAAAAGTACACAAGCTTGCCTCAATACTTGACAGTAAGAAAGGCAGAAATATAATTGCACTTGATCTTAAAGGTGCTACAATAATTGCAGATTATTTTGTAATCTGCTCTGCAGGTTCTCCTGCACAAATGCACGCCCTATATGAGTATGCATGTGACGAAATGGCAAAGGCAGACTGTCCTCCAACCCGTACCGAGGGTATGAAAAACCCCGACTGGGCACTAATTGACTTCGACGGAGTTATGCTTCATATTTTCAGTACTCAGATGCGTGACTTTTATGGCCTTGACAACCTATGGGCAGAAGCTGAAAAAATTGAAATTGACACAACCGATGAAGTTTGAATGGAAAGGATTTGAAAACCATGGAATATAATTTTAAACAAATCGAACAGAAATGGCAGAAATATTGGGATGATAATAAATCATTTGAAGCAAAAAATAATTCCGATAAGCCTAAGTTTTACGCTCTTGTAGAATTTCCGTATCCCTCGGGAAGCGGTATGCATGTAGGTCATATTAAGGCGTACAGCGGACTCGAAGTAGTTTCCCGTAAGAGGAGACTTGAAGGTTACAATGTGCTTTTCCCCATAGGCTTTGACGCTTACGGTCTTCCCACAGAAAACACCGCTATCAAAACAGGCGTTCATCCCAGAACTGTTACAGATAATAACATCGTAAAATTCACAAACCAGCTTAAGAGAGTAGGTTTCTCTTTTGACTGGTCAAGAGTTGTTGATACAACTGATGAGGGCTACTATAAGTGGACACAGTGGATTTTCCTTAAAATGTTTGAAAACGGACTTGTTTTCCGTGATACAACACTTGTAAACTACTGCCCCAGCTGTAAGGTTGTCCTTTCTAACGAGGATTCTCAGGGCGGTAAATGCGATATTTGTCACAGCGACATCGTGCAGAAAACTAAAGAGGTTTGGTACCTCAGAATTACAGAATATGCAGATAAGCTTCTTCAGGGTCTTGAGGAGGTTGATTATCTTCCCAACATCATTCTTCAGCAGAAAAACTGGATAGGTAAGAGTGAGGGTGCTTTTGTAAACTTCTCCATCAAGGAAAATGACGAAAAACTCCGTGTTTACACCACACGTCCCGATACTCTTTACGGTGTAACCTTTATGGTTATTGCTCCCGAGCATCCTATTATTGAGAAGTATAAGGATTCTATCAAGAATTTTGACGAACTTGAAGCATACAAGAAAGAATGTGCAAAGAAGAGCGAGTTTGAACGTACTCAGCTTGTAAAGGATAAGACAGGCGTAAGAATTGACGGACTTACTGCAATCAACCCCATTACGGAAAAAGAAATTCCCGTTTACATTTCCGACTATGTAATGATGGGTTACGGTACAGGCGCAATTATGGCTGTACCTGCACATGATACCCGTGACTACGACTTTGCAAAGAAGTTCGGTATAGATATTATTGAGGTTATCAAGGGTGGAGACATTTCCAAGGAAGCATATACAGGCGACGGTGAAATGGTTAACTCCGGTATTCTTGATGGTATTAAGACAAAGCAGGAAGCAATCGCAAAAATGCTTGAAATCTTAGCAGAAAAAGGTTGCGGTGAAAAGGGTATCCAGTACAAAATGAAAGACTGGGCATTCAACCGTCAGCGTTATTGGGGAGAGCCTATCCCGATTGTACACTGTCCTCAGTGCGGTATGGTTGCAGTACCCTATGAAGAACTTCCTTTAAGACTTCCCCCCGTGGACAATTTCGAGCCCGGTTCCGACGGTGAAAGCCCCCTTGCAAAGATTGAATCCTTTGTAAACTGCACTTGCCCCAAGTGTGGCGGAAAAGCGAGAAGAGAAACCGATACAATGCCTCAGTGGGCAGGTTCCTCATGGTACTTCCTTCGTTACTGTGACCCCAAAAATGATAAAGAATTTGCTTCTCAGGAAGCACTCAAATATTGGATGAATGTTGACTGGTACAACGGTGGTATGGAACACGTTACACGCCATATGATTTACTCCCGTTTCTGGCATAAATTCCTCTATGACCTTGGTCTTGTTCCCACAGCAGAGCCTTATGCAAAGAGAACTGCACAGGGACTTATCTTAGGACCTGATGGTGACAAGATGAGTAAGAGTAAGGGTAATGTTGTAGACCCCAACGATGTTGTTGACGTTTACGGTGCAGACGTTCTTCGTGCATATGTTCTCTTTATGGGTGACTACGAGCAGGCAGCTCCTTGGAACGAAAGCAGTATGAAAGGCTGTAAGAGATTCCTTGACCGTGTATGGGAACTTCACAATATGCTTATTGACGGTGATAGTTACCGTGACGAGCTTGTAAGCGCTATGCACAAGACAATTAAAAAGGTTTCCAACGATATTGAAAGCATGAAGTTCAATACTGCTATTGCAGCACTTATGACTCTCGTAAACAAGATTTACGAAGTTGGCAGCATCAATAAGGCAGAATATAAAACACTTCTTACACTTCTCAATCCCTTTGCTCCTCATATGACGGAAGAGCTTTACAGTGAACTTTTCGGTGAAATCCTTTCAAACGGAAGCTGGGTTTCCTACAACGAAGCTCTCTGTGTTGATTCTACCATTGAAATTGTTATTCAGATTAACGGTAGAGTAAAGGCAAAGATGATGGTTGATGCTAATATTAACCGTGAGGATATGGAAAAAGCAGCAATGGAAAATGACGAAGTAAAAGCACTTATCGGTGATATGAATGTTGTAAAGGTAATTGCAGTTCCCGGTAAGCTTGTAAATATCGTAGTAAAATAAAGGTGATATTATGAATTATAAAAGTACTCGTGATAATAATATAAGCGTAAAAAGTGCAGAAGCTATCGCAAAAGGACTTTCTCCGGAGGGTGGGCTTTTTGTTCCCGACAGTATTCCGGTTGTTTCACTCAGTCAGATTAAATATATGGCGGATATGTCATACACTCAGCGTGCGAACGAAATTTTGGGAAGATTTCTCACAGATTTTACTGAGGATGAACTTGATAAGTGCATAAATGCCGCGTATACAAAAGAGAAGTTTGAAACAAATAACATCGCTCCCGTTTATAAAATGAACGATTCACAGTACGTTCTGGAGTTGTGGCACGGACCGACTTGTGCGTTTAAGGATATGGCACTTCAGATTCTTCCGCATCTTCTTACAACATCAGTTAAAAAGCTGGGAATTGACCGTGAAACCGTAATCCTTGTTGCAACAAGCGGTGACACAGGAAAAGCTGCTCTTGCAGGTTTTAAGGATGTTCCCGGCACAAAGATTATAGTATTCTATCCTGATGAAGGCGTAAGCCAGATTCAGCGTCTTCAGATGTGTACGCAGGAAGGCGGAAACGTATTTGTAAGTGCAGTTAACGGTAACTTTGATGATGCACAAAACGGAGTTAAGGCAATTTTCACCGATAAGGAATATGAGGGAGAACTTCTTGCAGGTAAAAAGGCTCTTTCTTCTGCAAATTCCATTAACTGGGGCCGTCTCGTTCCTCAGATTGTGTATTATTTCTCAGCTTACTGTGATATGGTAAAGGCTGAAGAAATAGCCTGCGGTGATGAGGTTAATATCTGCGTTCCCACGGGTAATTTCGGAAACATTCTTGCAGCATACTATGCAAAATGCATGGGTCTTCCAGTAAAGAAACTCATCTGTGCTTCAAATAAGAATAATGTTCTTACTGACTTTATTGAAACAGGTGTATATGATCGTAACCGTGATTTCTTTGTTACTACATCGCCTTCTATGGATATTCTTATTTCTTCTAACCTTGAAAGGCTTCTTTACATAGTTTCCGGTGAAAGAACCGACCTTGTAAACAGCTATATGACCCAGTTGAAGGAAAGCGGAAAGTATACCGTAACTGACGAAATCAAAAAAGAAATTGACGATAATTTCTACGGCGGTTTTGCTGACGAAGAAATGTGTGCTGATACAATCCGTAAAACTTACGAAAAGTTTAGCTATGTAATAGATCCTCATACTGCAGTTGCAGTAGCAGTTCATAACGCTTACCTTGAAAAAACAGGTGACGATACAAAGACAATCATTGCATCAACTGCAAGTCCCTTCAAGTTTAACGGTGCAGTTTTATCTGCTCTTCAGGGAGAAGAGGGAGTAGCAGACCTTGACGAATTCAGACTTTTGGAGAAGCTTGCAAGTGACTATGAACTTCGTGTTCCGTCATCACTGGCAGCTCTTGAAGAGAAAGAAGTACGCTTTGAGGTTGTATGCGACAAAAACCAGATGAAAGCCGTTGTAAACGAATTTCTTAAAAACTAATAAAAAAAGGCTGATGCATTTATTAAACCATTAACTTAAAAATAGCCATTGAAAGATTGTCCAAAGCACGTTTTTTGCTTTCTCTTTTTTACCGCTACGTCGTTAAAAACCTTGCCAATACGACAGTATTGGCTTCGTTTTTTGCCTTGTATCAGTAGAAAAATAGTTTGCAAAAAATTCTCAAAACCTGAAACGGACGAAATTTTGTGCAGATTTTGGTGCGGAGGACGCCGACAGACTATCGTCTTTCAAGGACGACCAGCCGAAAGATGCCCAAATTTCGCCGCTTCAGGCGGGTTCGGATAATCCTTCAATGGCCGTACAGTGCGAGCTGTTCCCTTGTAATGGTAATGCATCAGCCTTTTTCGTTAAATATGCAAAATCATACAGACCTTCGTTGTTATGATTTTGCAAAGGTGTTGTTAGTTACAACACTCTCTTTTGGAAAAGGTTTCACAACCTGTTTCCGATACGTTGTTTGCACTCTTACCGCAAACCATAATGTGTTCAGCCATACATTCGTTATGGGTGTTATGGTGTACGCAGTTTTCAACAACGCATTTTACACCGCTAATGGGTCTGTCTGAGTTTTTACAAGACATCTCAATCACTCCTGACGTAGCAGAAAGCGAGTAATCCAAACCTCGATTTTAAAAGGCGGATTTTCGCTTTCGCTGTGTTAAAATACTCGGAAATACACAAAGTATTTCCTGTGTTTTTGCCTTGCGCAACCAAAAATCTGCACTTTTAAAATTCTTCGACCTGAAACGGATGGAATTTCGTGTAGGTTTTGGTGCGGAAGATGAAGCAAGGCTGACGCCTTGCAAAGATGACAAGCCGAAATATACCGAAATAACGCTGTTTCAGGCGAGTTCGGATTACTCACTTTCGGCTAGTTTGCAAGCTCAAAGCTTACGACATTATTTTGTGCGGCAATAAAATTTATATTCGGAGAAAATTATGGCAATTTTTGCACTTAGCGATCTTCATCTTCCGCTGGGAATTGATAAGCCAATGGACATTTTTGGCGTGAGATGGGACAATTATGTTGAAAAAATTGAATACGAGTGGAAAAAGAATGTATCCGAG
Source organism: Oscillospiraceae bacterium (assembly GCA_015068735.1). Taxonomy (GTDB): domain Bacteria; phylum Bacillota; class Clostridia; order UMGS1883; family UMGS1883; genus UMGS1883. The sequence goes on from SVJW01000006.1 coordinate 8,921, forward strand.
GAAGATTTTGTAATTATAAACGGAGATTTCAGCTGGGCAACGTATCTTTCGGAGGCACTTAAAGATTTTCAGTTTATAGAGGCGCTTCCCGGAAAAAAGCTTATTTCCAAGGGTAATCATGATTACTGGTGGGAAACCCTTACCAAAATGAACACCTTTTTAGAAGAAAATTCTATTAAAAGTGTAACATTTATGCAGAACAATGCAATTCTTTGTGACGGAGTGGCCGTTTGCGGAGCAAAGGGATGGATTTCACCCGGAGATAAAGCCTTCAAGAAAGAGGATGAAAAGTTTTACCGCAGAGAACTTATAAGATTGGAAGCATCACTTAAAGCGGCGGCAGAACTGTCTGATACAATAATTGCGGCACTTCATTATCCACCGGATCAGGTATATTCGGAAGTGATAGAAAAGTATAATGTTTATAAATGCGTATTCGGGCATTTGCACGGGAAAAGGGCGGAAGATTATCGGTGTAATAACCAAAATTATACACTTGTATCTGCCGATTTTCTCAAATTTTCACCAATTCGTATAATTTAATGGGAAATATTGAAAAAACACTTGCAAAATAAGGTAAAATATGATATAAATATGATTTGATGTGGGTGTTATATTTATGCCCGTAACAATAGGAGGAAACAAGTATGAAGGTATTGAAAGTTGAGCAGCGCGAAGATAAGAGAATGTATCTCGAAATCGAAATCGACAGCGCACAGTTTGAAGAAGCTATGGAAAGAAGCTACAAGAAGAATGTTAAGCAGATTAACATCCCCGGCTTTAGAAAGGGTAAAGCACCCAGAAGAATTATTGAAAAATACTACACTGAGGCAATTTTCTATGATGATGCAATTAACTTTGCAGTGCCCGGTGCATATGATAAAGCAGTAGAGGAAAGCGGTATTGAACCTGTTGAAATGCCTGAAATCGACATTGTTAAGCTTGAAAAGGGCGAAAACTTTGTATTTAGCGCACTTGTAACAGTTCGTCCCGAAGTTACTCTTGGCGATTACAAGGGTATAACAGCAGAAAAGGATGTCAATACTGTAACAGATGAAGAAGTAGACGCTGAAATCAAGAGAATGCAGGAAAATGCTGCAAGCGTTTCTACTATTACAGAAGGCACTATCGAAATGGGCGACAAGGTTGACCTTAACTTTGAAGGTTTTGTTGACGAGGCCCCGTTTGAAGGCGGTAAGGGTGAGAACTACGCTCTTGTACTTGGTTCAAACAGCTTCATCCCCGGTTTCGAGGAGCAGATTGCGGGCAAGACAATCGGTGAAGATTTCGATGTTAATGTAACATTCCCCGAAGATTACCATGCAGAAGAGCTTAAGGGCAAGGCTGCAATCTTCAAGTGTAAGGTTAATTCTGTTGAAAAGAAGAACCTTCCCGAACTTGATGATGAATTTGCAAAAGATGTAAGCGAATTCGATACACTTGCTGAGCTTAAGGCTGATGCAAAGGCTAAGCTTCAGGAAAGAAAAGACAACGAAGCTCAGCGTAAGTTTGAAGATGCAGTTATCGACATTGCTGTTGACAATGCAACAGTTGATGTTCCTAAGTGCATGGTTGACCAGCAGATTGAAAACCAGATTCAGGATATTTCCTACAGACTTCAGAGCCAGGGTATGCCTCTTGAACAGTACCTTCAGTTCACAGGTATGACAATGGATACACTTCGTGACCAGCTTAAGGAAACTGCAGAAAAGGCAGTTAAGAGCCAGCTCGTTCTTGCTGAAATTGCAAAGGCAGAAAACATTGAAGTTTCTGATGAAGATGTAGATGCAGAATTCCAGAAGATGGCTGATATGTACGGTATGGAAGTAGAGAAGGTTAAGGAACTTATGGGTGCAAACATTGAAGCACTTAAGACTGACCTTAAGACACAGAAGACCGTTAAAGCTATTGTAGATACTGCAAAGGCAGGTAAGGCGAAGAAGGCGGCTGCTAAGAAGCCCGCTGCAAAGAAAACTGCTGAAGGTGAAGAAAAGAAGCCTGCTGCAAAGAAGACAACAACAGCTAAGAAGACAACAACAAAGAAAGCTGCTGACGGTGAAGCTAAGAAGCCTGCTACCAAGAAGGCAACAACAGCTAAGAAAACCACAACAGCTAAAAAGACAACTAAAAAAGACGCTGAATAATTTAGCGTTAAAGGTACAAAAGACGGCAAAAATTTAAAAGAGGAGGATGCAAGATGAGTTTAGTTCCATACGTTATAGAACAGACAGGACAGGGTGAAAGATCCTACGACATTTTTTCAAGACTTTTAAAGGACAGAATTATTTTCTTCGGTGACGAAGTAAACGACCAGACAGCAAGTATAATTGTTGCACAGATGCTTTTCCTTGAAAGCGAAGATCCTGACAAGGATATCATGCTTTACATCAATAGCCCCGGCGGAAGTATTACAGCCGGTATGGCAATATATGACACAATGAATTATATCAAGTGTGACGTTTCTACAATCTGTGTAGGTATGGCGGCAAGCATGGGTGCATTCCTTCTTTCTGCCGGTGCCAAAGGAAAGAGACTTGCACTTCCCAACAGTGAAATTATGATTCACCAGCCTTTGGGTGGTATGCAGGGTCAGGCAACGGATATAAAAATTCATGCAGACAGAATTATTCGTATGAAGGATAAGCTGAATACTATCCTCAGCGAAAACACAGGCCGTCCTTTAGAGGAAATTGTGCGCGATACTGAGCGTGACAATTTCATGAGTGCACAGGAAGCACTTGATTACGGCTTGATCGATAAAATCATTACTGCAAGATAAACAAAACATAAAAAGGCTACGCCTATGCGTAGCCTTTTCAAAGTTTATTATGTGAATTTGAGAGGAATGATGTAAATGCCTAAGAATGAAGATAAACAGCTCAGATGTTCTTTCTGCGGTAAAACCCAGGATGAAGTAACAAGACTTATTTCTGGTCCCGGCGTATATATTTGTGATGAATGTATCGAGGTTTGTTATGAACTTTTAGATGCTGAGTTTGAAAACTATGATCCTCAGGGTGATATTCCTGATGTGCCTGAACTTGAAAAAGTGCCTGTGCCTCAGGAAATAAAAGCAGTTCTCGACGATTATGTAATCGGTCAGGAAAAAGCGAAGAGAAGCCTTGCAGTGGCAGTATATAACCATTACAAACGTATAAATTCCAAGATTGATACCGAGGGTGTAGACCTGCAGAAGAGTAATATCCTTATGATAGGACCTACAGGTAGCGGTAAAACACTTCTTGCACAGACTTTGGCAAAAGTGCTTCAGGTTCCTTTTGCAATTGCCGATGCAACCAGTCTTACGGAAGCCGGTTATGTAGGCGAAGATGTTGAAAATATTCTGCTTAAGCTTATTCAAGCGGCAGATTACGATATAAAGAAAGCAGAGAAAGGTATTATCTATATTGACGAAATCGATAAGATTACCAAGAAGAGTGAAAATGTATCCATCACCCGTGATGTTAGTGGTGAAGGCGTACAGCAGGCACTTCTTAAAATTCTTGAAGGTACGGTTGCCTCTGTTCCTCCACAGGGTGGAAGAAAGCATCCCCATCAGGAACTTTTACAGATTGATACAACAAATATTCTCTTTATCTGCGGCGGTGCTTTCTCAGGACTTGATAAAATTATCGAGAAACGCGTAGGAAAGCAGGGGGTAGGCTTTGGCGCTGATGTTAAGAGTAAGCATAAAAGTAATGTAGGCGAATCCTTTAAAAAGGTTGAGCCTCAGGATCTTTTGAAATTTGGTCTTATTCCCGAATTTGTTGGCCGTGTTCCCGTGGTAGTAACATTGGAGCAGCTTGATGAAGAAGCTCTTAAAATGATTTTGACAGAGCCTAAAAATGCTCTCGTAAAACAGTATAAGAAACTTTTCCAGATGGATGGGGTAGAGCTTGAAATAGAAGACGAGGCACTTTCTTTCATTGCTAAGAAAGCTATAGAACGAGATACAGGCGCAAGAGGACTTCGCGCAATTATTGAGGGAGCTCTTTCTGATGCTATGTACGAAATCCCCTCCGATAAAGATATTAAGAAAGCTATCTTTACGAAGGATGTTTTTGAAGGAAATGCAGAACCTGAGCTTGTAAAAGCTAAAAAGAAATCAGAAGAAATAGCATAAAAAGTGGGTGCAAGGAAGCTTGCACCCCTTATAATAGGGTGATACAAATGACTTACAGAACAACTCAGCGTTGCTGTTATATGGGATACGTTGTTCAGGCGGTAGCAATAAATTTTTTGCCGTTGCTTTTTGTAATATTTCAAAATGAATATAACCTCAGCTATGCTCTTATAGGAACGCTGATTGCAGTAAACTTTCTTACCCAGCTTTGTGTAGATATTGTATCGGTATTTTTACTGGATAAAATCGGATACAGAAAATCAGCGGTAGCATCGCAACTTAGCTGTACCATCGGTTTTATACTCCTTGCATTTTTACCGGATATAATGCCACCTTATATTGGATTATGTATAGGAGTAATTCTTTATTCTATCGGAGCAGGACTTATAGAGGTGGTTATAAATCCCATAATCGCAGGTATACCAAAAGAATACGGACAAAATTTTGTGTTTACCCATTCTTTTTACTCATGGGGACAGCTATCTGTTGTTTTGGCAACTACAGTCGCGCTGAGGATTTTCGGCGAAACTTCGTGGCGATTGATTTCTGTTTTTTGGGGGATATTGCCCTTGATAAACGGATTAATACTTGCTAAAACACCAATTTCTCCGCCTATAGCGGAAGAAAAGAGGGAAAGGGTAACAGAACTCTTAAAAAACAAAACATTTATCGCTATACTTCTTTTAATGATTTGTGCAGGAGGAAGCGAGCTTGCTATGGCACAATGGGCGTCAACTTTTGCACAGAATGCATTGGGAATTGATAAAATGACGGGTGACCTTTTAGGACCGTGTCTCTTCGCGTTTTTTATGGGAGTAGGCAGACTTATTTACGGCATTTATGAAAAGAGGATGAATTTCAAAATTTATTCAATATCCTGTTGTGTTTTGTGCTTGGTGTGTTACCTTGCGGCGGCACTTTCAAAAAACCCGATTATATCTCTTGCAGGATGTTCTCTTTGCGGATTTGCAATCAGCACGCTCTGGCCGGGAACAGTTGAGCTTGCGGCAAAGAAATTCCCGGACGGAAGCGGTGCAATGTATAGTACAGTAGCAATTTTTGGCGATGTTGGTTGCTCGGTTGCACCTTTTATAACAGGACTTATAGCATCCATGACTGTATGGGGTGAGAATGCTCTTCGCGCAGGGCTTTTGGTAAATATAATATACCCGATTGTTTTTATAATGATTATCAGAAAACTTATAAAAAAATAGTTATCACAACGCCACAGCCAGGTAAGGCAGTTTTGGTTTTGAAGCCATATTTTTAATTTATACTACATCAAAAAATCCCGTAATACGTCAGTATTACGGGATTTTTATTCTTTGTCTAAATATAAAAATCTGATATTCAAAACTGCTTTTGCATCCTGAAATCAAAATTTTTGTACGAAGTTCAAGGCGAAAAATGGACATAATCCTGACGGATATGGGCATTTTTCAACGCTGAAATTCTGCAAAAAGGTGATTTTCAGGACAATACTTCCTTATCTGGCTGTGGCGAATATGATAACTATTTTTTTTCTATAAATTCAATATTTTCAATTCCTTCAAAATCTTTGGAACGCTCTATGATTTTTTTCTTTACTCTTTTAAAATCATCTCCCAAAAGGGGGGTGGGCTGGTAGTTGTTTCTTGTCTTTTCAGAAGAAATAGAACAGGGGATAACAGATACCCTTTCTTTAGGACGAAGTTTTCCGTTTTCAAAAAGGAATGTTTGTTGGAAAATCATAGTGTCCTTATCGGTAGGATTTTTATTACCGCCAAAACAGAAATTTCCGAGACTGTACAAAATATACTTGTTCTTGTATTTCTCAATTCCCTGTAAAACATGTGGATGATGCCCTATAACAAGGTCTGCACCATTGTCAATAGCAGTATGGGCAAGATTTTTTTGTGTTGCATTGGGTGAATGTGCGAGCTCTTCGCCCCAATGAAAATTTGCAATAATCAGGTCGGGGGACAGGGCTTTCAATTTCTCGAGATTTTCGATAAATGCGGACACTTCATTGCTTCGTTGCGTGTTTGTGCCTATTAAACCAATTTTAATTCCGTTAACTTCCGTAACTGTGAAGTTATCTCCCTCAAACCATACTATATCGTTTTCTGACATAATGGCTTTTGTATCATCCTTGGAAATATCTCCATAGTCACGGGAATGGTTGTTGGATAGGTTTACCGCTTCAACAGACGAAGAAGTAAGTATGTTTACATATTCAGGATTTCCCCTGAAAGCAAATTCCTTATCGGCTCTTGTTCCTCTTTCGGATAGTGTGCCTTCAAAATTAACAATCGTGAGGTTGTCCTTATTAAAAATATCAGATACATTTTTTAAAAAGTGAGTATAATCGTAATTTACAGCTTTTACTTCGTTGACAAAACTCCCGCTGCCAGTAGCGTTTATATCCGTTGCAAACGTACAATCACCTACGGCACTTACTGTAATTACGGTATAATTACTTTTTAAATCCTCTTCTTTGTATGCCGGCTTAATTTCTTTTTTGTATGTTATAAAGTCTGCCACCTGCCACCCTGCAATAATAAGCAGAAGTGAACTGCACAGGATAATTAAACTTTTTCTCATAGCTTGTATCCTTTTAAATCAGTACTTTTATATTATATATATGAGTCATATTTGTATAATATGCAAAACATCATATAAACGGAGCAATTCCGTGCTTCTTGCATAATTCGTTTGACAAATCAACAAAAATTTCAAGTTTAGCCTTAAGCTGCATCATTGCAATATGATATTCTGAATTTTCTTTGCCTTCTTCTGCTTCCTGCTCTGTCGGAGCATCTTCCGAAGGAGCTATTATATTCATATTTGACGAGGCATCATGAATGAGTCCGGATATTGTCAGCACATCGTCTGAAACTTCTTGTGACACATTTTTATCGGAAGAATATGCATACAACATAACAGACAAATCGAGCATATCCTCACATACATCTTTAAAACTGCTGTGAAGAATAGTTATATCCTTATCCTCAGAAGAATATGAGATGGAAACTTTCATTAAGTGTTTCGACTTTTCATAAATGTCGTTTTCTTGGCAATACCTCTGCGCTTCTTCAAAATTCATATCTTCCAACGCAACTGCATGATTAACCAATTCAGTGAACTCTTCAATATGTATGGAAACAAAATCTTTTATGTAATCTTTAAAATTGTCTTTAAAAGAATGCTGAGTGAAAAGGACAATAGCAGCACTTAAAATAGCGGATAAAAGACAGGTAAATATCTTTTTCAAAAAGAAATTTATTGCAGAATCTTTTCCGTTTTTCACAATCTTAGTCTTGGCATTCTTTACCATTGTCTTTATTTTCTTTTCTTCGACAGGAGCTTCGGGAATTGTATCATCTGCAGAAATTGTGTTATCGGGCGTAATATCTCCATCCTGCACCAATTTATTTTTCTTTTTAAAAATACTCATTTCTTTTCGCCCTCATCTTCATCAGAATTATATGTCCATTGCATTTGAACACTATCACTATGTTTCCTTGTGCAAATGCTTTCATAAACTGAGTATATCATAGAAAGTACTATTTTTCAATACAATTTTCAATGCCATAATCAGACAGCAAAGGGGTGAAGCTTATGATGTGTTTTTGCTTATTGTTCTGATATAAAAAATGCACTGTGAAACGAAAATCCACAGTGCATTTTTGTTTTTAAAATTCCAAAGCATTAAATGCGTCTATAATCTCAGCATTTTCCGGTTCTCCGAGAGGGAATATAAGTACAATACCTTCTTTATGTGTAGCCGCCTTTAAATATCCGGTTCCGTTTATAATATCTTTATAAGCTTCACTGCCTTTTTCAAACTGATACAGTTCAACAGTTCCGTTATTGTATTCCTTTCCATCGATAGCACCTATCATAGAATAGAAGGTTTCTGTTCCGCCTGTAAAACCAAGCTTTTCTGCTACTTCATCAATAGTGATTTCTGCTGTGTTTCCTGTTTCAGAACCTTGCTGGGTCTGATTGCTTTCTGTGCTTGTGTCACCTTTGGAATCTGTATTTCCTCCGTAAGCAACCAACGAAAAACACATTATCATTGCAACAAATAAATGAAAGATTCTTTTCATAATATATTCCTCCTACTTATGCTTTTATATAAAGAAATTATAAATGAAATTTTATATAATGTCAACAAAAACACACCGCAAGCTAAAAATTGCGGTGTGTTTTGATTTTAAAACAAAATTACTTGCTTGCTTCTTCGATAGCAACTGCACAAGCAACGCTCATACCAACCATGGGGTTGTTACCTGCACCGATAAGTCCCATCATTTCAACATGAGCGGGAACGGAGGAGGAACCTGCAAACTGAGCATCAGAATGCATTCTACCCATTGTATCTGTCATACCGTAGGAAGCAGGACCTGCTGCCATATTATCGGGATGAAGAGTTCTACCTGTACCACCACCGGAAGCAACTGAGAAGTACTTCTTACCGATTTCGATACATTCTTTCTTATATGTACCTGCAACGGGATGCTGGAAACGTGTGGGGTTAGTTGAGTTACCTGTGATGGAAACGTCAACCTTTTCCTGATGCATGATAGCAACACCTTCACGAACGTCATCTGCACCGTAGCAACGAACCTTAGCTCTGGGGCCATTTGAATAAGCCTTTTCGCTAACGATTTCTAATTTACCTGTCATATAATCAAACTTTGTTTCAACAAATGTGAAACCGTTGATTCTGGAGATAATCTGAGCTGCGTCCTTTCCAAGACCGTTAAGGATAACCTGGAGGGGTTCTTTTCTTACCTTGTTAGCGCTGTTTGCGATACCGATAGCACCTTCAGCAGCTGCAAAGGATTCGTGACCTGCAAGGAATGCAAAGCACTTTGTTTCTTCGCGAAGAAGCATTGCAGCAAGGTTACCGTGACCGAGACCAACCTTACGGTCGTCTGCAACAGAACCGGGAATACAGAAAGCCTGGAGACCTTCACCGATAGCTTCAGCAGCGTCTGCAGCCTTTGTGCAACCCTTCTTTATAGCAATAGCTGTACCTGTGATATATGCCCAGCAAGCGTTTTCAAAGCAGATGGGCTGAATACCCTTAATAAGGTTGTATACATCGATACCCTTGTCATCGCAAATCTTCTTTGCTTCTTCGAGGGATGCAATGCCGTACTTGTTAAGAGCTGCGTTTACCTGATTTATTCTTCTTTCGTAGCTTTCAAATAATGCCATTTTAATTTCCCCCTTTCTTATTCTTCACGCGGATCGATAACTTTAACCGCGTCGTCAAATCTGCCGTACTGACCTGTTGCCTTCTCAAGAGCTTCGTTAGCATCCATACCCTTACGGATAGATTCCATCATCTTTCCGAGGTGTACGAACTTGTAACCGATAACCTGATTGTCAGCATCGAGAGCCATCTTTGTGATGTAACCTTCAGCAAGCTCAAGGTATCTGGGCCCCTTAGCCTTTGTGCTGAAGAGAGTACCAACCTGGCTTCTAAGTCCCTTACCAAGGTCTTCAAGACCTGCACCAACGGGGAGACCGCCTTCGGAGAAAGCTGTCTGTGTTCTGCCGTAAACAATCTGGAGGAAAAGTTCTCTCATAGCTGTGTTGATAGCGTCACAAACAAGGTCTGTGTTAAGTGCTTCAAGAAGAGTCTTACCGGGAAGAATTTCAGATGCCATAGCAGCTGAATGTGTCATACCGGAGCAACCGAGAGTCTCTACAAGAGCTTCCTCGATAATACCGTTCTTTACATTAAGAGTAAGCTTGCAGGCACCCTGCTGGGGAGCACACCAGCCTACACCGTGTGTAAGACCGTTAATGTCTGTAATCTGAGTGGAATGTGTCCATGTGCCTTCCTGAGGGATAGGTGCACACTTGTGACCAACGCCCTTAGCAACAACGCACATGTTTTCAACTTCATGTGAATAGTTCATATTCTAATCTCCTTTCAAAATCTCGCTTCTACTATTCTATCATTATTTTAATATCGAATCAAGAGAAAAATTACTTTTTTCGCCATTTTTATGCAAAAAAACCGCCGTTTCACAAGAAATGGCGGTTTTTGTGTTTATCTCATTTCGATAGCCTTTGCAATAAGCTCAACTGTTCCGTCTATACCAAGGATACTGCTGTCAATACACAGGTTATATGTAGAAGCTTTACCCCAAGTGCGGTCTGTATAATATGTATAGTACTTTGCACGCTTTTTATCAATTTTTGCAATATGATTTTCAATTTCACTATCTTTTTTGCCTTCAAGAATATGGCGCTTTCTCTCAACTTTATCTTTCATAGGTGCTGTGATGAACACTTTAAAAACATCAGGGTTTTCATCAAGTATAAAATCTGCACATCTGCCAACAATAATACAGCTCTCTTTTGCTGCTATGTCACGAATAACATCTGCTTGTGCGATGTATATTCTGTCAGACATAGGCATCTGATAAATATCAAAAATATTGGAAGAAGAAAAAGCGGGGAAGGAGTGCTGTTCATCGTATTTTTCGATGATGCTTTCTTCAAGATTTGTCTTTTCTGCAGTATGAAGGATAAGTTCCTTATCATAAAAAGGAATCCCTAATTTCTCGGAAAGTTTAAGTCCGATTTCACGTCCGCCGCTACCGAATTCTCTACCGATTGTTACAATAACTTTTTTCATAATCTGACCTCCCTATGGATAAAACAAACTTATATTTGTTCTTCGTCAATTTGATTATAGCATAAAACACGGAAAAAAACAAGTTTTAATTTTCTATATATTTTCAAAATTTTTTGTTGAAATGGGACTGAATTTATGGTATTATATTAGACGGTAATTAGAAATATTCACTTTTGTGAGTGTTGAAATGTGCACTATCGGCCCGCGATAGAGAAGGCACATATATATTTTGTGGGCAGAAAGGCTATGACCGTAGTATGGCAAACACAGAAAGAAAAGTAGGCACAGTATCAAGAGGTATCCGTTGTCCCATCATCCGTGAGGGAGATGACCTTGCCGCAATCGTAACTGAGAGCGTTCTCGACGCAGCAAAGAGCGAAGGATTCGAACTTCGCGACCGTGATGTTATTTCTATTACAGAATCCATCGTAGCGCGTGCACAGGGTAACTATTGTTCTGTTAACGATATTGCAGCGGACGTAAAGAACAAGCTTGGCGGAGAAACCGTTGGTGTTATTTTCCCCATCCTTTCCAGAAATCGTTTTGCAATCTGCCTTAAGGGTATTGCAATGGGTGCAAAGAAAATTGTTCTTATGCTCAGTTATCCTTCTGATGAAGTTGGTAACGAACTTGTAAGTCTTGATAAAATTGATGCTGCAGGCATTAATCCTTATTCCGACGTATTAAGCCTTGAAATGTATAGAGAGTATTTTGGTGAAAACAAGCACGAATTTACAGGCGTTGACTATGTTGAATACTACGGCAATCTTATAAAGGAATGCGGTGCAGACGTTGAAATCGTTTTCGCAAATCAGGCGAAGACAATTCTTAATTATACAGACTGTGTAATTAACTGTGATATCCACACTCGCGCAAGAACCAAGAGAATTCTTAAAGATTTAGGTGCAAAGGTTGTTTGCGGTCTTGACGAAATTATGAATGCTCCCGTAAATGGTAGCGGATGTAACGAAAAATATGGCCTTTTAGGTTCAAACAAATCTACAGAAGACAAAATCAAACTTTTCCCAAGAGAGTGTAAAGATCTTGTTCTTGATATTCAGGCACGAATTCTCAAGGAAACAGGAAAGTACGTTGAAGTTATGGTTTACGGTGACGGTGCATTTAAGGATCCTCAGGGTAAAATATGGGAGCTTGCAGACCCGGTTGTTTCTCCTGCATTTACAGACGGTCTTGTAGGTACACCCAATGAGCTTAAGCTTAAGTATCTTGCAGATAATGACTTTGCAAATCTTTCCGGTGAAGAGCTTAAGAAAGCAATTTCCGAAAGCATCAAAAACAAAGGGGACAACCTGGTAGGTAATATGGCTTCCCAGGGAACAACTCCCAGACAGCTTACAGACCTCATCGGTTCGCTTTGTGACCTTACAAGCGGTAGCGGTGATAAGGGTACACCCGTGGTACTTGTTCAGGGTTACTTCGACAACTACACAAACTAAATAATTGTACAACAAAAGGAGTCGCAAATGCGACTCCTTATTTGTTTGTTATGAAATGATTAAACTGTTTAGTGCCAAAAAATGTACGTCCCCAAAGAGGCGCAAATAAAAAGAGGACCAACGACTGGTTGGCGAGTACTGGGCTTAAGATGCCGTTCCATCCAACTACATATGGTCCTATTAACAAGATAACATATAGCGATGAATATGTCAAGACTCGTTTCGGGACATACATCTCTATATCAAAAAAATAGAAGGAAACATTGGTAGTCCGTGGAACCTTGAAAAAGGCTCGAACCCGTCTACGACGGCGCGGCACACCGCTGATGTTCCTTCAACTAAAAGTTTACCACAGTCAATAGAAAAAATCAATAGAAAATCCGTAACTGAAACAACATTTCAGGACGTGTTTCTTTGGCTCGCTTTCAGAACAAAAGGAGTCGCAAATGCGACTCCTTATTTGTTTACCAAAGAATACTTTTTCGGTGTTATTCCTTTTATTTTCTTAAAGACAGCGGCAAAGTAATTACTGTCATTAAAACCGCAGAGGAAAGCAATTTCCGTTATCGAAAGATTTGTTGTCACAAGAAGCTTTTCTGCAGCAGCCACACGGGTGATATTTATATAGTCGCTTAGCCCGACGGAAGTGAGCTTTTTAAACTGCTTTGAAAGGTAGTTGGGAGTTATGGCAAAATGCTCTGAAAGCACTTTAAGAGACAAATCTTCTGCGTAGTTTGATGAAATATATTTTGCCACGTCCTGAATAAGTTGGTGAGAGGGAGTTTCTTTTTCTGATGATTCTTCTGCTCTGTGGCGCGAAATAAGTATAAGAAGTTCTCGCGTATACAGATTTTGCATATCACGATAACCGATTTTTTTGTCGTTTTCTTCTTTTTCAATTTTATACAACAATTCCGTTACCTTGTTGTGGTATTTACCTTTTATTATTATATGCTTATTTTCAAAAAGTTCATCGATATACTTCAGGAGATTTTCGCCTACGTCATTTTCATCAAAAAACAGTAGCACTCTTTCCGCATCACTTGTTGTTTTGTGGTAGACATTTTTGGGAATAAAAATCATTTCCCCGGGTTTGATGGTAAAAAGCTCATCCTCGATAAAATATTTTGTACTGCCCTCTACAAGGTAATAAAGCTCGTGTTTATCGTGATAGTGCATATAGGGCATATCTACCATAAAAGGATGTTTAACTTTTTCGTAAATCATAGGATTTTTGCTTGCAGGCATACAATCACCTCTGATTAGATTATACACAAAAATCGGCAAATGTAAATAATATTTTCTTGTTTTTTCTTAAAATATGCAACTTATTTATAGAAAACAATATAAAAATACAGTATGATAAAATCATAGAAGGAGGAGGTTATATGAATTACAACGGTAATAAAGCAGAAAATGTGAAAATTGCATATATAGGCGGTGGTTCACGCGGTTGGGCGTGGGGACTTATGAGTGACCTTGTAAATTGCGATGATATGTCGGGTAGCGTATATCTGTACGACATTGATATGGAAGCTGCAAAAAGCAATGAAATTATAGGTAACAAATTCAATGATGCAGAGGGTGCAAAATCACATTGGGATTATTTGGCTGTGGAAACTATTGAGGAAGCTCTTAACGGTGCGAATTTTGTAGTTATATCCATTCAACCGGGAACATTTGATGAAATGGAGTCAGATGTTCACGCACCTGAAAAATACGGCATTTATCAGTCTGTCGGAGATACATCCGGTCCCGGTGGTATCATCCGCGCAATGCGTACGGTTCCTATGTATGAATTCTTTGCGGAAAAAATCAAGGAATGTTGTCCCAAAGCGTGGGTAATCAATTACACAAACCCTATGACGCTTTGTACGAAAACACTCTACCGTGTATTTCCTGAAATAAAAGCATTCGGATGTTGCCACGAAGTATTCGGTACACAGAAACTTTTAGCATCTGCTCTTGAAGATTATTGTGGTATAAAAGATATAAAAAGAGAAGAAATAAAGGTTAATCCTGTAAGTGTAAATCACTTTACATGGCTCACTTCTGCAAAATACAGGGATATTGATGTATTCCCAATATATAAGAAAATGGCAGAGGAGTACGCTGAGGCGGGTTACCTCAAAGGCAAGGACGATAACTGGATGAACAGCGTTTTTGCCTGCAGTCAGAAAGTGAAATTTGACCTTTTTAACCGTTACGGTTACATAGCGGCGGCAGGTGACCGTCACCTTGCCGAATTTTGTGAAGGAAAATGGTATCTTGAATCACCGGAAAAAGTAAGAGAGTGGGGATTTAATCTTACGCCGGTGAGCTACAGGAAAGAAAACCTTGTAGAAAGAATGGAAAGAAGTGTACGCCTCAAAAATGGTGAGGAAAAGCCTGAAATCAAGCTTACAGGGGAAGAGGGCGTGCGTCAGATGAGAGCGCTTCTCGGACTTTGCGAATTTGTTACAAATGTAAATATTCCAAACTATGGGCAAATTCCCAATCTTCCCATTGGTGCAGTAGTTGAAACAAATGCCGTATTTACATCGGATAGCGTGACCCCTGTATTTGCTGGTGAAATACCATCTTCAATTTATCCTCTTGTTTCAAGAATTTGCGGAGAGCAGGAGGAAGTGAGCGAGGGGATTGCACAGCGTGATTTGGGAAGAATTTTCAATGCATTTGCAAATGATCCTCTCGTAACTTGCAGTTATGCTGACGCAAAGAAACTGTTTAAAGAAATGATTGAAAATACAAAAGAATATCTTACAATGTATGATTTAAATACGATATAATTGAAACTGTCTGCGGGAATATACATTCGCAGACAGTTTTTTTGTTTGACAAACAAGGAATAATATATTAAAATATAAAGTAGACAGGAAGTGATTATTTTGCAGTATCTGGCTACCTTTTTAGAAGGAATAATTTCATTTATTTCCCCTTGTATGTTGCCAATGTTACCAATTTATATTTCATATTTTGCAGGTTCTGCTGAAGAAAAACGGCATCCTCTCCCGAGAGCTATCAGCTTTGTTCTTGGATTTACGCTCGTTTTTTCGATGATGGGGCTTTTTGCAGGAACGATAGGGTCTTTTCTTACTCATTACAGGTCCTGGGTTAATATTGTTTGCGGCATTATTATAATTTTATTCGGTTTTAATTTCCTTGGAATTATAAAATTACCCGTAATTCACTCCGCTCATAAAAGTGTGAAAATAAAAGGACTTTTTTCAGCATTTTTATTTGGAATTGTTTTTTCAATAAGCCACACTCCTTGTATCGGCGTGTTTTTAGGAAGTGCATTGACAACTGCGGCAGCTTCAGGAATGGTAATGAGTGGGTTTTTGCTTCTGCTTGTCTATTCTCTTGGTATGGGAATTCCTTTTTTGCTTGCAGCGGTACTGGTTGATAAATTGACAGGACTTTTCAATTCTATCAAAAAGAACTACAATGTGATAAACATAGTATGTGGATTCTTTCTCGTTTTAATGGGAATATTTATGATGCTGGGTTGGATGAACGGCTTTGTTGAAATGCTTGATACAGCAGCGCATTCATCTCATAATCATTGAAGGAGTAATTGATGAGTAATAAAAACTTAAAATTAGTGATATACTGTTCGATATTAGCTTTAGTTTTGGTTTTGGCGGGTGTTGCATATAAGCATGTTTCCGATAATTATACACCGGAAGTTCAGAATATTGATTCCGACAAGAATACAAATCCTGCTCCTGATTTTTTTGTTTTCACGCAGGATGGGGAGAGAGTTTCTTTTACTTCTTTCAAAGGAAAACCGGTTGTAATCAATTTTTGGGCTACATGGTGTGGATATTGTGTGGATGAACTTCCGTACTTTCAAAATGCTTATGAAAAATACGGTGATAAAGTGCAGTTTATGATGGTTAATCTAACTGATAACAGTACCGAAACGGTGGAAAAGGCATCTGCTTTTATTTCTGATAAAAAATACGAATTTCCCGTCTATTATGACGTAGCGTACAGAGCTGCATTTGCATATGATGTTTCCGCTGTTCCCGTAACGGCGTTTGTAGATGCAGACGGAAATCTTGTATATCACAGGATAGGTGGTATGACAGAGAAAATGTTGTTTGAATATATCGAAAGTCTGATTGGAGAATAATTATGGCAATTAAGCTTAACCCCGACAAAGAAATAGTAAAATCTGTAAAGGAAGGTCTGAAAAGAACCGGCGGGTATTGTCCTTGCAGAATTCAGAGAACGGAAGAAAATAAATGTATGTGCGAAGAATTTAAGAAACAGATTGCAGACCCGGATTTTGAGGGGTACTGCCATTGTATGTTGTACTATAAGGAAAAGGAGAAAAGAGCATGAGTGAAATTGTAATTACCAAAGAAAATTTTGAAAAAGAAGTTTTACAAAGCGATGTTCCGGTGTTGGTGGACTTCTGGGCGACATGGTGCGGACCTTGCAGGATGCTTGCTCCCGTGATTGAAGAAATTGCAAAAGAGGGAAAAGTTAAGGTAGGCAAGATTGATGTAGATAAAGAGGGAGAACTGGCTATTAAGTTTGGTGTAATGAGTATTCCTACAGTTGTACTTTTTGAAAATGGTAAGTCTGTAAAAACAACAGTAGGTTATATGTCCAAAGAACAGCTTGAATCCGAATTAGGTATATAAAAATGGGGTGAAAACACCGCTTATTGTTACATAGTAGGTGGTGTTTTCAAATTTTTAATAAAAAATGAAAAATTTGAAAAAATAATATTGACAAACTGCAATATATTTGGTATACTCTTAAAGTCGCAAGTGCGGGTGTAGTTCATTGGTAGAACACCAGCCTTCCAAGCTGGATAGGTGGGTTCGATTCCCATCACCCGCTCCACTTTTTTGCCACAAATTACACGTGCCTGTAGCTCAGTTGGATAGAGCAACTGCCTTCTAAGCAGTAGGTCCTGGGTTCGAATCCCCGCAGGCACGCCACATTATGGTGGGTATAGCTCAGTTGGTTAGAGCGCTAGATTGTGGCTCTAGAGGCCGAGGGTTCGAGTCCCTCTATCCACCCCACTTTTCCACCTGAGTTGCAATCCAGCATATAGATGTTGGGCTGTAGCCAAGTCGGTTAAGGCACCAGACTTTGACTCTGGCATCCGCAGGTTCAAGTCCTGCCAGCCCAGCCATATACGGGCCATTAGCTCAGTCGGCAGAGCACTTGACTTTTAATCAAGTTGTCCGGGGTTCGAATCTCCGATGGCTCACCAAAACAAAAAAGACATCCGTAAGGGTGTCTTTTTTGCTTTGGTGAGTCATATCAGTAGCTTGACTGTTGTTAAGTTCATATGCTTTGTCGACTGAGCGTGCGAAGTCGGTAGTCTGCAATACTTTCGCTGCCTGTGGCAGATGAAGAAAGTATTGCAGAAACGCAGTAGCCGAAGGTTGGAGTGGGTATTTATGCCCACGAAAAAGCTTCGTAGCTACAAGGTGTCGATTCCACTATAGCGACCTATTAGGCTGAGGGAGTAGAGTTTAATCTGTTCTCCGATGGCTCACCAGTTAAAAACCGCTTAACCAATAAGGTTAAGCGGTTTTTACGTTTTCTTTATTTTTTTGAAAAATGCCGTTTTGACATCTATTTGACATCTGCTGAGAAAAATCCGCTGTTTTCTGCTTTATTAAATAGAAGCCTTTTTCATAAGGAAAATTAGATTTCAAAATATCGCAAAATAGTTTAACAAATTCCAAATAGAAATATTTATCGTAAAAATGACCAAAAAAAGTTTTAAGACAAAATCGTTTGAAACAATACCATATTATACATGTTTCAAAACAAGGTTTTTATTAATTTTAATAAACAAATATGAAGAGAAATGCAAGAATTGTATAAAATGTAAAAAGGAAAATGCAAGTATTGTAATGAAAAAAAATAATTTGTTGTGTAAAATAAAATTATAGTATACTAGTCCTGTGGAATATTAAAAATACACGGAGGCGTTAGCATGAAAAAATTTGATTATGATTTATTACTTTCAAAAAGCAGATTTTACACTCACTATATTGCAGAACAGAATTCTCAAAACCTCACTATGAAAAGTATACACAACCATTCTCATTACGAAATTTTGTATATACCGGAGGGTGAAAGAATTCTTGTTGCGGAAAAGAATAAGTATAGACTTAACAAAAACTGTATTGCTTTGGTGCCACCATACACATTACACAGAACTTTAAAGAGCAGTGAATATACCCGTGAATATTATAAAAAATACCTTATAAATTTCACTAAAGATTTTGTTGCAAAAATCTCAATGGCAATGGATATTGATGTTTTAGCGGCGTTTCAGCAAAACATTATTTTGATTCAGTTTGATAACGAGGAAGAAACAGATTTTGTAAAAAGTACAATGTTGCAGATGCTTAAATATAACAATACCGGTAACTTATACGACGAGCAAATGTTCAGAGTTTTGCTATGCGGAATTTTGACATTTCTTGCAAAAAAGACTTCAAAAGAAACGATTTATAACGAGTCTGTTGTAACGGACAAGATTGTTGAGTATATGGAAAACAATTTTGAAGAAGATATTACACTCGAAACATTGGCAAAACAATTTTTTATAAGTAAGTATGAAATCTCGCGTATGTTTACAAAAAATGTAGGAATATCATTTGTAGAATATCTTACTCGTATAAGAATTGAAAATTCAAAAAAGTTGTTACAGGAAACCACTCTTTCCATAACACGTATATCAGAACTTACAGGTTTTCATAGCTCATCAAATTTTGCAAGAGTTTTTAAAAAGCTGACAGGAACATCTCCGAAGGAATACAGAAAAGGAGAAAATGACATCGAATGATAAGAACAATTAACGAGCTTATTTCTAAAATTTAAAAAAGTAAAAAATTAATGAAATAAGAATTTCAAATGGGTGGTAGTATGATAAAGCGTCTCAAGGAATGCATTGATAACAACTATGATAACAGAATAGCACCGTTCTTATGGCTTCATGGGGAAGATGACTCGCTGATTCTTGATGAAATTGACAAAATATATGACTCATCAATCAGAGGAATATGTGTTGAATCCCGCACTCATGAAGACTTTGGCAATAAGGAATGGTGGGATGATTTAAAACTCATTCTTAATCATTGCAAAGAGAAGGATATGAAAGTGTGGATATTGGACGACAAACACTTTCCCAGTGGATACGCAAACGGATCTTTTCGTGAAAAGTATGCACATCTTCAACGCAGAGATATTACGACCAGGCATATTGATGTAGTAGGTCCAATGTCGGAAGCGAGCTTTTTGGCTGACGCGTGGAAAGAATCCGAGGATGAGGAAATTATCGCAGCGATTCTGTGCAAAAGAACCCCTGAAAGTGGTTATTATACTGCAGAAGATACCATAGACGTTACAAATATGCTGAAAGACGGTATTCTGTATACAGACATTCCTGAAGGATATTGGCGAGTTGTATTTGTTATAAGTGCATTTGACAAAGAACCGTATTTCAGATACTATTCCGATAAATTAAATCCGACGGCAACGGACGTAATTATCGATGAAATTTATGAACCACACTATCGTGAATTAGGCAAATATTTCGGTAACACCCTTGTTGGCTTTTTTAGTGATGAACCCGGATTCCATAACAATATGGGCAAAAAGTTAGTTACAGAATTGGGAGAACCAAAGGATTTTTATCCGTGGGGAAACTCTTTAAAGGAGGCTTTTGTACAAAAATTCGGGGAACATTTCAGGGAAAGAATTGTCGATTTGTTTTTTGATGTCGGACATCGCTCAAGAGAAACAAGAGAGTTCTATATGGACTCAATCAGTATGATATACAGCCGAAATTATACCGAAAAGTTGGCAGAATGGTGTAATAATCACAATGTCCAATTTATTGGGCACATTATAGAAGACAATAACGCAGCCTTCAGGACGGGAGCTACCGGAGGCAATTATTTCAGGGCACTGGAAGGGCAGGACATGAGCGGAATTGACGTAGTTTCCGGTCAGCTTGTTCCGGGGATGGACGATATAGACTATATATACGACTCTGAATTTTTTTCTTACGGTGACCATCGATTCTTCCGCTATACTCTTGCAAAACTGGCATCATCTATGGCACATACCAATAAAAAAATGAATGGAAATGCTATGTGTGAAATGTTTGGAAATTACGGGTGGTCAGAAGGAACAAAAACTATGAAATGGCTTACCGATTTTATGCTGGTTCGTGGAATAAACTACTTTGTTCCTCATGCATTTTCTCCAAAAGAGAATGACACGGATTGTCCGCCAAACTTCTATGCGAGAGGACAAAATCCTCAGTTTAAATATTTCAAAAATGTAATGTCTCATATGAATCGTGGGGCACATTTGCTTACGTATGGGATGCCGGTAATAAGCTGCGGAGTTCTGTACGACACCGAAGTCAGGTGGAACGGAGGCAAATTCCTTTCGTGTGACAAAATTGCCGAAAAGCTTTTGAACAGTCAGATTGATTTTGATTATATCTGCCACGATTATCTCATAAATGCAGAAATATCGGACGGAATTGTAAAGATAGGACCTGCCTGCTACAAAACAATTATAGTTCCATACGCAGAATATATGCCCGAAAAAATTTTAGAACGTCTTACCGATGTTGAAAGGGCAGGCGTTGAAATAATCTGGGTGGATGGTACTTCGGAATATACAACAAGCGGAGAAAAAGCAAAAAAATATTTCACAAAAGCAAATCCTGTCTTTCTTTCCGATTTAACGGACTTACTTTATGAAAAAGATATTTTTGATGTGAAACTTGACTCACCTGAATCAAAGATAAAATTCTGTCACAGAAGAAATGCAGATGAAAATACATACTTTTTTGTAAATGAGAATATTCACGAAAACACAGACATAAGAGTTATGGCAAAAGGGTTTTCGGGTGGAAATTATATCGTGTACGATTCGTTTACAAACGAAGTTTACAAAAAGTATTCTGAGGATGGAACAATTGAATTGAGCTTTTCACCTTATCAATCTCTTTTTGTCATTACGGGAACTGATTGTAACGGATTTACTGCTTGGAAAGAACACAGAAAGGTTGTAGAAAAGGAGTTTTTTGACTATAACCTCAGTCTGGCAAGTCCGGGAGAACCCTTTATCCCATACAAACACCTTTCAAAGCCCGTAAATGTTACCGGTGCAAATGAGGTGAAAGATTTTAGCGGGCATATGCGCTATGAGGGAAGCTTTTTCCTGGAGACAGAAGGGGATTATGAAATTGATCTGGGCAGAGTAGGTGAAGCTGTTGAGCTTTGGGTTAACGGCAAAAAAATTGGCGAGAGAATTTGTCCGCCATATAGTTTTGATATAAGCAAAGCTGTGAAAAAAGGTGAAAACCATATTGTAATTACTGTATCTAATACTTTGGTTTTTAAACAAAAAAATGGATGTTCGCGCTTCTTTGCTGTGGAACCATCCGGTCTTTTGGATTACAGTCGTATATATAGACTTATATAAATCAATAAGACTTACGTAAAAATAATAGACAATTACGCACGGATGAGAGGTATTCATCCGTGCAATTTTTTTGCGCATATAAATAGGAAATAATTAAAAAAACAAGAATTGTATAGGTTGCCCCCTTAACTTTGCAAATATTGTAATGAAAAGAAAAGAAGAAGTTTGTATAATTAATTTATACGATAGGGCTTTTGTCAGAAAAAGGAGTGGTACTATGAAGAAAAAAACAAGAAAAATTTCAAGTAAAGTCATTGCTTTGGTTGTGATGATGATAATTTCTATTGCTCTTATTCCAGGGGGAAGTACTGCATATGCCAAAACAGAAAGTGTATCAGGCTATGAGTTATTACTTAACCGTATAGGAATTTCTGCGGAATATGATGAAAACGCATATATCACAAGAGGAGATTTTGCTGTTTTGGCAGTTCAGGCGTTTAAGGCCGAGCCATATTACGGTGAAGCTTGCTTTACTGATATAAGCGGAGAACAGGGTGCATACATAAATACCGCGGTTCAGCTTGGATTTGTTTCCAAGAATGATAGCGGATTGTTCTATCCCGATCGTATCATTACATTGAATGAAGCAACAGCAATGTGCATACGCCTTTTAGGTTATGGAGATGTTATCAGTGGTGCTGATGCATATCCCACAAAGTATGTTGCACAGGCAAACAAGTTGAAGCTGTACGAGGGATTGTCCTCAGGTGAACAGTTGACCGGGGCAGATGCAGCAAAGCTTATATTCAATACGCTTGACAGTAACTATATAGAGCAGGTCATTCATAAGGCAAATACTGAAAATGAATATAGACTTAGTAACAGCACATACCTTATCGACAAATTTAACGTAAAGAAAAGAACAGGAATTATTACTGCTATTAACGAAACGGCACTGAACGGACATTCAAGTGTTGAAGCAGAGTATTTGACAATTGACTCCCGCAAGTATCTTAATCCTTATTATTCCGGATTTGCTTATTACACTTATCTTGGAAGACGTGTAGATTACTATACGATGGAAAAAGACGGTGAAACTGAGGTTATCTACATCAAGGATAGAAGCAATCCTGAAGTGGTAAACTTTACGGATGTGGAAAAAGTAAGTGGTTTTAATCCTGAAGATTCAGCTACAGACAGAAATATGCCTAAGCTGACTTACAAAAATGAAAACGGAAAAAATGAAATCGCAAATATAAAAGCTGATGCTACAATCCTTGTTAACGGAGAAAAGAAACTTGTAATCACTAACGAAGATTTTAATCTTCCATCAGGACAGATTACGCTTATTGACCGTGACGGCGATAAAAAGTATGACGTTGTTGCTATTGAACAGCACACTTACTGCCGTGTAGATTATTTTGATCCTACGACAGGTAAACTTGAAATTGAAGAAGGAGAAGTATTCCTCGATGTTGATGACTTTGACGAAGGTGATATTGTTCTTTTGGCAGGTGGCAGAGAAGTCGGAACTGAAATTCTGGTAGAGGATGTAGTACTCCAGATAATGTGCACGTATAAAGAAAATGGAGAGGTTGACACAGATAAAGCAGTTGTTATGTCTCTGAAAAATCAGACGGTGGAGGGAGCTATAGAATCCATCGACGATGAGGGTAGATTTGAAATTAACGGTGTGATCTACAAGCTGATGCCGAATCTTGTTGATGAACTGTCAATCCGTATGGGGCAGAAAACCATATTTTACCTTGGTAACGATAATCTGATTGTTTACTACAAGGACTTTTATGATAAAGTTGCTCTTACTTACAGCTATCTGGTAGATGTAGAAAGAGATGTTACCGGCTCCCGTGGAAAAGTGTATTTTCTCATCTATACAGAGGATGAAGAGATGGAGTATTTCTCTGTAGCAGATAAGATTAAGTTCACAGGAATGTATGAAGGCAACTATGTGGTAGGAAAAAATGTTAAAAGAGAAAAGGTTCAGCAATTGATTCAACCCAGACAGCTTATAAGATATAATCTCAACGAAAAAGAAGAAGTAGAATATGTTGAGCTTGCTTACGACCACAGTGTCGAAACAGATTATAAGGGATTTGATGAAAACCGATTCTCTCTTGACTACGCATCAAGAAGTGCATTCCTTTATCAGCGCTATGTAGGTCCCAACTACAAATCTAACTCTCATACGGTTTACTTTTATGTGGACAGCACCAGCACAAATGAAGAAGACTTCAGTTGTTACCATTACATTGACCTGGGTCATCAGGTAGATGGTGCGAAGGTAAAAGTTTACGATTCGGATACACTCCTTCAACCTACGATTGTTGTTATTGAAGATTATCCGCAGAGCAGTATGAGAGAACAAGATAACTGCGGAAGCTTTACTATAGTAACAAATAAGCGATATAGTGAAAACAAAGACGGCGACTGGGTAACCACATTTGATACTTATCAGGGAAATACATATGTGGTAGAGAGTGACGATATAACGCCTTTAAACCGAGCACATTACAATACCCCTACTACAATAACAAACATTTCACAGATTCAAAACGGTGATATTATCAAATTCGGCAGACGTAAAAATGGTGAAGTTGACAGGTTTATCATGGTCAGCGAATATGATGAAACACACACAGAGTCTTCATGGAGTGCGAATGCAAACGATTTTGAATCTCAGCCTCATATGGCAGAAATCCAGTATGTTAAAGGTAAAATCACTTCATTTGTTCCCAACAGTCACCTTATGGTAGAGTGTGAAGACAATCAGAAATTCACATTCTCCAGACGTTCTCTTACTTATATTGAGTATGATGTAATGACAGACACAGTAACTTATTCCTCATCATTGCCCAGACTTACAGTCGGAGACTATGTATGGTTCCAGGCGTCAGAAGGATGTGAAATCAATACAATAGTTCGTTATATTAACGAGTAAGTTACAGCTTAGATGTATAGGAGGAAAAAATATGAAAAGCATATTAAAATATAAAATTCTTTCTTTCATCCTGGCCATAAGCATTGTTTTTTCGTGCGTTCCTGCATTTGCAAGAATAGCAGAAGACTACATTATGGATGAGGATTTTGAGAGATTTTCGACATCATCATATTTGAAAAATGAAGGATTTATTGTATGGCATGGTGCATCGATAGGGACAGATGGGGATAATAATTATCTTGTTCTGAACCGTACAGATTCGGGTACAGATTCGCAAATTGCAGTAGAATTGTCTGCAGAACCTTCTGCTGATAAGGTCATCGTAAGTCTTGACTTTATGATGCCGGAAGATCCTGCAAGTTATGATGCATGGCTGTTTGGTGTTCTCAATGACTCAGACCGTGCAAAAGCAGTATCAAACACCTTGCTTAATGGTGGAAAGCTTTATGACGGAGCAAGCGCTGACAGTTCTCAGGTTGTGAATTCAAGATTTGCAGAAGATAAATGGTACAAGGCATTTATGGTTGTAGATCTTGAAAATGATACTTACACCGTTTACAGCGGAGGTTCCAAGAGTGAGATAAAGGATTTCCAGTCAACGAAGTCCTATACAAAAACAAATATCTTCTTCAATGTAAGAGTAAAGTCTATGGAAACACCTCTTTACATCGATAATGTTGAAGTATTCCCTGTAACAAATGAGAGTTTTGAAGTTGCATATCTTCAGGCAACAAGCGTTCTTATGGAAAGCGAAGTTGGTTATGAAGACGGACAATATCCGGAAACTGCGTATAATATCTTCAAATCCTGCTATGACGAGGTCGATGCAGTTGTGGAGAATGGATCCGTTTCTTCCTCACAGGCGACAGAATTGGCAGAAAAGCTTAATAGTGCAACAGAGAAATTTATTGCTTCCCGAATTGATGAATCAGCAGTAGACGGCGCAGCAAGATATATCCTTTTTGAGACTCCCGACGAAATTGCGGTAGGTGACGAAGAATTTTCCCGTCAGCTTGTTGCAAAGACATACGATAGCGCAAATCAGCTTGTTAATAGTGAGATTGCCTGGGAAATTGAAGAAGCTCCTGTAGGAGTTTCACTTTCAGGAAATACTCTTACCATTGCCGGCGGTGTCAGAGGTGATATAGTTCTTAAGGCAACAGCAGGCGATATTTATGACTACTGCACAATAAGTCTTACTGAGGGTAGAAAAATAAGAACTATGGATGTTGAAAGTTCAAACGGAACTATTACAGTAAAAGGTTCTTTTGAAAGCAAACCTCTTGAAAATGTAACTATATCGGTTACAGGTGATGATATATCTGAAGAAGGTAACCTTACCGTAAATTCCGATGCAAGTTTCACATGGAATGTAAATGTTGGTGCTGATAAGGCATATCAGTTTATAACAGTTCGTGTTATGGGAAATGATACAGCTCCTTATAGCTTAACGGTTCCCTTCTACGGAGTTGGCTGGGAAGAAGCGGTTCTCGAAGCTTTCAACGGTGCAGCATCACAAGATGATATTGAAGAACTTGTTAAAACTTATAGCGTAGGAATAGGGATAGACCTTGCAAATTATACAGCAAATCAGTCTGAATATGACAGTGTTATATACGGTGGAATTCCCTATGCTGACCTTCCTGAAATGACAGAGCGTATTAAAGCTTTTGAATGTGTTCTTGCATTCAGGCAGGCAACAAGTGACAACATAAAGTCTGTCATAGAGCAAAATGCTGATTTCTTGGCAGAGATTGGATTTGACGTTGAGGCATTTGAAAGCTTAAGCGACGACCAGGAAGTTATATTCTACGCAACAGTAATGGATATTACTATAGATGCCGACACTACAGTAGAGGATATTGTAGCATCGCTTAACGAAATTCTTGATAATATGAACACTCCATCAGGAGCCCTTGGTACATCAAAAGTTGTCGAGACGATTTTAAGTGATAACTTTGAAGTCTATGATATAGGTACTTCCATCGGTGGCGGCGGTTATATCAGATGGGGCGGTGACAGCGTTCAGGGAGATAGTAATAACCAATATCTTCAGATGCTTCGTGAAGCTGATTCCAGAGCCAGAGTGGCAATGGAATTTGAAGAAGAGCCCGATGCTGACGAATTGATCCTCAGTTGGGACTTTATGATGCCTTATGCTCCTGACCGATATAATGCAGACTTAATGGGTGTTTTATCAGATGACGGTAACAGACCCTCTGTATGCATCTATTTGGAAGATGGCGTTATATACGACGGAAAGAATACAAGCACAAACCCCGTTAAGACAGGACTTAAGCAAGGCAAATGGTATAACGCATTTTTGCATGTAGATCTTGTAAATGATACATATACTCTCTATATTGACGAATTTAACAGCGAAGTATGCAACTTCCAGACAGCGGTACAGGTGAAGACAGATATATTTTTCAATCTGGAAAACTATGAGTATAATGTTCCTCTTTACTATGATAACTTTGAATTATCTGCAATAAAGCATAGTAATCTTGCCGTAGCATTATACAGAGCAAAAAGCATAATGAATAACAGTGAAGTAGGCTATTCAAACGGGCAGTATCCACAGACAGCCTATAATATGTTGGAGAATACATACAACACTATGCTGAAGGCATCTTGCGATGAAAATATGACAGCAGAGCAGGCGGATGTTTATGCAAATGCTGTAAACGACGCTATTGAAAAGTTTAAAAGTAATAAGATAGGCTCCGGTTCAAGTAGTAATGCCAGCTACATACTTTTTGATATTCCCGGTGCAATAGGTGTCGATAATACATTGGGTTATACCCGCGAACTTAATGCCCAGGTATATAATTCCTCCAACAGCTCCATTAATACTCCTATTACATGGTCTCTTGCAGAGAACTATCAGGGCGTATCAATAACAGGAAACAGACTTAATGTAAATGCAGGTGTACGCGGAGATATAGTTGTCCGTGCAACGGCAGGCAGTATATATGATCAACATACAATAAAACTTGTAGACTGCAAGGAATTTAAAACATTGGATATTGACAGCAGAAACGGAAAAGTAAGTGTTACAGGAAAACTCAGTGCGCAGCCTCTTGAAGATATCAATGTTTCTGTTGAAGGAAACGGTGTTGATTTAGATGGCGTTCTTACGGTAGCGGAAGATAATACCTTCTCATGGTCACAGAATGTAGATGCATCCCTTCCTTACGGAACTATTACGGTTACATTGGAAGGCTTTGATACACCGCAGGTTCAGAAGGTAGTTCCTTTCTACGGTGTAGATTGGGAAGATGCAGTACTCGCTGAATTTAATTCAGCAACATCTACTGTAGACGTAGCTCAAAAAATTAGCATCTTCTATGTTGGTACGGAAATAGAACTTACTGAGTACAACAAATATGCTGAAGATTACAAGAATCGCATTTATAACAGCGGTACAGATTATGCTACTTTTACTGACCTTAAGAATACCGTTGAAGATTTGCAATGTATCATTGCATTCTATGAAGCAACAAGAACGGATATTGAGTCTGTTTTCAGCGAACATATGGATTCATTGGAAAGAAACGGATTTGACAAGGCAGACTTTGAAAGCTTGACACCGGATCAAAAAACAGGACTTTACGCTTCTTCACTGGCTGTTCCCGTTGATACATCAAGCAGCAAGGTAACGGAGCTGGCAGCAGCGCTTAATAAGATTTTGGAAGATGTATCCTCTTCCGACATAATCGAGGACCCTGACGAGGACGACGACTCATCATCCAACGGTAGCTCTTCTCTCGGAGGCGGTGGTTCTTCCGGCGGTGGCGGAGGTGGTAGTTCTTCCAAAGATGATGACCTGTATGATATTGAGCTTGTTCCCGGAGAAGGTGGCGAAAATACGGAAAACACAGGAACAGAACAAACACCTTCACAAACAGCGCAGTTTGCAGATGCGTACCTGACTCCTTGGGCAAATAATGCACTTCTCTTTGTAAGAGAAAAAGGTATTATGATTGGAGACGGTACCAATGTTCGTCCCACAGATGTAGTTACCCGTGGTGAATTTGCAAAGATTATATCTGTTGCTTTTGAACTTGCGGAGAAAGAATCAGGAAAATCTTTTGGTGACAGCGGTAATAAATGGTGGAAAGAGTA
The DNA here is from genome assembly GCA_015068735.1 of Oscillospiraceae bacterium. Lineage (GTDB taxonomy): Bacteria > Bacillota > Clostridia > UMGS1883 > UMGS1883 > UMGS1883. The sequence goes on from SVJW01000006.1 coordinate 37,660, forward strand.
CGCAACCATCGTAAGTGCATATGGTATCATGAACGGTATCGGAGAATCCACTTTCGGCGGCGAAGAGCACATCACCCGACAGATGATGGCTGTATCTATTTATCGTGTGCTTACCGTTAAGGAAAAAGAACTTTACGACCAGAATACAGGTGTTGAGTTCAGTGACAGTGATACAATTGCAGATTACGCTAAAGAAGCAGTTGACTTTTTGGCAAGAAAAGGTGTTGTATCGGGTGTAGGTAACGGATTATTTGCACCGGAACTTCCCGTAAAAAGAGCAGAGGTTGCTCAGATTATTTACAATATACTGACATTGGAGTAAAAAGAAAGGAGAATAAATATGGATAAGTTTTTAAAGAAGCTGACAGCTCTTATTATCTGCTTTTCTATTGTTCTTTCTGTTTCTTCAGTTATAGGTGCAAACGCCGAAACAACCTCTTCAACGGCAAATAAACCGCTTGAAATAGCAATAGCTGTTCAGGAAAGAAACGGAGTTAAAGTTGAAGATTACTTTTTCAGGCGCGGTATCGCGCTTGAAAAAGGTCAGCTTTATTCTGTCGATGATGTATGTCTTAAGGAAAACGGCAAGGTAATACCTTCATTTGCTGAAGCTCTTCAGACCTACGATGACGGAAGTATTTGCTGGCTTCTCATTTCGGGCATAGTTGACCTAAAGCCCAATGAATGCAAGAACCTTACTGTTAGCTATGGTGAAGTCCCCTCAGGAAAGACAACCTACACGCAGAATACAACTCATATGACGGTTAAAACTCCTGCAATTGATATGGTTTTCGGACCTCAGGGCATAGAAAGCCTTAAGCATAACGGTGAAGAAAAGCTTAACGGAACTCCCATTAATCTTTATGTAACTGTAGGCGGAAAAACTGATTACCTTAAGGTTACGGAAATGTCGGTTTTGAAAAATACCAAAACATACAGTAAATTCAAGATTAAGGGAAGACTTAATGATAAAATTTGCGGTGAAATGTATATTACCGTAGCGGAAGGAACATCAAGAGTTCAGATCGACCACAGAATTACTGTTGAAGATAATTTTATGGTTGAATCTACAGGTTTGACGATAGGAGCAACCTACCGAGGGGCAGAGGAGGGAACTGTAATTGACAGCGATTATCTCGATCTTGGGTATATGCAACTTTCAACCTATGACAATACACGTTTTAACGGTGCGACGACTATGCCTGAAGCAACAGGCTATGTAATAGGTAAGAACACAGTCACATTTGCACCTATTGTAAATGGAAAAGCATATCAGTATTACGATGGATTTTCCAGAACTGCACACCTTTACATATCATTTTACAAGGATGCGGAAACCTACGCAAAAACTCTCGCACTTCCTCCAAGTATAAGGATAGATAATGAGCAGTATGTAAGGGCAGGTCAGATTTTAACCACTGATATGAGCGCTCTTAACAAAAAGGGTATAGACAGCTATAAATTCGCATATTCAAAGAGCATCGGAATTTTCAGTGCCGGCTCAGTTCCGTGGGAACTTAACGCAGACTTGGGTCTGGTAGGTAAATTCGGTAATACCCCCGGTGAGCTTGAATACAATTTCGCTATGTGCTGGATGCAGTCCGGCGACGAAGAGATTTTCCGTTATATGACAGATATTGCAGAGCTTCGTGCAGACCTTCTGATGTATCGTGGTGGAAGACCCGATATTTACGGATGCCTTCGTGGCTCATCAATGACTGATACATACCGATTCAATATGGCACACTCCTATTACGGAGATCAGGGCGGACTTATTATGGCATATCTTCTTACCGGTGATGAGTGGGTATATGATACATTAACTCTTTCCTTGGAAAAGACAATACAGGATATGTACCTCAGGCAATCCCTTGACGGCAGCCGCTCATACTACTACCGTTCCTGGCCTATTGATACATCATCTCCCTCAGGGCTTTTCCCTGAATATCATGAGAGCCGAGGAATGATAAGAGTTCGTACCTGGTATATGGCATATCAGTTGTTCAAGGACGAAAGATACTTAACTGCAATGAATGACCTTCTCCATTGGTGTGAGGCGGCTCAGAAAGAAAATGGCTCATATCCTCACTTTATATACCACGATGGAAGTAAACTTTTTGACAGTATCAGTCACGAAGAAGTTGTAAAGGACTACATTATGCTATATGGCTTCCGAGGTGTAAGTCAGCTTCTTGACTTTACCGACAATGAGACGGCTTTGGAGCTTACAATCAACGTTGCAGATTATTTATGTTCCCTTCACGACAGATTTGGCGACTTTCTTTGGATGGCAACCTCTGACCTTGAAGTGTACAGCTGGGGTGCCGAGGAAAGTGTAACGGGTGCTTCGCCATTTACCACGCTTCTGTCGCTGGATGTTCTTTGTACAGCCTATGAACAGACGGGAGACGAAAAATATCTTATAGTGCTTGCGGACTTTCTGGAAGCATACTTAGGTTCGGAATTGGGTGGAATCGGTGCTGAAAAATATACTGCCGAAATATGTGCTCCAAAAGGCAGCAATCCTATGTCGGCAGAAGGACTCCGTTCAACAACACTTTTCCGCTTTTCCGATAACCTGAGCAAAATTTTCAGCGAAAATAAGGAAAGACTTTTAGAACTCGGTTATGAAAACGTTTTACTCATCTTTGAAGAAGATGCAGAGGGTATCAAGGACGGAACACTTCTTAAATATGAAGCCCCTGATGTTTTGTATAACGTTTATCAGAGCGGTGATACAAAAGCCGTTTTCCTAAGGAATATGGGCGTTAAAGATAGTAAACCCGAAGGTGATTGGGATAAGACAGTACAGCTTGTCTTCAATGAAAATAAACTGTGGCAGGGAGCTACAAATATTGTAGAGAATAACAGCTCCGTTATGCTTGAAGAATATCTTGAGCAGTATGCAGGTTACTCTGCTAAACAGCGTCCCGTATTCCTTGAACAGATTTCAGGCAAAGCTACCATAGACATTATTGAATACAACAAAGACCGTATCGAGATTGATTTCTCCGGAAATTACGATATAGGACTCAGTATAAAGGACGGAGACTTCAAAATTGATAACACTCAGGGTTATAACGTTTCACTTTCATATTACGCAGGTGTAACAAAGCTTGTCGTAACAAATGGCGGAAGCGTAAAACCCATAAACGGTGCAATATCAATTCAGTTCAACAATAAAGGGCAGGAGATTTCTGTCGTAGGTGCATCGGTGCTTACAGAAGCAGGTCTTGGCGGAATCGATGTAAATACCTCTCTTTCTGCTGAGCAACTGAAAGCTTTTATGAAGAATAACTTTAATCAGAATGTAAACTTTAAATCGACTCAGCCTACCTGGGCAGAGTTTAGTCAGGTGCTTATCCCTGCTGTTGGGGCACACAATAAAGAAGTCCTTGAAAATGCAGGACTTGATATTGCTTTTGATGCGCAGGCAGACGCAAATATTTCTGATTCAGCGGCAGTTTTATACGGTGCAGAGGCGCTGGAAGTAGTCTATAACGGTGACAAATTAAGCTCCGACGTTTATCTGGCAAAAGAATCCTTGTACGGAACAAAAGTAAGCTGGAAATGCAGCAGGGAAGACATTATTTCTCCCGATGGTATATTGACTCGCGCCAATGCGGATTGTGACAGCGTAACACTTACGGCAACAGTTACTAAGAACTCTGCCACAGCTACAAGAGAGTTTGTGATTCCTCTTGCAAAGATGTCTGTTCCCACAGCTGACCAGGGACCGGGATTTACTGAAGAAACGGCATTTCCGCTTATTCCGCAGACATCGGAATTTGAGATTACCTATACGGCAATTCCCTATAAGCCAAATATTGACTCTACAATGTGCTTTACATCATCTGATATATCTACAAGAACCAATGCAGATATTCCCTACATTGTGCGATTCAATCCCAACGGTGTTATAGATATGTATAATACCAATACATATACACAGCCGGCAACTGCATACGAAGTGAATAAGAGATATTACTTCAGAATAGTTATACGTCCGGATAAAATGACTTACGACGCGTATGTAACCCCAGAGGGCGGAGAAGAAATTGTAATTGGTGAAAATTGCGGTGCCAGACAGTCTGCTCCCGTAGTCAGCAAGGTTGACAAGATGTGGACTTGGGCAGGGGAAGATAACTGCTATAAAGTTATGGATGTTTCAATCATTCAGAAGGATGATCAAAAGACTCAGCCTGTAGGAAACGGATATTACGATGAAAACGGACTTGTATTCGGAAAATACAGATTCAGTAAAACCAGCGTATTTCCCACTGTTTCTGCTAACGGTCTTATTATGAATTGGACAAATGCTGGGTCTTACAGACCTGACCTTGGCGGACAGATGAATATGTATCTGGGTAAAGGCGATACTCGCAGTTCTAAATTAACAATTACACAGTTGTTGCAGTCTGTAGGGCTTCTGGATAATACGATAACGGAAAACAGCCCGGTTACACCCGCATCTTTAAGCAGAATTCTGGTTGCAATGAAGAACAAATAATACGAACTGAAATGAAAGGTAGATAACATGAGAAACAAGGCAATTGATACAGCAAAAATGCTGTGTGACACCATGATAAGAAAGTTTCCCGAAGCTAAAGATTTGCCGCCTGAACGAAGGTTTTTCTATCATCAGGGTGTGTTTTTATCAGGAATGATGAACACATATGAATTGTGTGAAGAAGAAAAATATTATGACTATGTAAAGGTATGGATTGATTCTCTGGTTGATGAAGACGGAAAAATCAACAGCTGTGAACCTCATAACTGGCTCGATGACATACAGCCCGGAATTCTTCTTTATCCTTTGTATAAAAAAACAGGAGATGAAAGGTATAAAAAAGCGCTTGATTTTCTTGTCGGTATTCTGAAAAACTGGAAGAAGAATAAAGCAGGAGGATTTTGGCACTCAAATATTCATCCTGACCAGATGTGGTTAGATTCCCTATATATGGGATCGCCAATATTAGCGCAGTATGCAAAGGAATTTAGCTGTCCGGAGTTTTGGGATGAAACTGCTAAGCAGGCAATCATAATGTATGAAAATATGACAAATCCACAAACCGGACTTATGCTTCATGCATGGGATGAGTCAAAGCTCGAAAGCTGGGCAGATAAAGAAACCGGACTTTCAGATGAAACATGGGGAAGAGCACAAGGATGGTATGTTGTGGCAATAATGGATATACTTTCCTTTATGCCCTCTGACCACCCTTACAGACAGAAGCTTATTGATATCGAACGTGAAATTCTCGGAAATATTATGAAATATCGTGATGAGAAAAGTAAGCTTTGGTATCAGGTTGTACCCAAAGGAAATGAAAAAGGAAACTGGATAGAAAATTCCTGCAGTTTCTTGTTTATAACTGCAATTGCCAAAGCTGTACGATTGGGCGTTCTTGATGAAAAATATAAGATTTATGCAAATGAATGTTTTGAAGGTGCACTGAGAAATATTGATAGTGATGGAGAGGATCTTCTGATAAATCATGTATGCATAGGAACATGTATATTTGATTATCAGGGATACATAGATCGTCCAACATCGGTAAATGACCTACATGGTACAGGAGCATTCCTGTTGATGTGCTCCGAAATTGCGAGAATTAATTAAATAATATATATATTATAAGGAGGAAAAAACATGAAACACATTATTAAACGAGGAATTGTTCTTGTATGCATAATAGCTCTTATATTAACAACAGCTGCATGCTCAGGAACAAGCACAAGCAAAGGGGATGGAGACTTAACTTATTGGGTTCCGTTGAATCCTAATGCAGCAATGACAGTAAGTAACTATGGCGACACTCCATTTGCGAAGGAATTACAGGAAAGAACAGGAATCAAAATTGATTATCAGCACCCGCCGCAGGGTAGCGAAGATGAGAAGTTCAATCTTATGGTTATGGGTGAGCTTCCCGACATTATTGAATACAACTGGGGCGATGCATATCCCGGTGGACCTGCAAAAGCTATAGAGGATAATGTTATCATCGAATTGGATATAGAAAATAAGGCTCCCAATCTGTATGCATATCTTCAGGAGCATCCCGAAGTTGATAAGATGATAAAGACAGATGACGGTAAGTATTACGCATTCCCCTTCATTCGTGGTGAAAGAAGCCTTCAGACAAGCGCAGGTATAATCATTCGTAAAGACTGGCTTGACGACCTTGGCTTAGAAGTTCCCGAAACAATTGAAGAATGGGAAGTTGTTCTTAAAGCATTTAAGGAAGAAAAGGGTGCAAAATATCCCCTTTGCTACAGAACTTATGTTGAGGGCTGGGGTGCTTTCTCCGGTGCTTACGGTGTTGTAGATACCCTTTATGTTGATAACGGTGAAGTTAAATACGGCGCACTTGAAGACGGATACAAGGATTTCCTTACAACTATGAATTCCTGGTATAAGAAGGGATATATGCCTTCCGACTTTGCAACAATGGATTCAAGCTTAATTGATTCTTATATGATAAACGGTCAGTCCGGTGTGTTTATCGGAAGCGTTGGCAGTGGACTTGGAAGAATTATGGCAGCAGCAGAGGAAGAGGGATATGAACTTGTAGCAGCTCCGTACCCCACACTTGTAAAAGGTCAGAAGCCTGAGTTTGGACAGATGGATCATCTTGTTCCCGGAACAGTTGTTGCTATCTCCCGTGACTGTAAGGATGTAGACCTTGCAATGAAACTTCTCGACTACGGCTACAGCGAAGAAGGAAGAATGTTCTTTAACTTCGGTATCGAGGGTGAATCTTACAATATGATTGACGGATATCCCACATATACAGAAGAGATCACAGCTAACGCTGAAGGACTTTCCATGAGTGCAGCTATGGCTCGTTATATTCAGGCATATAGTGCAGGTCCCTTCGTTCAGGATGCAAGATATATGGAACAGTATGCATCACTTCCTCAGCAGAAGGATGCAGTTCAGATCTGGAGTAATACAAACATGGAAGAACATCTTCTTCCTAAGATATTCCTTCGTCCCGAAGAATCAGACAAGATGGCAAAGAAAATCAGCTCTGTAAACTCTTACAAAGATGAAATGCTTATTAAGTTTATAACAGGTGCAGAATCCATCGGCAAATATGATGCTTTTGTTAAAGGTTTGAAGGAACGTGGTATTGACGAATATCTTAAACTTATGAACGAAGCATACGACAGATACAGCGCAAGATAAGCTTTCTGCTTATCTTCGGAGGGAGACATTATAAAAAATGAGCAAAGCAATAGTAAAGGGAGAAAAGCCTTCCTATAATCCAAATAAATTGAAAAGATTAGGAAAAGACGTATGGCGAAATAAATCGCTGTACCTGATGATTCTTCCGGTGTTGCTGTTTTATATAGTTTTTATGTATAAACCCATGTATGGAGCAATAATAGCTTTCAAACGGTTTTCCCCCGGTCTTGGGATCGAGGGAAGCCCGTGGGTTGGATTGGAAAACTTTGAATATTTCTTCAGCAACCCTGATTTTGCAAGAATCTTAAAGAACACATTAAAAATAAGTCTTTCGTTGATAGTGTTTGGGTTCCCGGCCCCTATTATTCTTACAATTATGTTCAACGAAATAAGAAATGCACGATTTAAAAGAGTAGCACAGAGTGTTTCATATATGCCGCATTTCATTTCTTTGGTTGTTATATGCGGACTTATCAGAACTTTTGTTGCAGACGGAAGTATTATTCAGCAGTTGGTACATTTCTTTGATGGAAAAGAAGGAAGCCTGCTTAATCGTGCAGATGCTTTCCTGCCGATATATGTTGTTTCAGATATCTGGCAGAATATCGGATGGGACTGTATCATTTATCTTGCGGCAATTGCAGGCATTGATCAACAGCTGTATGAAGCGGCACAGGTTGATGGCGCAGGCAAGTGGAAGCAGATGATTCATGTTACACTTCCGGGACTGAGACCTACAATTATCATAATGCTTATTCTCAGAGTAGGTAATGTGTTAAGCGTAGGCTATGAGAAAATTATTTTGCTTTACAACCCGTTGATTTATGAGACAAGCGACGTTATTTCTTCATATGTTTACCGTATGGGATTTGAATCCCGTGACTGGAGTTATTCTACAGCAGTAGGTCTCTTTAACTCTTTGGTTAACTTTATCGTAATTATTGCGGCAAATACCGTATGTAAGAAAATCGGCGACACATCACTTTGGTAAGCGGAAAGGAGAGAGCAGATATGAAAGTAAATAAGAACAATCTTATAAAAAGAAGTACAGGCGAAAAAATCTTTTCCGTTTTTAACTATATCTTTATGGTTGGGATAATGTTTATTATGCTTTATCCTCTCTGGTATGTGTTGGTTGCATCATTCAGTGATCCTGTCGCTCTCAGCGGACACAGCGGTTTTTTGTTTAAACCATTGGGATTTTCTACGGATGCTTATCGCCTTATGACTAAAAATCCCATGATTTTCAAAGGCTACGGCAACACTTTGTTTTTAGTGATTGTAGGTCTCGCTGTCAATATGACACTTACTTGCCTGGGTGCATATTTCATGTCACGAAAGAATGTGCCTTTCCAGAAGCCTATTACTCTCATGATAATATTCACTATGTACTTTTCAGGCGGTATGATTCCTTTTTATATGACTGTAATGGACCTTGGTCTTAAGAACAGCTTGATGTCTTTGATTCTTCCCGGTGCGGTAAGCACCTTCAACCTTATTATTCTGAGAACTGCATTTGCATCAGTTCCGGAAGCGTTGGAGGAATCTGCGCGTCTTGACGGTGCAAGCCATTGGAGAATAATGCTTCAAATTGTGCTACCTCTCAGCAAGGCATCACTCTCGGTTATTGCACTTTATTATGCAGTAGGTCATTGGAATGCATGGTTTAACGCGATGTTGTTCCTTGATGACAGAGAATTATTCCCGCTTCAGCTTGTCCTTCGTGAAATCCTGATTCAGAACGATACCAGTTCGATGACTCAGATGGTGAATGTAGGAGATTCAAGCTTTATCGGTGAAACAATTAAATATGCGGTAATTATCGTATCGGTAGTTCCCATACTTTGTATTTATCCCTTTATACAGAAATACTTTGAAAAAGGCGTTATGATAGGCGCAGTCAAAGGTTGATCTGTATTTGCGACTATGGGATAATGCTATAAGGAGAAAAGAAAATGAAACAAAACTTATTAAGAAAATCATTAAGCCTTTTACTCGGCTTGTGTATTATCTTAAGTTCAGTAGGTTTAACAGCATTTGCACAGCCTGACCACAATCTTCAGTCAGGCGGTGCAGGTCTTGTTCCTACGACTGAGATTATTTTCAGTGAAGATTTCAGCTCTTCGCCAAGCCTTTCGGCAGGAAGCAGTTGGGGAACAGCACCAAACACCTTGAGTGTATTTAAAAACGAAACCACGGCAACTATAGAAAATGGATCATTAAAGGTCGTTGGTGCTACAAACACTGAAAAATCACTTAATCTTAAGAGTGATACAACAATCAAGGGTAAATTTGCTGTAGAGTTCAACTTCAAAGTAGTTGATAATGCAGCTACTCCTCTTCTTTTCGGTTTTGGCTATACAGATGGTACAACTGAAAAGAAAGCTATTGAAATAGGTCTTGAAGAATGGGTTGCTTCAGACAGATTCTATAGAAATTTACTGTACAAAGATACAGATGGTACACAAAAACAGTTGGTAGATCAAACAAGTAGTTGGAGAACAAATGTTGATTTCCATAAGTGGTATCTTCTTCACGGAGACGGAAACAGTTGGTCGACTTATTCCCGTGACTTTTACACATTAAAAGTTGTGGCAGATACCAATACATCAAAGTATAGTGTATATCTTAACGGATCACTTTGTCTCAAGGATCAATCTTTTGCGGATTCTTCCATAAACTGGGCAACAACAGGTGTTAACCTGCCCTTTATGATGACTACAAGTGATTCTGACCCGTTAAAGTATGACAATATCAAGATTTATAGTGAGCCTCAGGGAAGAACAACGCTCTATGCAAATGACTTTAACGGCTATACAGAAGAGGTTTCATGGAAAGGTGCTACCTCTTATGCAACGCAGAGATTATCTCTTTTTACAGGTATTGCAGGACTTGGTCTTGCGAATATGCAGAGCAAGGGCGGATACATCTATGCAAGAAATAATGCTCTCGTAACAGAATACAGAAACGGTGCCGGCGGTGCGTTTACCAGTATTATCCGTATGGACGATGATATGACAATCGATATGGATTTCACCGTAGACAGCTTTGTAAACGATAGTTATCTTGATAACTATGCAACGGTACTTGTTCTTACTACGGCAGGAGCTGACGGTATACGTTTCTCAGTCAGCAAAGACGGTAAGTTTATCTATTATTACTACAACCGTACAATTCCCTATGAACCCACAATTCTTACCAATATAACAATGGATAAGCCGCATCACCTTACAGTACATATGAACTATTCTACTTATACTTGTGAAGTTTATGTAGACGGTGTACTGATTGCTGACGATATGTCATTGTTGTATAACACAGGTAAGAAAGGTGTTACAGGTTACTTTAAGAACGGAGAAGACCTTACAATCGGCCTGGGCTATCATAAGGAATCTCCCACCACAGATGTTACTTATGACAACATAAGAGTATACCGTGATACTCGTGAAAATGTTTTGTCAGATGTTGAGGATTCTCTTGCAGGTATCTTCTCAGGCACATATGTAGTTAAAGGTAATGTAGATCTTCCGTCTTCTGCTGTTGGCTATGACGGCTATAATGTAAAATGGACTTCAAACAGTTCAATTATCAAAGTAGGAAGCAATGGATATAGTGCAACAGTAACTCCCACAGAGGAGGAACAGGTTGTAAAACTTACCGCATCAGTATCTGATACGGCAGGGGAGTATACACTTACACGTTCCTTTAACGTTGTTGTTCCTGCAGACGAAACTATCACAGATATATCCTCTCTTACAAATTGGGACGTTGTATCAGGAACTCCTCTTCTTGCCGCTAACCCCACTAATGAAGCGGATAAGGCTGTAAATGTAGTTTCTTCCTCCGAGGCATATATAACCCCAGGAACATATAGTGGAATTGTTGAAGCTACCGCACAGCTCTATATGAGCAAGCAGACAGCAGGAAGTATTTACCTTGCAGACGATAACGGAAAAGCATTTGCAAAGGTTAACCTCAATAGGTCAGTCATTTCAGCAGGGGAAGAGGGCGTTATAAAGTCACATTCCTATCCTTCCAAAAAGTGGTTCGACCTTACGGTTAAGGCTGATATGTTAAAGCGAACCTACGATGTATTCATTGACGGTACGAAGGTGAATAATGCATCAATTCCCTTTGATGAAGTAAGCGATAACGGACATCTCGCAAGAGTAGGCTTTACCTGTAGCGAAGGAAGTGTTTTTGTAAACGATGTTACGGCAAAATCACTTTCAGCAAATAGCGGTCTTGAAGTTAAGAAGATTTCCTACAAAAATTCTTCTGCCAAGGTTGTTAATGCCCCTCAGCAGGCGGAAAGGTAACTTCTGTTGAAGTAAGCAATACTCTTACAAATCAGCCTGCAGTAGTGTTTGTTGCAGTTTACGGTGCAGATGGCAGTATGGTTGACTTCGGAAAGGCAACTTATGACAGCCTTCCTACAGGAAAAACTACCGTTACATTTACTGATGTGGATATTCCATCAACATGGAACAGTAATTGCAAGGTAAAGGCATTTGTCTGGAACAGCACTTCAAAAATCGTTCCCCTGACTGATACTCACGGTGAAAAACTTCTTCCCACAATTTATATTGCCGGTGACTCTACAGCGGCAGATTATGGTACGGAGTCATATCCTTATACAGGATGGGGAACTGAGTTCAAGTCACTCATCAATGAAAATATTGATGTAGTAAATATGGCACAGGCAGATGCTTCTACAAGCGACATAATTTCAGGCGGACAGCTTAATGAAATTGCAAAGCGTATACTTCCCGGAGATTACCTTTTCATAGCATCATCTTATGATGATGCGGCAGAGGGTATTTCCGAATCCGCATATAAAGCGAATCTTAAAACAATCGCAGCTACAGCAACTGAAAATGGTGCAAATGTAGTATTCGTTACATCTCCTGCAGCAAACAGTAAAGATATTTCATCTTATGTTACGTATATGAAATCTGTAGCAGCGGAACTTGATGCTCCCGTTCTTGATCTTAATAATGCGTGGGCAGACTTCTTAGCAGGTACAGATGATGATGTAACCTATTACAGCAAGACAATTGATACTGCCATGAAGAGTGATTCTCGTTGGGAACTTTCTGCACAGAATCCTGAAAGCGGAAACTACACAGCTTCACTTGCAGGAAAAGATGGTAGACTTTCTCCTGCAGGTGCACAGAAAGCGGCAGCACTTCTTGCTTCCAATCTCAAGAGTGCAAATCTTCCGATTTCTTCCTATGTGGAAACTGCTTCAGCCTTTACTTATAGCGTATCAGGAGGCGTACTTACCATAAATGGTAGTGGCGATATGCCCGTATACGCATCCTTCGGTGAAACTCCGTGGGCGAGTGTAACAGGTGTAACAACAGTTAAGGTAAGTGACGGAATAACTTCCGTAAGCACAGATGCATTCTCAGGCTTTACAGGTCTTACAGAAGTTTATCTGCCCGACAGTGTGGTATCTATTGGCAAGGGTGCTTTCCCTGCAAGCGGATTTACGATTTACGGTTCAAACAATACTGTAGGTCAGCGCTATGCAGAGAATGACTCAAGCGTTGACTTTGCATTCAAGACATTCAGAATTCTTGCAATCGGAAACAGCCATACGCATGACTATATGAATTGGCGTGACCTTGTTTTTGCGGATTTGAAGAATGCAGGACTTAAAACTGAAATTGAGTTTGATTACGCACTTGTAGGCGGAGCACAGCTTATGTATAAGGATATTGGTTATGTAGGCGTTGAGGGCGAGTACAGAAGTCATTATGTGCAAGGCTCAAACCCCAACCGTCCGTACTACAATACCTATTCAAAACTTCGTGATAATACTTACGACTTAGTGCTTGTTCAGGACTATCGCGAATCTGTTATGGATTCTTACAGATATTCCTTTGCTTCTGACCTTACAAAGGTAATTCGTTGGATAAGAAACGAACAGCCAAACGCTGATATAGCTTGGGTAGCAGACTGGACAGATTTGAACAGTACCGGCTCAAGGGGAAGACTCTATAATCAATGGAGTACAAACTCCGTAACAGTCATGAATAATGTTTTGGCATTGGAAGATGATGCTCCTGACTTCATTGTTCCCATGAATACAGCTATTCAGAATGCAAGAACATCATATCTTGGCGGTGTATATAACGCGGCTGATTGCTACGGTGACAATTCCAATACAGACTGGAACGGTACAAACGGAATTACAAATTTCACCATTCTTGAACGTGACGGAACACATTGTAGTTATGAATTAGGTCGTTATCTTGTAAGTGCGGCTGTATTCGGTAAGGTATTCAGTGTATATAAAGACAGCATGGAAGGATTTGATTTCGATTTCTTCAATGCTCTCAGCACCACACCCGAATATGTAACAAACAGCATTTATCCGTGGAACGGCTCAATTACAGACAATCATATGGCAATTATCCGCGAAAGTGCAAAGAATGCTATTTTGTATCCCACAGAAGTGAAGCAGTCTGCATACACAGTTGACCCGGCAGACGGTATTGCAACGAGTGTTGCAGGGCTTAATTATCCCACATTTACAGCATCAGGTATTGCATCTACTGTAAATAATGCAAACCTCGGTATTACAATTACATCTTCCGATGTTGCCGTAAGCGGTGACAGTGCGACTGTTACATTCCTTCACGGTTATACGAAGAAAACTGTAACAATTTCCAAATAATTCAATATAGTGGCAGCGGTCGGCTAAGCCGACTTCTGCTACAAAATCCTAATTTACATAAATTAATTAAATTAAATTACATTACACAAATCCAAAAAAGAAAGGATGAAAACAATGCGCAAAAACCTTAAAAAATTGACAGCTTTTGTAATGAGTGTTATCGTACTCGCTACAATGAGCTTGTCAGCAATGGCAATGCCGAATTATACATTTGACACTGCCAAAACAGACGGACTTATGCCCGTTAAGGAAGTTCTTTTTGCAGAAGACTTCAACGGTTCTGCCGACTTAGGTGTGGCAAATGCAGTATGGGGTGCTTCCTCAGGCGGAAGTAATACTTTGTCTGTAATCAGCAGAACAAGTAACTCAGACAGCTTAAAAAATTTCCTGTGGGTTCAGAACGTTGAAAATGAGCAGTATTATAAGGCAAAGAGCGATACTGCTTTTAAGGGAGATTACACAATCGAATTCAAATTCAACAAGACAGTAAACCATAGTAACGGTGATACATGTGACAATATGTTCTTCGGTGCAGGTTACACAGATGGCACAAACGAGAGCCTCGCTATAAATCTTGGTATCGGTGCTGACGATAAGCCTTACTATGTAAATGCCGAGGGTACAAAAGTTCCCTTTATTACTAATACCAAGGCATGGACTGCAGGCTTTGATATTTATAGCAACTGGACATGGGATGAGGGCGACTGGACAAACCAGAAATCTAACACTGTTACTGCAGAATTCGGTAGAAACACAGCTTCCTGGTACACCGTAAAAGTAGATGTGAATACTCAGGCAGGCACATACGATGTTTACCTTAACGGTGCGCTCTGCGTTGAGGATGCAGCATTCATCCCTGCAGCAGGCATTGATTGGGCAGATACAGGTATCAACCTTCCCTATGTAATGGAAGCAGACTACAACGTAGGAGTACGTTATGTTTACGATGACCTTTACATTTACAGAGATTATGAAGGCATAACAAATATCTACGCAGAAGATTTCAATGAATATGCAGAAGCAAAATCCTGGTCAAGCGGAAGCCTTAATAAGACAGGTATAGCAGGTCTCGGTATTGCTAATATCGTTGATAAGAGCGGTACTATTACTGCAACAGGAAATCAGCTCGTAGCAACATATAACGGTGGTGCTTCCGGTGCAATAGCAAACGGTCTCATTGCTGATGATTATGTTACAATCGACCTTGACTTCACTGTGTCAGGCGTTCCGGAAGGTGCAACAGACAATTGGGTACCGATTGTTGGTATCACAGGTGCTCCCAACGGCGGCGGTATTGTGTTTAAGGTAAACGAAAACGGTAACATAGGTTTCCATTGGTATAACCAGACAGGTGCAGCAGTAAAGAATATCGGAACAGTTACACTTGGCGAGAAGCATGACCTTACTCTCCATATCGATTTCACAACAGGAAGATATACTATCTATGTTGACGGAAACCTTCTTCTCTATAAAGAAGCTATGTCAAACGGAAGCCAGGCAGCAAATATCGTTAATGGTGAAGGTTATGCAATTGTTCTCGGCCACAAAGATGCTGCAACAGCAACTGTAGCATATGACAACATCCGTGTATACAAGGATGTTCGTGAGGAAGTTCTTGAAGAACTTTCTGCAGAGCTTTCTAAGATATTCGTTAACGATAACTTTGTTATGAAACAGGTTGTTCTTCCCGATACTATTACCGGATTTGACGGATACAAGGTTAGCTGGAGCACAGAAGCTGATTCTAATGTTCAGGTTGGAGCAGATGGAAAGACTGCAACTGTAAAGCAGACTACAAACAATCAGAACATCAAGCTTACTGCAACCGTAACTGATGTAAACGGAGAATACACTGTATCTCGTAACTTTACAGTAAGAGTAGTAGCAGGTGCTAACAATATCATCAGTGATAACGGTGCAGGTACAATTACCGCTACCGGCAGACAGACTCCTCAGGGCAGCATTCTTTACCTTGCTATTTATGATAACAGTACAGATACTCTTGTTGGATTAGTACCGGCAGAAACAATCTCCAACAATACAATCACAGCTACATATGATTATTCTAAACTTGCGGCAGGAACATATTATGCAAAGGCAATGCTTTTCGACAAAGCAACCATTGCTCCTCACTGCGTAACTTCAAGAGTTATCACTGTAGTTGTTGAGTAAAAATCAATCTTAATTTCCAAAGGCTGCAGCAAAATCTGCTGCAGCCTTTAGAAAATCATAAGGAGCATTATAATGAAAAAACTTACTCTTTTGGGTGATTCTATAAGACTTTTGGGTTACGGTACTAAGGTACCTGAACTCCTGAAAGATGAATTTGAAGTTTTCCAACCCGAAGATAATTGCCGTTTTGCAAAATATACTCTCCGCGGTGTTTTGATAGAGTGGACAAAGGATATTGAAAACAGCGACATTATCCATTGGAATAACGGCTTGTGGGACATATGCGACCTTGGTGACGGAGTATTTACTTCCAAGGAAGAATATATAGAAAATATGGTTCGTATTGCAAAGCTTTTAAAAGAAAAAGCAAAAACAGTAATTTTCGCAACCACAACTCCTGTAACAAACGACCATCCCCACAATGATAACAGCGTAATTATTGAATATAATAACGCTATTGTACCGATTCTTCGCGATATGGGCATTATCATAAACGATCTGCACTCATTTGTTTATCCCCATATTGAGGAGTATATCCGCAAGGATGACAAAATCCACCTGACAGGTGTGGGTATCGATGCCTGTGCAAAAAAGGTTGCTGAGGTAATACGAGAAGCGGCAAAATGTCTGGAATGATAATCTCTCATTCCGACATTTACACGAGCCCGATTTATTAAATCGAGTTGGTGTAAATGTTATTATAAGGAGTTTTAAAATGTCTTTTAAAATTATTGATTTTCATTGTCACCCATTTTTGTGTGATGATGAACGCATAGGCGGATATGTTAATCTGGTAAACCTTAGTACAGAAGATTTTTTTGATCATATGTCATCCTGTGGGGTGTCTGTTTGCGCAGGAAGTGTAATCGGCAAGAAAACAAACCGTTTTGAAGATTTGCATAATTTTAATCTTCACGCATTAAAGCTTCGGGAAAAATACCCGGGCAGATATATCCCGGGATTTCATATCCATCCTGATTTTGTGGAGGAATCAATAAAAGAAGTTGATTTTGCCATAGAAAACGGAGTTAAGCTTATAGGGGAGCTTGTTCCTTATCATCATGGATGGCAGGATTATTCTGCACCCGGCTTTATGGAGATTTTAGATTACATAAACAGCAAAAAACTTATTGTAAGTACACATATAGGAGATGTAGCTGAAATAGAGCAACTTGAAAAAGCCATAGCTTTATATAAAGATATAACCTTTGTTCTGGCTCATCCGGGGTATGGAGAAAGAATTGAAAAACATATAGAAATTCTCCAAAAATATCCTAATGCCTATCTTGACCTTTCCGGTTCGGGGATAGACCTCTTCGGTACGGTGAAAAAATTAACGGAAAGTACAGATTATAAAAAAATTCTGTTGGGTTCCGATTTTCCCGTAACGACACCCGGGGCGTGGATATCCGCAGTTATGAGCGAGAATATTACCGATGATGCCAAAAGGCATATATTAGGCATTAATGCTGAAAGAATTTTAGAATTGTAAGGGAGCATAACGATGGAAATATTTATTAAATCAACAAAAGACGGTACAATGCAGCCTTCCTTGTATTATGAGGCAACGGAGAAAAACAGACCTCTTTTGGTGGGGCTTCATACCTGGAGCTATGATAGATTCAATCAGGAAACGACTCTTTTGCCTATCGTAAAAAAGCACAATTTCAATCTGCTTCTTCCGGAGTTTCGCGGATGTAATAAAAGATATAATCCAATAAGGTTTCAGGCTTGTGGTTCAGAACTTGCCAAGCAGGATATAAAGGACGCAATTGACTACATTGTTAAAGAATTTGATGTTGACGAGGAAAATATTTTCCTTTTTGGCGAAAGCGGCGGCGGACACATGGCTCTTTTGATGTCGGCATACTGCCCTGAATATTTTAAGGCTGTTGCGGCAACTGTTCCCATAAGCAATATAAAAGAATGGGCAGAAGAAAACGAAGAGTACAGAGATGATGTTATTTCCTGCTGTGAGGGTGACGAGGAAGAAATGATGAAGCGTTCACCCATCAGTTATATTGATGACATTGCAAAAGCAAATCTGAAAATTTTCCACGGAAAATATGACCCGGTAGTACCGGTAAAGCAAAGCATTGGCCTATATAATAAAATTGTGGAAAGACATCCTGATTGCAGGGTTTTTCTCGATATTTTTGACGGAAAGCATCAAACTGACAAAGTCACAGTATGGCATTGGTTACTCTCACAATACAAAGACGAAAACAGTAAAACTCAGGTCACAGGGTAAATAAGATCAAGTTGCTATGTATAGAGCGCTTTTTGAATATACAGAAAGGTGAGAGTTATGATTTTGTTAAACGGAAAATGGGAAACAGGACTTAACAGAAATTATACAGATGAATCAAATGTTCCCGGGCTTATTTATTCTGCCTGTGAGCCTATAGAGGGAACTTTGTGGTATAAAAGGGAAATAACTCTTCCTGAAGGCAATTGGACAAAGGCAAGCCTTATTCTTTACGGTGCAAGGATTGAAGCGCCAACGCCATACAAACACAGTAAACCGATGCTTTTTTACGGTTCTTCAATTACCGAGGGTGCACACGCAACACGCCCGTCAAATGCCTATACAGCACTTGTATCAAGCCACTTGGACATTGACTACTACAATTTCGGCTTTTCAGGAAGTGCAAAGGGACATTTGGATTTTGCCGAATACATCGTGAGGCAGGATATCAGTATTTTTGTACTCGACTACGACCATAACGCGCCTGATACAGAATATCTGGAGAAAACTCACGAGCCGTTCTTTAAATATATTCGTGAGAGAAAACCCGATCTCCCAATAGTTATAACCACAAGTCCCGATTTTGATTATGCAGAGGATAAAGCCCTTCGCCGTGAAATCATAAGAAAGACATACAACAATGCGGTTAATTCAGGCGACAAAAACGTATATTTTGTTGACGGAGAGACATTTTTCGGAGATAAGGACAGACACTCTTGTACAAGCGACACCACTCATCCCAATGACTTGGGACACTACAGAATGGCACAGATTTTGGAGCCACTGATTAAGGATATTCTGCAACATCAATAAAATTTAAGTAAGCGAAAGGGATAAAGCGATGCAAAAATTATCTTTATCAGAGAACGATATTAATTCATTTTTAATGCTTGGGCAGTCCAATATGGCTGGTAGGGGAAATATGGGTGATGTTGAACCCATAGAAAATGATTTGTGCTATATGCTTAGAATGGGCTTGTGGCAAAAGATGAGCGAACCTGTCAATGTTGATGCACCGGTAACTGGTGAGGAATATTTTTCAGGCATAAGTCTTGCGGCAAGCTTTGCAGATGAACTGGCAAAAGCAACAGGTAAGAAAATAGGTTTAATTCCCTGTGCCGTAGGCGGCACAAAAATAAGTGAGTGGATGCCGGGAGAAATTCTTTATGACAACACACTTATGACTGCAAAAATAGCTATGCGCACATCGAAGATTAAAGGGATTCTTTGGCATCAGGGGGAAAGTGACTGCAACAAAGACGAAGATATTGCCTTGTATAAAGAAAAATTTTTAGAGATAATATCGTATCTTAAAAAAGAGCTTTCGTTAGAAAATGTGCCAATAATCATAGGAGAATTGAGTACTGATATAACTGAAGTATGGAACACAGGAACACGTCCTGCAAAGTTGAATGAAATATTAAGAGAAATATCGCAGGAGCTACCCTTGTGCCACATAGTATCATCAAACGGACTTACCCTTAAAAACGACGGAATCCATTTTGATTCAATTTCCTGCAGAGAGTTTGGTAAACGATACTTTAAAGAATATATGAAATTATTTGAATAGTAACGTATAGAAAAATATGAGGAGGTAACTATGGCAACACTTTCGTACATATCATCATTTATTGCAACTATATTAGGCTTAATAGAACCTTTCGGAAAGAAAATGAAAACGATTCTTACCCTGAACTTTCTCGGGAATTTACTGGTAGGAATCAGTTATCTTTTTGGCTCAGACTACAGCGGTGCAGCAATATGCTTTACTGCTTGTGTGCAGGTACTTATCAATTATTCTTTCGATGTTAAGCAGAAGAAACTACCACTGTGGCTTATCATTATTCATGCTGTTATATTCCTTACAGTAAATATTATCACATTTGCGCATTGGTACGATATCATCGCATTGGCAGCGGCAATGTTGTTTGTTTTAAGCGTGGCACAGTCAAACGCAAAATATTATCGTGTTCTATATGTGACAAATTCTTTCTTGTGGATTTTTTACGATTTCCTTGCCGGAGCATATGCTAATCTTGGAACCCACATTGTACTTTTTATTGCAACGTCGATTGCGATTTACATAAGAGATAAGAAAGCAAAATAACAGGAGGTATAATATGCTTTACAAAAAGAATCACACACCAAAGCTTGATATGGAGCTTTTTAAAAATCCTACATCAGAATACCGTGCCGCACCTTTCTGGGCGTGGAACTGCGAACTTGAATCCGAGGAGCTTCTTCGTCAGATAGAATGCCTTAAAGAAATGGGTATGGGCGGATTCCATATGCATACAAGAAGCGGTATGGCAACAAAGTATCTCAGTGACGAATTTATGCAGCTTGTAAAGGATTGCGTAGAAAAAGCTAAAAAGGAAGGTATGCTTGCATGGCTCTATGATGAGGATCGTTGGCCATCGGGTGCTGCAGGGGGCTATGTGACAAAAACACCTGAATTCAGAGAGAGAATGCTTCTTTTTACTGTGAATACTATTGAAAATATTGAGCCTAAAAACATTGCCATAAAAAACGCAACAAGTTACCTGCTCGGTGAATACGACGTTGTTTTAAATGAAAATGGAGAACTTGCCTCATATAAAAAACTTGAACCTGAAGAAGCTGCTAAAGGAACAAAATGGTATGCTTATATTGTTATAAATCCGCGTGAAGACCCAGGTTCCGGTTGGTTTAATGGTGGTACATACGTTGACACATTAAATCCAAAAGCAATGGAGCGGTTTATCGAAATTACTCACGAAGCTTACAAAAAAGCAGTAGGCGAGGAGTTCGGAAAAACTGTTCCTGCAATTTTCACGGATGAACCGCAGTTTTCTCACAAACAGACTCTTCCTTTTGCTGAAAGCAAAGTAGATGTTACGCTGCCCTGGACTCCGGATTTTGATGAGACCTATGAAAAGGCATATGGATTTGACATAAAGGATAAGCTTCCCGAACTTTTCTGGGAACTTCCTGACGGAGAAATTTCTATTGCAAGATATTACTACCACGACCATATATGTGAACGTTTTACAATTGCATTCAGCGACCTTTGCGGTAAGTGGTGCCGTGACAACGGAATTTATCTTACCGGCCATATGATGGAGGAAACCACACTTAAACGCCAGACAGCGGCAATAGGTGAAGCAATGCGTGCATACCGCTCATTTGAGCTTCCCGGGGTGGATATGCTTTGTAACCTTAAAGAGTTTGATACAGTAAAACAGGCGCAGTCTGCTTCCCGTCAGTACGGAAGAGAAGGTCTTATGAGCGAGCTTTACGGTGTTACAAACTGGGATTTTGACTTCCGCGGACATAAATATCAAGGCGATTGGCAGGCGGCTATGGGTGTAACGACCCGAGTCCATCACCTTTCCTGGGTTTCTATGAAAGGTTCTGCAAAACGTGACTATCCGGCGTCCATTAACTATCAGTCACCGTGGTATAAGGAGTATTCAAACATTGAAGACCATTTTGCAAGACTTAACACAGTTCTTACCCGTGGTAAGTCTGTAGTTAATGTTGGCGTAATTCATCCCATTGAAAGCTATTGGCTTCATTGGGGACCTGCCGATAATACTTCTGAAATTCGTACACAGATGGATAAAAACTTTGAAAATATACTTAACTGGCTTCTTTTCGGCACAATTGATTTTGACTTTATCAGCGAATCCTGCCTGCCTTCTCTGTGTGGTAATATTGATGAGAAGCTTCAGGTAGGTGCGATGCAGTACAGCGCAATTGTTGTGCCTGCCTGCGAAACTTTGAGAAGCACAACCGTAGAAATTTTGAATAAATTTATTGACAATGGCGGAAAGGTTATATTTGCAGGTGATGCACCCAAGTATGTCGATGCAATTCCCAACGAAGAAGCACATAAGCTTTTTGACCGTGCAATAGCCGTGCCTTTCGACAGACAAGCAATATTAAACGCGCTTTCTGATGAGCGCGATATTGAAATCAAGAATTCTCTTGGAAATACTCCCGAGCAGTTTATTTATCAGATGAAAAAAGATGGCGATATCCACCATCTCTTCATTGCAAATCCATATCCGGACCTTGATGAATATTGTAAGGGAACACAGCTCCCGACAAATGCAATAATAAAGATTAAGGGCGAATATACTCCTACCGTTATGAACACTTTGGACGGAGTATTGGAGGATGTTGAATTTGAAGTAAGTGATGGTTACACAACTGTCTATTATGATTTCTATGAAAGTGACAGCTTACTTCTTAGCCTTGCGCCCTGCACATTGCGTTCAAGAAAAATCGATAAAAAAGAGCAGATAGTATTAGGCAAAGTTGATTTTAAAAACAAAGTATCCTACTCTCGTGAAGAAGATAACGTATGTATTCTTGACCTTGCAGAATATTCTATAGATGGCGGCCCCATGCAGGAAAAAGAGGAAATTCTCCGCATAGATAAATCTCTCAGACAGAATTTCTGCTGGCCTCTTGCAGATGGCTCAGATGTACAGCCCTGGGTAATAGAAAAAGAAAAAATTTCCCATTTTGTTACATTAAAGTTTACTTTTGATAGTGAGAGTACACTAAGAGATGTTTGCTTCTGCTGTGAAGAATTGGAAGAACTCATCCTTAACGGAGAGAAAGTAACCTTAAAGGAATGCGGCTATTTTGTAGATAAATCTATCCGCAAATACACATTACCCGAAATTATAAAAGGGGAAAATGTGATTCTTGCAAAGATGCCTTTCGGGAAAAGGACAAGTCTTGAAGCATGCTTCCTTACGGGTGATTTCAATGTAAAGGTTGAAGGCTGTTGCATAACACTTCTGCCTCCTACAGAAACAATTGGTTTTGGTAATATTGTACCTCAGGGGCTTCCTTTCTACGGTGGTAATATTACATACTCTGCTGAAATAAATGTTCCCGAGGATTGCGACTTGATTGTCAATATAGGAAAATATGTTGGCGCACTTACTAAAATTTATATTGACGGCGAAGATAAAGGAGCACTTATCTATGCTCCATACGACAAGAAAATTGAAGGAGTAAAAGCAGGAAAGCATACAATAGAATTCAAGCTTTTCGGAAATCGCTACAACACCTTCGGAGCTCTTCACGCCTGTGGTATAAATATGTGGTACGGTCCAAATAACTGGTACCAGTTCGATAATTCCTGGTGCTATGAGTACAACACCAAAGAAACAGGAATTTTGAAAAGTCCTGTTATTACAATGGTAAAAAAAAAGAGCCTGAGCAGAAAAGACGATAAAGCAGCAATAATATTCAAGGGTGATGATAAGTTTGCCTACCGTGATCCTGCCTGCTATTATCACAACGGCACTTATTACTTATTCTTCACATTCTCAGAAAAGGATTCAGGATATATGTATATGCGTGTGGGAATGAGTGAGTCAAAGGATTTAAAAACATGGAGCGAACCTGTAATTCTTACTCCAAAGGATTTGAAACTTAATTATTGCAGCCCCGGTAACGTAATTGAACATAACGGAGAATTTATTTTATGCTTTACGTCCTATCCGATGCCATTTACTTTTAAAGAATGTTGGTGGGCGGACGATACTGCGCGTGTGTTTATTATGCGTACAAAGGATTTTAAAACCTTTACCGAGCCGGAGATTCTAATGCCGAAAGGGAACACTTCTGTAGAGGAATTAGGTAGAATGATAGATCCGTTTTTAATTAAGAAGGATGATTATTATTACTTGTTCTTTAAGCAGAATGGTGTCAGCTTTTCTCGTTCAAAGGATCTTAAAAATTGGGAATATCTCGGGAATACAAATGCCGGAGAGAATGTGTGCATTCTGAAGACTGATGAAGATTATCTGATGCTTCATTCTCCCGATACCGGTATCAGCTTCTCAAAATCAAAAGATTTAATAAATTGGGAAGAAATTAGTCATACCGTGCTTAAGCAAAGAGAGTGGGAATGGGCAGAGAGACGACTTACGGCAGGCTTTGCAATGGAAAGTGCTAACGGCTTTAAATATAAGTACATTATCTTTTTCCATGGCTCAGTTGATGTATACCCCGAAACCCACGGAAATTCCACCCTTGCAATGGCATTTACAGATGATTTCAAGAAATTTTACTACGAGATATAATGACGGAGGAAAAAATGTACAAATTGAACTATAATAAAATCCCCACAGAATGGATTAACGGATTGCCGATAGGAAACGGCAGACTTGCCGCTATGTACTGGGGTAGTGATAAAAAAGATATCCTTTCTCTTAATCACGAGTATCTGTGGAGAGGCAAAAACAGACATAGAACTGCTGATTGTGTTGCAGATAAACTTCCTGTTCTGAGAGAGCTTCTTAAAAACCATGACTACTTTCGTGCATCTCTTTATGCAAATACTTTTTTTGCAGGCTACGGCGGAGATACGGCATTAAAAGAAGGCAGAATTGATAAGTACCAGCCTGCAGGAGATATTATTCTTGAATTTTCCGATGCTTCAGAAAATAGCACAAGCTCGCTTGATCTTGAAAGAGGTTTTCTTACATCAAAAAGAAATGAGAAAATAACGGGAAATTTCTTCTGCGACAGTAATGACGGACTTGTTATGGCAAAGTGGCAAAGCGAAACGCCCTTCTCAGGAAAGCTTTCTTTCAGCCGTGTAGCAGATGCAGAAGCAGAAACCTGTGTGAAGTACAGCATAGATAATATCAGCTTTGATTGTTCTTTTGCCGGTGGAATTAGTTATAAGGTAGAAGTTAAAATCAAAGCAGACGGTACTTTGTCAATTTTAGAGGACGGAATTTTCATAAAAGATGCCAAGGAAATTATTTTATCTGCAAATATAATTCTTTTTGAAAACGATAACAGAGAACATAACTTCGATTTTGATTCCTTGTTTGAAAAACACGCAAAAAAATTCAAGTCCTATATGAACAGAATGAGCTTTGAAGTAGAGGCAGAGGATATTGATCTTCCAATAGATGAAAGAATAAAAAAGATAAAACAGGGAGAAAGAGATGTAAAACTTCAGGAACTTTATTTCCATTATGGAAGATACCTTATGATTTCCTCCTGCGTTGCAGGAAAACTTCCTCCCAATCTTCAGGGTAAGTGGAACGGAGAAATTGATCCGCCTTGGAAATCCGACTATCATTTTGACATCAACTTGCAGATGAATGAATGGATGATAGAGGGTGCAAACCTTTCCGAATTTGCAGAAGGGCTTACGGATTTCTTGCTTTCTTTTGTTGAAAATGGTAAAGAATCTGCGCAAAAACTCTACGGTTGTCGTGGCATATGGCTTCCGCTGGCATCAGATGTATGGGGCAGATGTACCCCTGAATCGTTTGGTTATGCCGTATGGGTTGGTGCCGCAGCATGGCTTGCTCAATCTATGTGGCAACACTATATTTATACAGGAGATAAGAAATATCTTGAAGAAAAAGCATATAAGTTCTTTAAGGAAATTGCTATATTCTATGAAGATTTTCTCCAGGAAGATGAAAACGGCATTATGCAGATTATGCCAAGTCAGTCTCCGGAAAACCGATTTGTGGGTGCCTGTGACATTATTACAGTAGGTATTTGCTCATCAAGTGCAATTGATGTTCAGCTTGCATATGATGCGTTGGGATATGCTATTAAAACAGCAGAAATTCTTGGTGTAGATGAGGATGAAAAGACGAGGTGGGAAACTCTCAGAAATAAGCTTCCTGAATTTAAAATAGGAAGTGACGGACGACTTATGGAATGGAATGAAGAATTTCAGGAAGAACAGCCCGGGCACAAACACCTTTCACACCTTTATGGCCTGTATCCGTCGGATATTTTCACTCCCGAAGGACGTAAAAAAGAATACGATGCTGCTATAAAATCCTTTGAATACAGAATGAGTCACGAAAGCGGATACACAGGCTGGAGCAGAGCATGGATTTCTTGCATCTGTGCAAGAATAGGAGATAGACAAGGCTTTTATAAGCAGATAGAAGGGCTTTTGAAAGATTTTGCAACAGAAAGCCTGCTTGATATCCATCCTGATCCTCTTAAGCCCGGTATTGATCCCGACATTTTCCAGATTGACGGAAACTTCGGTATGGTTTCAGCGGTAATGGAAGCATTGTGCGGATTTTTTGACGGAAAAGCTCATTTTCTACGCGGCTTGCCTGAAGAATGGAAAAACGGACATATTTCAGGAATGAAACTTCCCGGCGGACATACAGTTTCTTTTGAATGGAAAGATGGCAAGGTTACAAAACTTGAGGTTGTAATCGGATTCAGTGAGGGGTTAAAAGCTATAGTTAACGGAAAAGAAGTAACAATTGAGGGCAAAGAAGGAGAAACTAAATGCTTACAGAAAAAGGAACTATTTTAAAAATAACAGCAGGCAAAATATCGGATGGCTTTAAAGCCGAGATTGTTGCAGATAACATAAAAAATATAAATTGGAATGTAAAAGATGCAAACGGCGAAACAAAAGCACAGGGAAGTGGTAACGATACAACCATTTCAGCTATCTTTGATGCAGAAGCATGGTCAGTGGAAAAGCCTGTTCTTTACACCTTTACCGCCTGCATTACATATGACAACGGTGAAACAGAAGAGATTTCCGACCGTTTTGGTTTCAGATATTTTGAAACCGATGAAAAGTATATTTATCTTAACGGATTTCCATTCTATATGCGTGCATATATCCGTGGTGCAGCGGCACACGAACATCAGAATAACTGTAATTTATCAGAAATTGAATTCTACAGAAAGAATATCCGTATGGCAAAAAGCTATGGCTTTAATACCATCCGTTTCCATTCAGTTATTCCTCCCGAGGAATGCTTTAAAGCAGCAGATGAAGAAGGTATTCTCATCCATATCGAAATGCGAAAGGAAAATGATGACTATAATAATCTTCAGGAAATGCTCTACGGTAAAAACGATTTTGTAACCGATGAACAGCTTCTTGAAATTATACATTCTCTGTATAATCACCCCTCGTTTATGGTTTACTGCGTAGGTAACGAAATCCGTGAACCCGGTAAGAAACCCAGAATTAAGGAAATCCGTGACTTTATCAAAAAGCACGACCCCACTCGTCTCTTCATCGATACTTGCGCTCACGGTGAATATGACCGCGACGGCGTAGATTTCGACGTTCAGCATATGGGATATTTCTTCCCCTACGGAAAACACGCTGATATGTTCTACAATACAGATAACCTTCTTTGCTTCGGTACTGTAAATAACCGTGAAATGGTAAAGGAAGAAGGTAATGCGAAAATCCGCAGAGGAATAGCTTTTAAACGTCCCCTTATTGCTCACGAGGTGTGTCACTATACATCCTGGAGAGATTACTATGCGTTAAAGGAAAAGTTTGAAAAGTATAATATTCCTGCACCATGGTGGGTGGATGAAGAAATAAAGATGCTTGAAGCAAAAGGGTATAAGGAAAACTTCAAGGAAACTTTGCAGATAACAAAGGACTTCCAGTTCAGATGTTGGAAAACAGCACTTGAGGGAATAAGAGCAAGCAATCTTCTTTCAGGTTTCCATATGCTTCAGTTTGCAGATACCGATAAGTATGAAAACTCTAACGGCGTGGTAGACTGCTTTGACGATCCCCACGGAATAAGTCAGGAAGAGTTTAAGAAGTTTAATGCAGACACAGTAGTTCTTGCAAGACTTTCCAAACAGGTGTTTAATACGGAAGAAACAGTAAAGATTCCCGTACTGCTTTCCCAGTATATGATAAATCCTCCCAAGACAGGCACATTCTCATATAAATTAGAGGGAAGAAAAATCTACAACGAAGGTACACTTACAGACGTAGATACAT
>SVJW01000067.1 GCA_015068735.1 Oscillospiraceae bacterium
GCATGTAGCCATACCAACAACAACTCTTACGCCTTCTTCTCTTTCCTGTCTGAGATTTACATTATCAAGAACCTTTTTCTTAATAGCTTCAAGTTCTGCTATGCTTTTCATATTATTTCGCACCTCCGTAAATTTCTGTAATATTTTCGTTGATATACTCACCAATCCATGTTGCAACACTTATTTCGCTGAAGCTTACCTCATCACCTAATATTTTTCTAAGTTCACGGGTATCTAAAACGAACTGCTCTTTTTCAAACGAATGAGTATACACAAAGTCGATGGTTGGATTCATACTTATAAGAGATACCATAACCGCTGAGATATCCCCTAAGGGCTGCCGGTCAATATGGCTGTAGGAAAAGTCTGCACGGATAACCGTTCCGACACCTACCTGACTTTCTAAGTTTATATCTCCGCCTGCCTGTTGTGCCAATGATTTAAGAAGAGAAATACCCAAACCAACCTTACGCGTAGTACGGGTTGTAACGAACGGGTCAGTTACTCTTTTAACCATTTCCTCATCCATTCCGCATCCGTTGTCCTTAACCGTGAAAGCAAAAACATCGGTGGAAGGAGCTTCCTCGATTATCAATTCAATGAGGGTTGCCTCCGCACGGATTGAATTCTGAACTATGTCAAGAATATTTAAACTGATTTCCTGCATCAGCCCTGATATTTTGCAAGGATGCCGGGAACGTCGTCTGCAGTGATACGACCGTAAACATCATCATTGATTGTGAATACGGGTGCAAGACCGCAAGCACCGATACAACGAGTAGCCTCAAGAGAGAACTTACCGTCGGGAGTGCATCCGTCAACATCGATTTTCAAGAGTTCCTTGAACTTTTCCAAAATATCGCCGCTACCTTTAACGTAGCAAGCTGTACCCAGGCAAACACCAACCTTGTACTCACCCTTGGGATTGAGGGAGAACTGTGTGTAGAAAGTTACAACACCGTAAACTTCAGCAAGCGGAACGCTGAGACCGTCAGCGATCATTGTCTGAACCTCAATGGGAAGGTAACCGTAGATTTCCTGTGCCTGATGGAGAACAGGTATAAGCGCGCCGTCCTGGTCCTTGTACTTGGCGATAACGCTCATAAGCTCTGCTTCCTGCTCTGCTGTTCCCTTGAAGGGAATAACTGCTTCTTTTGCCATGACTTTACCTCCTAAAGTTGTTAAAAATAAATTATATTTAACTTACATATCGATATTGCAATATCGATTACAATACCACTCTATTGATTATACCAAAATAAAAGCGCTTTGTCTATAACAAAACGCAAAATTTTCTCTTTTATTTCAAATTTTTTATTATTTCGGCAGGAGTTATTTCCTCCACATCCAAAAAGTTCACTTTTTCAGAAATATCCGTAAGTGTATGAGCATCGCTGTCGGATATATATTTGTAATTTCCGTCTTTTTCATAATCCGCCGCACTGCGCGAAAGTTCCAATGTTGAAAAATTAAGATAATCAGGAACACAACCAAGCGTTGCAACGATACCGTTTTTTTCACGGTCAATATGTGCCGCAATACAAATTCCGTCTAAACTCTCCGCCTTCTTTTTTATTTCCTCAATTGGCAAATCCGTAGCATTTATGAGAAGCTTCTCTATCTCCCCTGTTTTTTCGTCAACCTCGTTCATTATCCATTGCTCACCGAAAATATCTGGGCGGTTTTTTATGGGTGGAAGATGGCTTTCCAAAAATTCTCCCATTTCTTCTGCCGCCTCAATAGTAGGGAAAAGGCACAAAAGGTGAATATTCTCCGCACTTTCCGCTTCAATTCCCGGCACCACGCATACACCGTATTCTGCCGCTGCTTTTGTAACTGCACGGATATTTCGTGCCGTGTTATGGTCAGCAACAGCAATTGCATTTAGTCCGTTTATATAGCTCATTCCTGCAATGCTGTGCGGAGTCATATCCATATCGGCACAAGGTGAAAGGCAGGAATGTATGTGGAAATCATAATAACATTTCATAGGCATTCTTTGATTTCACAGGCAAGCTGAAAAGCACTTTTGTCCGTAGTGTATGTAGGAATCCCCTCAGACTCAGCACGTTTTAATGCCTGTGGGTCAAGTTGCATATTTTCAGCTATTATAACCATTGCACTGTCGGTAAGAGAAGCCACTGCAGGAACATTGATATTTCCCTGAATGGTTATCCACGCATCCCCGCTCTGAGCCTTACTCATAACAAGGCTCAGGAGGTCACCGATATAACAACCGGTAACCTCTCTGTCTGTATTTTCTTCATCGCAAACCGCATTAAGATTAAGTTTTTCGGCAATATCTTTTACAGTCATCATCTGCACCTCATTCGTCAATCATCTTGCTGAGTTCTGTTATCTCTTTTGCAAGCATTTCAATCTTTTCCCTAAGACGGAATATACAATCTCTTTCCTGTGCCTTTCCGCGGACAATATCCTCTGCAAATTCACGGCAGTTCGGACTTCCGCAACTACCGCAGTCAAGCTGAGGAAGACGGTTATATATTTCCTCCATAAGCTGCATTTTACGCATTGCTTCGTTTATATCGGGATCAAGAGGTGAATACGGCTCATAGTCAACCTTTTTATCCCAGAAAAGATTTATACCCTCATAATTTACAGGTTCACCAACGAGGTTTTCGGAAAGGTTGCGTATTCTTGAATTTGCAACAAATTCGTTTTCCACGTTGAGAGGACCCCCTGTACAACCGCTGTTACAAGCCAATGCTTCTATAAACTCGATATTATTAAGCTTATCATCTTCAAGTTCCTCAAGC
The DNA here is from genome assembly GCA_015068735.1 of Oscillospiraceae bacterium. Lineage (GTDB taxonomy): Bacteria > Bacillota > Clostridia > UMGS1883 > UMGS1883 > UMGS1883. The sequence goes on from SVJW01000067.1 coordinate 2,778, forward strand.
ATTTTAATTACATTATGTATTCCGTCAACGGCTATGTAATTGCTGATTCCCAAAGCCTCGGTTTCTCCGCCGCTTCTCGCCCATCTTACTCCGTCACGCCCTGCAACGGAAAGCTTCTCTACCTCTTTAACACCCTGAAGAGCTTGAGCAAGACGCATATATACATCCTTAACGGCTATTACTCCGCTGACTGCCGATTTTTCAAGGGCAAGTGGCTGTTTTACAGCCGTCACCTTTGCAGGGCAAGGAGAAATGAAAAATACACCTATTTCCTCATCGGAAAGTCCTGTCTTTTCTATTGCCTCTTTTCTTGCCATCTGTGCCGCAACCTCCATAGGGGAAGTAAGCGGAATAATATTTTCAGAAAGAGCCGGGAAGCGCACGGCAATCAACCTTACCACAGCAGGACACGCAGAAGATATAAGCGGTCCCTGATGTTTCTTAGATGCAAGTATTTCTTTTGTTTTTGCCGTAATTACCTCAGCCCCGCGGGCAACCTCAAACACACCGTCAAAACCAATATGTTTAAGACCTGTCAGTATTACATCTATGTTGACTGCTTTTGAAAACTGTCCGCAAAACGCAGGTGCCACAAGGGCAATATTATGCTTATATGCATCCAACGCATCGAAGCTGTCGCTCAAAACTTTTTTTGCCCGGTATGGGCATCTTCTTACACATTCACCGCAGTCAATACACTTTTCACGAATAATTTTTGCTTTTCCGTGCTGGACACGGATTGCCTGAGTGGGACAGTATCGCATACAGGTAGTACAGCCTTTACAGAAGTCTGTTTCAAGCCTTACACTATGGTACAATAGTTCTTTTTTATTATCTGCCATTTGTTATGCCCCCCTTAGTTGTAATAGTTCATTTGTTCACAAATACAGTCATGTCAACAACAGTTCCTACACCTACTTCTGTTGTTATTTTCATATCATCTGTGTAGCGCTTCATATTGGGAAGACCCATTCCTGCACCGAATCCAAGTTCCCTGACTTTTTCATCGGCTGTGGAATAGCCCTCCTGCATAGCTTTATCAATATCTTTGATACCGGGTCCCTCATCGGTATGAATCATACGGATTTTTTCGGGAGTTATCTCAACATCTATATGTCCGCCATTAGCATGAATTACCATATTTATTTCACATTCATACATTGCTACGGCAACACGCCTGATTACCTCCGGAGAAAATCCCAGTTGTTTTAAAACCTTTTTAACTGCGCCGCTGGCTTCTCCTGCAACTGTGAAATCATCGGCATCTACATTATAATGAAGTTTCACTGTGTTTTCTGCCATAATCAGTCCACCCTCTCTTCATCCGGGATAAGTCCTGCCATATAGAGCTTACCACAAGAGGGATAAAGGGTGTAATCTGTAGACATGATAACCATAGAATATTCTTTTGCCAGTTCAGCTATATCTTCCGTAGGCTCTTTTCCACGAACAAATACAATTGCTTTAATATCCATCATTTCAGCAGTTCTTACCACCTGTCCGTTTACAAGTCCTGTAAGAAGAAGTGCCTGATCTTTTACAAAGGCAAGTACGTCACTCATAAGGTCACTGCCGAAAGCAGACTTAACCTCGCGGTCAAGGAATTCCTCACCTGTGATGACTTTAGCATTCAAAATTTCTTTTACTTCAGAAAGTTTCATTTTTCTTCCTCCAATGTAATCATTTTACCAAATCGTAATTTGCTTCATATGGAATGTCAAGTACAAAGTTTCCGAACTCCACACCTGTTTCACCGTTAACAAGGATCTGAACGCTATCTACGTTTCTTAATTCACAAAGAGAATTTACAACAGAATAAAGTGAAAGTCTTGTTGCCGCTGAACCTGAACTTGATTTTGATTTGAATTCACTTGAAAAATTAACATAACATACACCGTCTTTGGTTTCTATACCAAGAAGCTTCGTTCCATCTGCAACGGCTGAAGATAGTTTGTTGCTTTCAGGTCCTTTAATAAGTTCACTGACAATTGCTTTTTCAAGAGAAAGCGCCTGTTGTGTATCAATTTTTCTGTTTTCAATTACAAGATTTTCTCCATTTTTATCCGGGAAATAAATCTTTACGGTTGTGTTGTCTTCAGTATTGAGAGCCATATCGCCCATACCGAGAACTCCCCACTCTTCTCCTGTGCTTCCTTTTATGATGGGTTTACCCTCTACCTGTATGACAACACCTTCAACGCCTTCAATACTGCACAGTGTATTAACAAGGGCAAAAATTAATAAAAGTTCTTCTGCACCTTTCTTTTCAGAGAAGTGTGATGACATATTAACAGTCACAACCCCACTGTTTATTACAAGCGATAGCAGTCTCGCGTCTTTACTTATAACCCCTACATGATTTTTATCCTTAGGTCCTTTGATAAGTTCCGAAACAGCAATTTTCGCCAATTCGACTTTGTTTACATCCTTATCAAGTTCTATCTCATGTTTTTCCTCTTTAAGATTATTTGATTGTGCGTCCTTAAAGTATACACTTATTTTTCTGGTGTTTTTGCTACAGGCTGACATAAGACCCGTGAGCATCATTACAATCATTAGTATTGATACAACTTTTTTCATAAAACACCCTTCCTTTCTTTATTGGAATGTAATCGGGATAATGATACGGAAAGTACTTCCTACTCCTTCTTCACTCTCTACCTTTATGTTTCCTCCGTGGAGTTCTATTGCGGTAAGTGCAATAGAAAGACCAAGTCCCGTTCCGCCTGTTTCACGGGCACGTGCTTTATCCACACGGTAGAATCGGTCGAATATTTTATACACTTCATCGGGGGCAATACCTATTCCCGTATCTGTGATTTCAATTATCACATTGCTTTCATCTTTGGAAAGGTTCATTGTTACCTTTCCGCCCTCTTTTGTATATTTTATGCTGTTATCAAGAACATTATAAATTGCTTCCCACAATCTGTCGCGTTCTATTTTAGAATATACAGTAAGTTCGGGATTGTACTCCAATTCAATATGCTTTTGTTCAGCCAGAGGACGAAGCGCCTTTGTTATATTGGAACAAAGGTCTGTAAGGTCTGCAACCTGAAAGTCCATTTTTGCTACATTTGCAGAGCTGTCCATTCGGGTAAGCGTCAGAAGTTTTTCAACGATTCTTGTAAGTCTGTCTACCTGGACATTCATATCAGTCAAAAATTCGTCAACCATTTCCTTTGGTGCATCGGGAGTATTTAAAAGGGAGTCTGAAATAAGTTTAATAGAACTTAATGGAGTTTTAAGTTCATGAGATGCGTTAGAAACAAACTCCTGTCTCTTTTCCTCCTGCTTTTGGATTTGTGCTGTCATTTTATTAAAGGCATCAATGAGTTTGCCCATTTCACCGCCCGATGTTCTTTCTATAATGACATAGTCTTCCTCTTCATCTGCCGCCTTGGAAAGTTTTTCGGTAATGTTACGGATAGGATGCGTGATTATTGCTGACATAATGAAACTTACTACACCTACGAGAATACTTACTATTACAGTAAGCATAATCATCGTAAGATTTATCTGCTTTATAAATTCTGAAAAATCCGAAGCTAACGCCTGGTAATAGATTACACCCGTTACTTCTTTATCTTTCATTATGGGAACGGCTGCAGAAAGAATAAGTTCGCCATCACCGTCTTTTCCCTGCTCAACACTGTTATTTCCGTCAATAGCATCAAGTACAGGTCCCACAAGCATAATCTTACCATTCATAACGCCGTTGTTGGAGTCGTAGGTAACAATAGCATCTTTATCAAGCATCAGAACACGGCAATCGCTGGAAAGTTGCTGCTGAGCAAGCAGTTTATTGATACTTTCATTGCTGAGGTCCTGATACTGGGAAATATAGCCTGCTATAACATTTGCCTGAGACAGAGTAGAAATCTCTTTCTGATTGAGAATATATTTTTTCATGGAGTTTGTTATATAAAAGCCGATTACTCCAAGTGTTATTGCAATAATGATAAAATACGTCAGTACCAGTTTCCAACGGATACTATGTATTCCTTCTTTAATTCTCTTTAAAATAGTAACCTACCCCCCACTTTGTGAGAATATATGTTGGCGCTGCTGCATCAGGCTCAATTTTCTCACGAAGACGTCTTACATGTACATCAACAGTTCTTATGTCGCCGGGGTAGTCATATCCCCACACAATATCTAAAAGATTTTCCCTGGAATAGACTTTTCCGGGATTTGATACAAAAAGGTCACAAAGGTCAAACTCTTTTGCAGTAAGTTCAATTGTCTTATTGCCGATTCTTACCCTGCGAAGATTGTAGTCAAGTTCTATGCCTCCTACAGAAACCGATGACTTAGCGGCTGCACTCGACTGATTTGTCACACGTCTTAAAATAGCCTTTATTCTCGCCTTAAGTTCAAGAATGTTGAAAGGCTTTGTAAGGTAGTCGTCTGCACCGTATTCAAGGCCAAGAATTTTATCCATATCTTCTGTCTTGGCAGTAAGCATAATTATGGGCACAGAAGAAAATTCCCTGATTTTCTGGCATACCGTAAGACCATCAATACTGGGAAGCATAAGGTCAAGAATAATAAGAGAAATACTCTTATCACGGGCAAGTTTAAGCGCTTCTTCCCCGTCGTATGCTGTTTCGGTTTCGTAGCCGTCCTGCTCAAGGTTAAACTTGATTCCTTTTACCAATAATTTTTCGTCGTCTACTATCAATATTTTCATAGGTTTTCTACCCCTTTTAAAAATGAATATACTTTTTTAACATTATATCACTTTTATGTAGTCATTTCAATAGAAAAAGACAGACTTCTTTAAGAAATCTGTCTTTTATCGGTTACAGTTCTATCCAGTCTCCAAGAGTGAACATTTGCGCATTATTTAAATTTCCCTTAACCGCATCAAAATGCATATCACTCCACATCTGGTCAATGGGACGGCGCACATCATTAAGATGTGCAATACAAACTTTTTCAGCACCAAAACGCTTAACAAAATCTTCAAACTGTTCAATGTATGGATTGTCATAAAGATTAAGTGCCTGAAAAAACCATAAGTGTGCAAACAAAACTTTCACATTCTCAAACTTGGGATACTCTTTTGTATAAGTCCTGACGTCTGTCGGAAACACATATGTACCGCCATTATATTTGATTGCAAAACCGTATTCCGGAACAATGTTTGTCGCCCTTGAATGATGGCTTTCAAAAAATTCAATTTCCGCATCACCGATTTTTGTTTTAAAACCTGAGAATGTCGTAACTTTGTTTTTCATTTCTGTTTCTATAAAATCAGGAATATATCCCGTAACAGATTCAGGAAGTGACGAAAGAAGTTCTTCATCGTAGTGGTCATAGTGTTTATGAGTTACTATCATCGCATCAAAATCTTTTAAAAATTCTTTTATAAGTGTGGTGCTTCCCTCGTTCCCGGGAAGCTTGCGCATACTTATATCAACGGCAATTTTTTTATCACCGAGCTTGATTACATATGCTGCAGGTCCTATAAGTCCTATTCCGAAAGAGCTTTTCTCAAGGTTTTCCATTACACGGTTCAGGTTTTTTTCATAGTTAACCGTAAATTCCGGAATGTTTTCCGTTGTAACTTTCACCTGATAAACAGCCGCTTTTAAAGTAGCTATGGAATTAAGAAATGCGTCTTTTATATCAAACTTATCATCAAAACGCTGAGCTTCAAGTTCAAGATTTAAAACCTCATCATAACCGCGGTTTATAAGGTCTTTTAAATTCTTGTCGAGAAGAGTTTCCCCTACCGTAATCGGATAATGAGTTGTTCCGTCCGTAAGACTGTGAATATGGGTATGCCTTGCCATTGAAAGGAAGTCATCGGGAACTACATCTTCATCTTCTCCGAATTTTCTTATATTAGAAAGCTGATGTCCGAAGTCAAAACAGGTGAATAAAATCGGGGAGTTTACCTTTTTTACAATTTCATCTACGGCTGTGCAAATACCGTTTACTGAGAACTCATTCTTAAGACGCTCATTTTCAAGCGTTATTCTTACAGGGTAATTTTTTTCTATTGCATAGACGCAGGCTTTTTCAAGAAACTCCGCCGTTTCTTCTTTGTAATGCAGAGTATGTACGGTGATATTATAAAATTCCTGAAAATCCGATTTAAACAATTTTAAATAAGGGGCAAAAAATTCCTCCGCCGAACCCGCACCGCGGATATCACCATGGATAGTTACGCCAAGACCGTATTTCTTACATATACTTACGGCTGTATACACGTCATCTTCTGAAGCACCGTTTCTTACAGCTCTTAATTCCACCGTGTCCAGTTCTTTTGCCAATGTTTTCAAAAGGTTTTCTTTTCCGCCGAAACAGTCACATATTTTTTTTGATATTTCTTTCATATCATCGCTGAATATATCGAAAGGCAATGAGCAACCTATTTTCATTTTAACGCATTCTCCTTTTTGTAGTTTAGTGGGGTTTTTCCCGTAATTTTTGAAAAATCTCTGAAAAATTTAGTACGGTTTGAAAAACCGGCTTCATTCATTACATCTTCTACAGACAAATCACTTTCGCGAAGCAGTTTGCAAGCATACTCTACTCTGCAAGCTGAAATATATTCGGTAAAAGTTTTACCTGTCAGATTTTTGAACAATCGTGAAAAATATGCCGCATTATATCCGTATTTCACTGCAAGTTTTTCAATACTCAAAGAGCTTGTACAATTACTTTTTACATAGTCCGGCAACGTGCTGATACTAACACTGTTGCTTTTCATGGGAAGTTCCATTTTCCTGAAAACTGTTGTGAGAAGAATATTTATGCAGTTGCGGATTATAAATTCACTTCCCTGAGAGTTTTCCCTGAGTTCATCGTCAATTCTTTCTAAAAGGGACTCCGTTTTCTCCCTTTCCCTTCCCGAAAAATTTATAACCAGATGCCCATGTTGTACAATATCGGAAAACTCCTTGAAATCGCTGAGCGCAAGGATGGAAAAGGCGTTTTCGCTCCCCTTTAAGCTATGGTCAATGAATTCAGGCTTTATCATTATGTTAATATATTCGGCGCCGCTTCCTGCCGGGATTGCGTGAAGACTATTATAATTCACAAACACCATATCACCTTTACTTGCAAGGTATTCGTGCCCGTCAATTATATGTACACAATGCCCCTTTTTAATATAGGAAAGCTCAATAAAATCATGTGTGTGAGGTTTTGCGCCGGCAGAATGAATCTGCCGTCTTATAATATAGTCCTCGTCAATATAATATTTGTTGTTTTCAAATTTAACACCCATAAAATCTACCTCTTAATTAGAATATCACAACACGTTAAATATTGCAAGAAAAAAGGCTGTTCTGAAAACATTCTAAGCTACAAATAAAAAAAGCAACACAAATAAAGCAAGTCTGCTAAAAGCGGGCTTGCTTTCAATTTAGAAAAAATAATTAAGTTAATTGAACGCAAAAACCTAAAT
>SVJW01000007.1 GCA_015068735.1 Oscillospiraceae bacterium
TGAATTAAATGGCAATCACACAGTATTTCGGAACAGGTAGAAGAAAGAAGTCTGTTGCTCGTGTTCGCCTCGTTCCCGGTAAAGGCGAAATCACAATCAACAAGAGAACTATAGACGATTATTTCGGACTTGAAACACTTAAGGCTATTCTCCGTCAGCCCCTCGTTGCTACAAGCACAGAAGGCAAGTTTGACGTTATTTGTAACGTTCACGGCGGTGGATTCACAGGCCAGGCAGGTGCTATCCGTCACGGTATCGCACGCGCACTTCTTAAGGTTGATGAGGAAGCTTACAGACCTGTACTTAAGCAGGCCGGTTACCTTACTCGTGACCCCAGAATGAAGGAAAGAAAGAAATACGGTCTCAAAGGCGCTCGTCGTGCACCTCAGTTCTCAAAGAGATAAAGACTTTGCAAACAAAATCCCACAACCAAGCGGTTTGTGGGATTTTCTTTTTGCGATTTGCCACAAATTTGCCACAAGTCGGGAATTTGTGTTTTTCATTTTAATATAAAATTATACCCGGAAGCCCTTGAAAATAGGGTTCCGGGTATTTACGTTTAATTACTAATCAAAGGAAGAATTCATAGCTTGTCCCAATTAACATCTCTTCTGTAACTTTTAAGATTATTTTTATACAAAAAGGATGACTCACTTGCACTTTTACAAACTCCGTCTGAATTATGCCGAAGAGTTCCTTGCATGATATAACAAACTTTTTTTGCACGAGTAATTCCGACATAGTGTAGATTAAGTGATTGATCATAATCTTCTTGAGACCCCTTAAAAGGGGGCATAATATATTCATATAAATCCATATGAAAAACAATATCGTATTCTAAACCTTTAGATTTATGCAAACTTAAAATATTTACTTCATTTTGTCTTGCAGGAGCATAAGTTTGTAGTTTACTGTACATATGCACGGTTATAAAAGAATCGGAGAGGAAAATGCATTACAGAAGGTTACAACTACGGGATTCTTTGCGTTCCTCAACATTAACGGTGTTGCAACTGATGTAATAATCACAGCAAAACATTTTGCCGATGAGATATCGAGAGTTGTCTTTATGTTGCATTACAAAGATAATGGGAAATTAATCACAGTCCCCATAGCAACTGAAGTACAATGGAATTTCTCCGAAGGGACGGATCTTGCTTATTGCGAATTCAAGCCTATTGGAGAACGATTCACAAAAATCACCGGAAGACATGTATATGCCGCTGCATTAACTGAAAAGGATATGTTAACAGAAAAGCAGTTAAATGAAATATCAAAGGAAACACAAAACTAACAGGCGTTTCAAAATCACTTACTATTTATAGATTTTAAAAACTGCTTTGGAGAAATTCCAAATTCCCGTTTATACATTTTTAGAAAATAATTATAATCAGAAAAACCGACAGCAACAGAAATTTCTGTAATACTCATATCTGTAGTTTTTAGAAGATGTTTTGCCCTCTCAAGCCGTTTACATTTTATAAAATTCGCAATTTTTCCGTTACCGCACTCACTCATAAGGTTATAAAGCTGAGTACGACTGATATGAAATTCGTCGCAAAGTTTTTTAATTGAGATATCTTCAGCAAGATGAGATTCGATATATTTTTCAATAGATTCTATCTGATTTTTTCCCGAAGAGCGTAGCATTTCTTTTAATTGTATATATCCTGTGCAAGCATCCATGATTTTTGAGGCGGCAAGAATTTGTCTGTTATTTCTGTATTTGATTTTTTTTATTTGGGTGTCTAAATTTTCTGCAATGCAATATTCCTTACATAAGTTTTTCATACTATTTGTGAATTCTGTGCGATTTTTATTATCAGTAATCTGACCAAACATTAGATAGCCTATGATTCTTCCGTTTCCTGTGACAACTGCTGTTGCCTCAATAAGTCCTGCATGGCATTTATAAATATTCAAAGGGTTTTCTTTTGTGCATTTTGAAAGTGAAATGTTGTCGCATTCACGGCATTTTTTATCAAAGTTCTTATTTTTACGCATAGCAGAACAGAAAGATTTATTATCCTGAGGATAGGAAACAACCTCATTAAAATCATTATCAAATAGGACAATTCTGATTCCTGTAAGAACATAAAAGTCCTCCATAAGTTCCATTAAGTTTTTATCGTGAAGTAATAACGGCATAAATATCCCACCTTTGTGGACGAATTTACAGTTTTTATGTATGATAATGCATATAATTTTAGCACTTAAAATGTTAAAATTCAAGTATAATTATAAAATTGGAGGAGTTAAAATGAAAAAACAGACTTTTGCTTTGTATTTCGGTAATCGTGGCTTTATGCCGGCAGAACTTATTGAAAGTGCAAGAGAGGATATGGTTAAGGCAGTTATAGATGCCGGATACAATTACCTTATTATGGATAAGGAATCTACACGTTATGGCGCTGTCGAAACCCGTGATGAGGGCAGATTATATGCAAAGTGGCTTAAATCGCACGAAGGAGAATATGATGGCGTAATTCTTTGTATGCCCATATTCGTTGATGAAAATGGTGCTATTACAGCACTTCAGGATGCAGGTGTTCCTATTTTGATGCAGGCTTATCCTGATGAAATCGGCAAGATGGATTTCCAGCACAGAAGAGATGCATATTGCGGAAAATTTTCAGTAACAGATGTTTTTGAACAGTACAAAGTTCCATATACAGTTTTGACACCTCATGTTGTTCATCCGCTTACCAAAGAATTTGAAAAGAATTTACATGATTTTGCGGCAATATGCCGTGTAGTAAACGGAATGAAGAGATTTACAATCGGATGTATCGGAGCAAGAACAACTGCGTTTAAAACAGTACGCTTTGATGAACTTACAATGCAGCGTCATGGTATAAATGTAGAATCTTTTGACCTTTCCGAACTTTTTGAATTTGTCCGTGCAAAGGCTGACAATGATGAAAAGGTACTTGCCAAAAAGCAAACACTTGAAAATTATACTGACTTTACTAATGTACCTGAAGAAAAGAAGATTATGCTTTCAAAAATCAGTGTGGTGATTGATGAATATATTGAAAACTATCACCTTGATGCGATTTCACTCCGTTGCTGGAACGAAATGGAAACTTACTTAAGAGTATGTCCCTGCGTTCTTATTTCGGAGCTTAATGACAGGGGAATTGTTGCTTCCTGTGAAATTGATATGTGCAGTGCAATTACAATGAGAGCACTTTCTCTTGCAACACAAGGCCCTGCGGCTTGTCTTGACTGGAACAACAACTATGGTGACGATCCGGATAAGGTTATTCTTTTCCACTGTGGTTCAACCGCTCAAAAATTGATGGCAGGAAAAGGTGAGGTTACATCACATAAGATGTTTGACAAGGGTGACCCTGGAAGCGGTTGGGGAACAAATGAAGGACGAATTGCAGCATTTCCGATGACCTATTCAAACTGCAAGACTGAGGACGGAAAAATAACCATCTACATCAGTGAGGGTGAGTTTACAGGCGAGGATATTGAAAAAGAATTTTTCGGTTGCGGCGGTGTTGCTAAAATTGATAATTTGCAGAAGAAGCTCATAAAACTTGCAAGGGGAGGCTTCAAACATCATACAACTGTTGCAAACGGCCATGTAAAAGAAATTCTCGAAGAGGCTTTCAAGTATTATCTTGGATATGATGTTGTAAGCATCGAGGTATAAATTATGAAAATAGGTGGAATTGACGTAGGAACGACCGGCTGTAAGCTTACCGTATATAATAAAAAAGGAGAGTTTCTGGGACAATCCTACAAAGAATATAAAGTTTCAAGAAAAACCGGTGAGCATGAAATTGATGCGACCGTAGTTCTCGAAGGAGTTAAAAATGTAATTAAAGAAACCACAGAGGCTATAGGAAACATTGATGTAATTGGTGTAACAACTTTTGGAGAAACCTTTGTTATGCTTGATGAAAATGACAATGTACTGTTTCCTTCAATGCTTTATACCGATACCAGAGGATACGAAGAGTCAAAATTATTTGACGCAAACAGAGTAGCTGAAATTGCCGGAGTTAAACCGCATTCAATGTACAGTCTTCCCAAAATAATGTGGATAAAGAACAATCATCCGGAGGTATATGAAAAAGCAAAGAGAATATTGCTTTTTGAAGATTATATTATTTATATGCTTACAGGTAACGCACAAATTGACCGTTCGCTTGCCGCACGAACAATGGCTCTTGATATAAGAAAATGCGAGTGGAGTGACGAACTGTTTGATTTTGCATGCGTTGATGTAGCCAAAATGTCAAAAGTTGTTCCTTCGGGAAGTATTGCCGGAAAAGTTAAAGCAAACCTTCTTAGCGAACTCGGGCTTTCAGATACAGTTGTTGTAAATGGATGTCACGATCAGGTTGCAGCGGCACTTGGTTCGGGGATAATAAAAAGCGGGCTTGCCGTGGATGGAACAGGCACCGTGGAATGTGTTACACCAATGTTTGATAATATTCCCGATAACCCGGATATATATGAAAAGAATTATCCGATTGTACCTTATGTTTTTGAGGGAAAGTATGTTACTTACGCGCTTTCATATACAGGCGGCGCAGCAATCAAATGGTTTAAGGACAGTTTTGCTGCTAACCTCTCTTATAAAGAGCTTGACTCAATGATTGACAATACTCCCGGGAGTATTATGGTAATGCCGCATTTTGCAGGTGGTGGCAATCCTTATATGGACCCATTTTCCAAAGCTGCATTTTTAGGTATAACACTTGAAACGACGTTGGGAGACCTTTACAAAGCCGTTATGGAAGGCATTACCTATGAAATGCTTCTTAACCTGAGCCATCTGAGGGATTCGGGGATTTCTCCGGATCATTTATATGCAACAGGTGGAGGTGCTTCGTCTCCCGAATGGCTTCAAATGAAAGCAAATATACTCGGTGTTCCTGTTACTTCCCTTGATGCACCAGAGGTTGGCGCGGCAGGCACAGTAATTCTTGCAGGTGTTGCAACAGGTATATTTGAGAACATCGAAAAAGCCGTTTCTATAATGGTTAAAGAAAAGAAAACCTACTATCCCGATGAAGAACTTCATGAAAAACACAAGGAAGTCTTCAGCAAATACAAAGAAATCTACAAAGCGGTAAAACCGCTTGTATAAGGAGAATTGGTAATGAATAAATATATAGGTCACCCGTATCAGTTAGCAGGATTTCAAGAATATCGTCTGACAGGCGGAAAAGCAGATGGGATGCGTATGCTTCGTGTAAAAAACGGAAAAGGTCTTGAGATAGAAATATCGCTCGATAGATGTGCTGATTTATCACAAATAACCGTAAACGGCATAAATATGGGATATTTTGCGCCATGCGGATATGTTCATCCCGCATATTACGACAACAAGGGGACTGGTTTTTTAAAATCCTTTACCGCAGGCTTTTTAACGACCTGTGGTTTGACAGCTGTTGGAAATCCTTGTATAGATGACGGAGAAGAGTTGCCACTACACGGAAATATTTCTCATACCCCTGTTGAAAACTATGCGGTAACAGAAAATGAAAACCATATTGAAATAACTTCTTATATCCGTGATGCATCACTCTTTTCACACAAGTTAATTTTAAAACGCATATATAGTGTTTCAAAAAATGAAAACCATATTGAAATGTATGATGAAATAGAAAATATTTCATCAATGACTACTCCTGTAATGATACTTTATCACTGTAACATAGGGTATCCTCTTTTGAGTGAAAATGCAAATGTGGTTATCCCTTCGTTGGATGTCACTCCCCGAAATGAACACGCAGAAAAGGATATAGAAAATTGCCTTAATATGGAAGAGCCTCAGAAGGATTATGTGGAAAAATGTTATTATCATAACGTAAAAGAAAATAACGGCATTGCACAATGCGGAATTTATAATTCTGACATTGAGAAAGGTCTTGTTATTGAATATGCCAAAGAGACGCTTCCTTATTTTACTGAGTGGAAAATGATGGGAGAATACGAGTATGTATTGGGATTAGAACCCGGGAACTGTACCCCTGACGGGCGTGACGTTCTTCGCAAAGAAGGAAAACTTATGTTTATAGAACCCGGAGAAAAATATAAATCACAACTTGTTTTTAAATTCATCGAAAATCACAATAAGTTTACGGAGGAATTAAAATGCTGGTAAATTTAAAAAACATATTAAATATTGCAGAGGCTAAAAAGTGTGCAATAGGTTCTTTCAATACTCCTAATTTTGAGAGCTTAAAGGCAGTAATTTCTGCTGCTGAAGAAAAAAATCAGCCGGTAATTATTATGCATGCACAAGTGCACGAAGAAATGGGACTTTGCCAAATGGAGGAAATTGCACCAATAATGCTTTTTATGGCAGAAAAATCCTCTGTGCCTGTATGCGCACATCTTGACCACGGCACAGATTTAGATTATATTAAAAGAGGACTTGAACTTGGTTTTACCTCGGTAATGTATGATGGTTCAACTCTCTCTAATGAAGAAAATTTTGCCAAAACACTAATTGCCGTTGAAATGGCAGCCCGTTATGGAGCTTCGGTAGAGGCAGAAATTGGCTCTATGGGTGCACGCGAAGGCGGAACAGCCGGTGGTGAAAGTATTTATACAGAACCTGCTCTTGCGAAGAAATTTGTAGAGGAAACAGGGATTGATGCACTTGCGTGTGCATTTGGTACGGCTCACGGCATATACAACACCACACCCAAACTTGACTTTAACAGAGTAAGTGAAATATATTCCCTTATTGATGTTCCGATGGTTATGCATGGTGGTAGTGGAGTTAGCAAAGCCGATTATATGGAAGTAATAAAAAGAGGTATAAGAAAGATCAACTATTACACATATATGTCTAAAGCCGGTGGAGAAGCTATTTCGAATAAAACTTATTCTCAGTTCCATGATTGCGTAAATGAAGCAATTAATGCTATGAAATCTGATGTAATCAAGGCTATAGAAACTTTTAATGAGTCCGCTAAAAACGAATAATAACAAAAACAGGCGTCCGACAATAATCCCGGATTTTATACAAAATCAGAATATAGGAGGAGTAGCAATGTTTAATAAAGCATTGCCGATTTGGTTAGAAAACAAAGAAAAGGAAAAAAATATTCAAGCAAAATTTGAAGCAGACTTCATTGGAGAAGAGTGTACAATCCTTAAAATAACCGGGGCTACTTTTTATAAAGTTTTTTTGAATGGTAACTTAATACATTATGGTCCTTCGCCTACGGCAGGTGGCTATGCTCGTGTTGATGTCATTAAACTTGATGTTAATTCAGGGGAAAAAAACACAATACTTGTTGAGGCTGCAGGATATAACTGTTATACATATGCTGCAGTTAAACAAATAAGCTATATACAGGCAGAGATTTTGTGCCATGACAAATGTATAGCAGCCACGGGATATGATTTTACCGGTTATTTTGTTGCTTCAAAAGTTCAAAAAACTATGAGATATTCATTTCAAAGACACTTTACAGAAGTCTGGGATATGACAAAGGAAGATATTAGAGAGGCTGTGAGCATTCAAAAACTTGACCTTAAGTATTTAGAGAGAAGAGCCCCGCTTCCTGATATAGATGTTGAACAAATTAAAACGGCGTATTCTAAAAGTGAATTTTTATATACGGAAAATGATTGGAGAATTTCAAGTCTTCAGGGGGCAACCGATAATATTGGAGATGAAATTGACGGATTTGAATTAAACGACATAGTTCATAGACCGATTAAAGAACTTTCTAATTTTAATTACAATATAACAGCAAAAAGAGTGATGTTGCCTTGCGGATTGTCTGAAGGTGAATTTGCTGCATTTGAATGCGAAAAAAACACTTGCGGAATGATTAATTTAAGGTATAAGGCAGACGGAAATTGCAAAATCATAATTGCTTTTGACGAGAAATTAATTGACGGTAAATTTGATTATAAAAATTGGGAAACATTCAATGTCATCGAGGTTAATTCTGCCGGTGAAACAAATTTTACTAATTTTGAAGTGTACGGTTTTAAATATTTTGCTGTATTCGTAGTTGAAGGAACATTAGAGATTGAGGAAGTTAATGTCGTAAAAATCAGAAATCCAATCAAAAATCCTCCAAAGCTGAATTGCGAAGATGAAGAAATTTTAAAAATTTATGCTTCAGCATGTGAATCTGCAAGGTGTAATTCTTTAGCTATTTTTATGGACTGCCCAACAAGAGAAAGAGCAGGATGGTTATGTGATAGTTATTTTGCAGCCCAGGCAGCCTATACATTTAGCGGGAACACTTATATAGAAGATGATTTTATTGAGAATTTTACTTTAGCAAAATGTGATAAGCTTCCAAAAGGAATGCTTCCTATGTGTTATCCTGCGGATCACCCGAACGGTAATTATATTCCACAGTGGGCAATGTGGTTTATTCTTCAGCTTGATCAGTATAAAGAGAGAAATAAAAACGTTAATATTGAAGAGTACAAGCAACTGTCGTATGATCTTCTTAAACATTTTGAGTCTTTTGAAAATGAGTTTCAGTTACTTGAAAATCTTTCAGGATGGAATTTTGTAGAGTGGTCAGAGGCAAATGCCTGGACCGAGGGAATAAATTTCCCTACCAATATGTTGTACTGCCACATTAACAAAATTATTGGAGGTTGGTTTAACGATAAGGCACTTATAACCAAATCTGAAATGCTAAAAAGAAAAATCATAGAACTTTCTTTTGACGGAAAATTTTTCAGAGATCAGGCATTAAGAAATCAGGATAATGTTCCCATTTTGTGTGAACATATTTCTGAAGTATGTCAGTATTACGCATTTATGTTTGAAATCGCAGATAGAGAAAATTTCAATGAACTGTACAAAATGCTTGTAACAGATTTTGTGCCGGGAAGCGAAAATTGGAACAACATCGAAAAAGCAAATGCTTTTATGGGAATGTATATGAGGATGGAGCTTTTGCTTAAATGGGGTCATAAAGATCAATTACTTAAAGAGATCAAAATGTTCTTTGGCCATATGTCAGATATAACCGGCACCTTATGGGAACATAAGCATATGACAAACAGCCTGAATCACGGGTTTACTGCATATTTATGCGTGCTTCTACTGGAAATTTTTAATAAATAAACAATAAACTTTACAAAACCCTCGCAACCAATACGGTTGCGGGGGTTTTTGTAATGAATGAGACAACTATCATTTCAGTTTTCCTTTTTAAAAGTAAAATTTTTAACTCCGTTTAAAAATACAATTGTGTTATTCTCGTCAGCATATGTTCCGTTAATCTTAACATTTGAAACTTGAATATTATAATGGGTTATATTATCCTTGTTGTTCACGGTAACAGGAACGTTGTATTTTCCATCCACCATAGGAATTTCTTCATCATAGTGCACATTTATATTTCTGCAGACAATATCGTGAATTGTTCCTGATTGAATCCCTTCAATGTCAAGCTCCTGCGTAAATCCGTCCCTGTACGGATTATTTGTAAATCTTATCAGGTGGGGAATTGCGACCTTATCATGATTGGTGTATGGCTGGTCGAAGAATTTCTGGAATTGATAAAGAGTATCATAACAATTGTAATCCACATTTATGTTTTCAAAAACAACTTCCGACACTTCCGCACAATCTCCATTTTGAATTCCGAGAGCGGTATCCCCTGCTCGAAGAATATCGCAATTACGAAAAATTATGTTTTTATATCTTCTACAGGTTGTTTCCAGTCCTATTTCGCAAGTTTTCCCCCAATCACACCACAGCACGCAATTTTCAGTAAGAATGTTTTCGTTATCGGTTTTTGCATATAAATCTACACCTTTTATTGTAACAGTGTCATCAAAAGAGTGTATAAAAGAGTTTCTTAATGTCACATTTTGGCTATTAACGATATCAACCCCGTCAGCATTATATCTCCACTGGCCAAAAACTTTAATACCGTCAAGCATAACATTAAAACAATGAAAAACATTCACGCACCATATAGCCGAATTTCTCATCATTATACCTTCAATATTTACATTTTTACAATCGTAAAATTTAAGATTGCCGTTAGTAAACATTTCATAACATTTTTCTTCAATTCGTCCCTCTCCTATATCGTCCAGAAGTCCGTTTCCAAAAATGTGTATGTTTTCAGCATTTTTTGCGTAGATACATCCAAACACCAGTGCATCCTTATCAATATATACGCTTTCGTTTGAAGAAAGTACGATTCTTCCTGTCATATGTACACCGGGTCCGAAATAGTAAGTCACCGATTCCTTTTCAGGAGGTGTAATAGGTTTGCTGTTGAAGATATACAGACAATGATGATAAGAATCTGTATTTAAAACAAATTGTCCGTTTTCAGAAAGAGTAAATTTTATTTTTCCATTATCTTCTTCGTAAGAAATATTCCTGGAATAAGGTTTTAAAATCAGCTTTTTGTACTCTTTCTTAACTACAACTTCCACCTTGAGTTCCTCATCGCTGACCAGATTTACAAAAGATGCCGTTTCTGTCTGTTCAATAGGTCTTTGATATCCCGGCCATTCTGTATTAAAAGGATATTTTGAAATACAACATGTATAAACAGGAACTTTCTCTCCGTTTACAATGACTTCGTAATCCTCCGACAACGCTTCTTTGTAGTAGTTGCTTGATACCAATGCGTGGTTTTCTTTTTTGCAAAAAATATTTGACTGTCCACTTTCAAACTTTGAAAATGAAAACATTTTTATTCTCCTTTCTTAAAATGCACCTCTCTACGATAAAAACAATAGTACGAAAAACCGATGTATGATTATATCCGTCAACAAGTTCGTCTGGAGATTTTTTCGCCATTTTCTTTTATTTTTTAATTGGAAGTGCCATATTCCATGTGTTTTTGCAAGTATGGAATCCGAGACCGTCCGTACTGTCAGACACCGCAAAATATGTACATATCGGCTGTCCGTTTTCAAAAAGGATAAAAGGTCTTTCCATATTTCCAAGTTCACGCTCTGTCTTGTCATCAAACAAAAGCTTGCGCGAATAAAACTTCTTTCCTATTTCAAAATTCCAACAAAATCCGTCTTCTGAGTTTGCATAAACTCCTCCGTATTTTTCTCCGCAAATGTTACCGTTCATATCCTTTGCCATAAGATGATACCCTTTCTCATCGTACCATACAAACGGGTCTTCCACTTCATAACCTGAGCCGTCAAAAAGAGGCTTGTCGAGAACTGCCCTGTGTTTTTCCCATGGAGCAGCTGCAACAGCTGCTCCGAAAAGCATCTTCCCGTGTAAAAATTCAGGATAAGGTTTTTTAGCATAGCTTCTGGACTTGTAGATGAGAAGTATCTTCCCGTCGGGCATAACGCAAGGCGCGGGATTTGATACCAGGAAATTATCAAAACACTCAGGTCTTGTATCAAGCACCGGCTCGGGAAGTCTTTTCCACGGACCAAAAACGCTATCGCTTATTGCTACACCTATTCGTTTATTGGCACGGGCACATATGACACGCGGATCTGTTGTAGAAACTGTTTCGTTTTCTTTAACATCACAGAAAGGATGCGTTGTGCCCATATAGTAAAGAACATATTTATCTTTGTACTTGATAATATGAGGATTATGTGTACTTCTTCCGTCCCAGAACTGCGCTCCTCTTGACGGAAGAACCACCTCTTCGAATCGGAATGCTCCATCGGGAGTATCGGAAGACGCTCTTACGACTTCGCTTTCAAGAAGCCATCCGGGATGCATAGGAAGAGTTTTTCTCCAGCGAGAGGCAAACATATGATATCTTCCATCCTCGCCTTTGACAACACTTCCGCACCATACCCAATAACCATTCATCTTGAATCCGTTATCAAGGCTTGCCGGAGCAAACATTTCATTTAACATTTTCATCAAAATATCTCCTCACTCAAAAAGCAAATCAAAGCCCTTTAACTTATAAATAGCTTCCGCAAAGTAATAATCGCCGTAAATTATGGGGATATTCGCCGTCTTCCCGATAGCATCGGGGGCATCTGTCCAACGCTCGGTACCTAACCCTACAACACTATCCTCGTCAAGGCTGTAATTACAGCAGTTTTCATCCAAGGCTTTTAACAGCTTTATTGCCGCGTTATAGTACATCTGCCCCTCGTACTGAGGCACATTTCTTGCAATTTCAAGAAGTCCGCAAGCCGCACAGGCACTTGCCGTAGAATCGTATAGAACCGGCTCTTCGGGAGAACGGAAATCCGCCTTGGGAAGATAATCGCCACATACACTTGCTATGAAGTAATGAGCAACTTTCTTTGCTGCATCAAGATACTTTTTCTCTCCTGTATGAATGTAGCTGAGCGTAAAACCGTGAAGTGCCCACGCCTGACCTCTTGACCAAGAGGAATCTACGCTATAGCCCTGCCCCGCAAGATTTTCAAGATATTCTCCGGACTCCGGGTCATAAACACAGATATGCTTTACCGAGCCGTCGGGACGGATATGATTTTGAATGGTTGTATCTGCGTGTTTAGTCGCAATATGCTTGAATCGAGGTTCATTAAGTTCCCGTGAAGCCCAATAAAGAAGCGGTATGTTCATCATTGAGTCAATAATGGTAACGCAGGGGTCAAGGTTCCACGCGCGTATAAACTCCCCGACTGCGTTATAGCGAGAGGCAAGCTGATTTGCGGCATACATTGTCCTTACTTTTGACTTTTCATTACCTGTCAGGCGATAATTTACACCTGCTGTAAGGAGCCACATAAAACCTACATCGTGATGGAGCCCCCAGAAAGTTTCAAAAGCTTTATCCAGGATTTCTTCGTTTCTTTCGGCAGAAATTTTATATGTGTCATTTTTTGTTCCGATATACATCAGCCACATAAGTCCGCCCCAAAAGCCGTTTGTCCACCAGCAGATCTCTTCCTTTGCGCGGTCTGTATGTACTCCGTCTATGGTTGTGTACGGAATTTTATCCCTTGAACGCTCGGCAATTACACAAAGCTTTTTGTCAAGCTTTTCCCATGTGCTGTTTATGAATTCGCTGTCTCTCTCAGTAGCTTTTTTAAAATCAAACATTTCATTTTCTCCCTTTTAGTCTTCTCTCAAATACCGTTCCGACTCTTCCCAATAAGCCATACTCTCTACTGGCTCTGCATCAAGCTGCCAGTACTGTGTCATCATACCTTCTTTGTTTGGCTTTGACTGAGCTACATAGAGAAGATATGTTTTAAGCTCTTCTACACCGATTTCTGCTGTCGGTGCAAAATCCTTTGAATTACAGTAGCTTACAAGAGTATTGAACATTGCCTTTACTGCAGGGTTTTCCATATCTGTAAAGTTAAAACCTGTTACAAGAAGTTTACCCTTGCCTACTTTCATTTCAAACGCATAGCTGAAATATCTCATCGTTCTGTCGTACATAAGCTCAGGAAGTCTGAACTTTGTTGCGTCAAATCTGTCACGGTTTGCTTTATCAAGTCCCGATACAATTGACTTGACTTTTACAGGAAAATCATCAAGATTTATCTTGTCACAGTCGTCTATCAGGTTATAATACTGGAAGTTTATCTGTCCGTCTGTTACGAAACCATACTTGTTAAGAAGCTCTTTATCGTCAAAGCCTCCGTTGATTGTTCCTCTGTCCCAGATTACTCCCTTGTATCTTTCCCATACTGCTCTGAATGCATACTTGGGTGCTTTCTGTGATTTGTCAAGAAGATGTCTTGTCCAATTCTCTCTGTATGTAAGCATTACTGTCTTGCCTTGTTCAAGCTTTTCAAAAAGCTCATCATCAAGCTTGTCTGTAATAATAAGGTTTTCTGTCTTTGCTTCTGTTTCGGGGAATACCCACATTTCCCAACTGTTTTCACACATACTTCCGTCTTCAAAATCAATCTTGCAGGAAAGCGTAAGCTTTTCTGCTTTCTTTGTTTTGGGAAGTTTAATTTCCAAGGAGCAAAGTGTGTAAAGTCCCGATTTATATGTATCTACGTCTGTAAGTGTACCTTCGTTGTAGATTTTTCTTCCCTCAAGTTTATACGAGAAAGCACCTGTCTTGGGAGGATTTATCATATACTGGGAAAGCAGTACGGGAATCTTTACTGTTTCTTCTGTATTGAATACCTGTTTGGGAAGTCTTGCAAGAACTACTGTGTCTGCATTAAACTTCCTAAACTCTTCCTGACTTATTCCGTGGGGATCGTCAAAGCAGTCTACAACACCGTTAGAGTTTTCATACTTATCGGTATCTGCAAACTGAAGCATATGGAAGCCTGAAAGAAGATTGCTTGCTCTTATTCCCTCAAGTGCTGTTTTCCAGCATCTGAACTGGAAGTCCTTTGTTATCTGCAAGGTTTCCTTGAAGTTCTCTTTATACCCTTTTGCTTCAAGCATCTTTATTTCTTCATCTACCCACCAGGGTGCAGGGATATTGTACTTTTCAAACTTTTCCTTTAATGCGTAATAATCTCTCCATGATGTATAGTGGCATACTTCATGAGCAATGAGAGGACGTTTAAAAGCTATTCCTCTGCGGATTTTTGCATTACCGTCTTCCTTTACCATTTCACGGTTGTTTACAGTACCGAAGCAAAGGAGATTATCTGTATTGTAGAACATATCAGCGTGTTTTCCGTAGGGGAAGAAATATCCCATATGCTGAACGTCGAAATCCACACCGTCACGGTCATATTCACCGTGAGCGCAAGTATCGATGAAGAGACGAGTGGGGTCGTGCTTTTTTATAAAGTCACGGATTTCCTTAATTCTGGGTTTCTTGCCGGGCTCTCTTATTTCGTTACCTACGCAATACACCATAAACGACGGATGATTATACAGTGAATGTATGATTTCAAGAAGTGCTTCATCTGTGATAAAGTCGTTTTTACCGTAGAGCATTTCCTGAAGATTGTTATAGTCATCATTTTCCTTTCGCATTTCAATATGAATGAGAATACCTTCTTCATCTGCTGCTTTAAAGCATTCCTCGGGAGGAATTACTGAATGGAACCGGATGGTATTAAAGCCGTAGCTTTTTGCCATACGGATATTCTTTCTGTAGAATTCAATTTCTGATAAATTGCAGTTGTTCTGATGTTCGTGTGCTGCCGCACCGCGGATATATGCACGCATATAGAAAGGGAAACCGTTAAGGTAGATATACTTTTCATCGGTTTCAAAATATCTGAAACCGAAGCGGTCGGAAATCTCCTCTGTTTCTCCATTTTCATATGTAACGCAGGCGGTAAAGGTATAAAGAACAGGCTTTTCCACTGACCATGCTTCTGCGTCATAGATAGCTGAAATGGTTGTATCGCTACCACTTCCCTGCGCCTTTATTTCGCCGTTTGCATCCTTTACATTCCAGCTTATATTTTTTATGTTATCGGCAACAATCTCGGCTTTGAAGCCATCTGATATTTTGCCTGCTGTTATTTTTAAAGTTAAGTTGTTGTTTGTAATCATATAATCTGTCCTTTTAATAGAATAAACGGCGGCACCTATGTCGCCGCAGACTATCAAAAAAGTCGGTCAAACGCAAGCAAACTTGAATTCTTAAAATTTTCGTAGGGGTTGGCGATTTTCGACAACCCGTTAATAGAACGACTGTTTGTTAAAAACAAATATTGAGTAAAGCCCTAAAACTGCAGTTTTTAGGGCTTTTTGCTTGCTTCCGTTCAAGGCAATCTCTACCGTACCCTCGTACGCCGACGAGCTTGCCTTGAACGGATTTACCTTCCTTTTTTCTCGTCTGTCAGCATGTCGATAAGTTTATCGACACGCTGCGGCGGCACCTATGTCGCCGCCGTTTATTAAAGTTATTATTTTAAATCAATAGGTGTTCTAACGGGAACAATTGTTGCGGGATCTGACCATACGAACAGTCTTGCTGTTACGTCAGTATCTTCGGGGAGTGCTTTTGTTGTAGCAAAATCTGTTGATACAGCTACGCCTGCTCCTACTGAAACGCCTGCCTTATTTACAGGAATAATTTCGTGAATTTCTTCACCAACATAAACTGCCATGAGATAATATTTGTCTGCTTCTGCAGCCTGAGTATTATTCAAGAAAGTAACATTTGCAATTACCTGACTGCCTAAAACGGCACAATTTGCTGTATAGGATTCCTCTACTTTGCTTCCGCTGATTTCAAATTCGTGTACTACAAAGCCCGCACTTGTACCTCCAACCTTAGCAATCTTTACATATTTTGCAGTTACAGGAAGATAAGGCACATATGTAAGCCAAGCTGCTTCTGCAGATTTTATAACTGTACAATTTTCCGAGTGAACAAGCTTAGTCCAGTTTGCTCCGTCAAGAGAATATGACAATTCATACTGTTCTGCTATACGGCTTTCGGAATAGAATCTGATAGAATCGATGCTTGTGTAATCTGCAAGTGTGAATGTAACGGGAGTAGCATTCTTAAGATAGCAATAAGTACCCAAATCACCATCTGCTATACCAGCCGCATCATTAGCTCCGGATATTATTGTTCCGTTTGCCGGCAGTGCCCAGTTATAAAGAACAAACTGAACTGTATATGTAAGAGTTTCCTGCCCATGAGTAACTGCAATTGTTGCAGTATAGTTGTTGTCTGCAGAAGCTTCTGTATACACTACTTCTGCATCTGCCATAAGGGGAGCATATGTTAACTGGGGTAAGCTGTCAAGGCTGTCTACCTGAACCTTGTAAGAGGTTGTATTCTGTGCAAAAGCTGTGCTCCATGTACCTGCTGCAGAGGAAAGGCTCTTAAGATACGGGAATCCTGTAATTTCTGTTCCGTATACTTCAAGCTCATATATAGAACGATTACTTGTAGTTACATTGACAATTCTTAAATACTTTGCAACGGCATCTTCTATCGTAAGAGTTACGGTGTGTGTCTTATTAGCAGTGTTAATTGCTACTTCACACTCTTTTCCTTTGTTCAATCCGGTCCATGTAACACCATCAAATGAGTACTCGTACCCGTAGTGATAGCCTGTTGAGTTGGTATGTATGATAAAGGACGATATATCCACATAGTTTTCAAACTCAACTATAAACGACGAAGGATAGGCATTGAGAGTCACCGAATTAGAAGTATTCCCGTCTATTGCGTTTTCATATCCTGCTGTCACTGTTGCTCCGTTAGTTGCATGGGCAAAGTTAAAGGGCACAAACTGAACAGTATATGTAGTTGTGCTTCCGCCGTGAGTAACAGCAATTGTTGCTGTGTAGTCGTTATCAGCAGATGCTACTGTGTAATTTACTGTTGCATCAGCCATAAGAGCTTCATATGTAAGCACAGGAAGATTAGCAAAATCAATAACCTGAACCTCGTACGATGTGGTGTTCTGGTCAAATTCAGTAGACCATACGCCACTATCCGAGGTAAGGCTCTTTAAATAAGGGAAACCTGTTATTTCTGTTCCGTATACTTCAAGTTCATATATAGAACGATTACTTGTAGTTACATTGACAATTTTTAAATACTTAGCAACGGCATCTTCTATCGTAAGAGTTACGGTGTGTGTCTTATTAGCAGTGTTAATTGCTACTTCACACTCTTTTCCTTTGTTCAATCCGGTCCATGTAACACCATCAAATGAGTACTCGTACCCGTAGTGATAGCCTGTTGAGTTGGTATGTATGATAAAGGACGATATATCCACATAGTTTTCAAACTCAACTATAAACGACGAAGGATAGGCATTGAGAGTCACCGAATTAGAAGTATCCCCGTCTATCACGTTTTCATATTCTTCTGTTACTGTTGCTCCGTTACTTGCAAGGGCATAGTTTGTTTCCCCATCTGCCGAAGCCACCATCGGTACTGCTATGCACGCTATAAGCATACATAAAGTTACCATTAAGCTTAAAATTTTCTTCATTTTTTTCACCTCATAAATATATTTTTTATGTCATCCGACATAGTTAACTAATGAGTCTGTAAATTGCAGCAAATGCCTGCTCGCGAAGGGCTGTTCCCTTAGGAGAGAACATATTATTTCCCATTCCATTCATAAGACCGCCGTTCACGGCTTTCGCCACATAGGAAAATGCCCATGCACTTATTTCATTACTGTCGGCAAAACTGATTTCTTCCTCGGTCATTATTTCATCACCAAGGTATTCCTTCGCGCTGACAAGCATTTTTCCCATCTGTTCACGGGTAAGGGTATCATTGGGAAGTGCATTGCCTTCGCTACCCTCCATAAGCCCTGCCGCATATGCAGCAGCCAAAGTATCTGCATACCACTCACTTCCGGTTACGTCAGAAAATTCTCCGTTGTATTCCTTTTCGGGGATTCCGAGGGCACGAATCAGAAGTGCTGCAAATTCTGCTCGGGTTACCGGATTTTTAAGATTCAATGTGTCTCCGTCACCTTTTACGATGCCTTTTTCAATCATTGCACGGATTTCTGTTTCTCCCCAATGTCCGGAAAGTTCTTTTTCATAGGGAGACTTTGCAGGTTCTTCGGGAGAAACAGGTTCCTCTTTTTCGGGAAGCTCTTCTCTATCGGAAGAACCGCCTCCACCACCGGAACCACCGCTTCCGTGGTTGGAGCCGCCGCCTGTTCCGCTGTTTCCTGCACCGCCATTTCCGATGTCTTCTCCTGCTTTACTTTCATCAAAAACAATATAGTCACCGTTTCTGTAATAAGCAACACTCTCGCCATTAGCAAAAACATTTGCAACTCCATCGGGAGCATAGATAGAAAGATCTGTCAGAGAAATTCCGTTGGCAAGGCCTGAATACACTTCCATTTCATAAACAGAGAGTGTAACCTCACTATCAGCTTCTATACGGATATACTGCGTTTCTGCCGGTACAAAATTGTAAATTTTTACAGGCTTGGTTGTGTCGGAAAGCAGATCCGTATAACTGTTTATAGCGGTAACCTCTACCCAATCTCCGTTATCTGCCATATAAGAGATTTTATAGTCAACATCAGATCTATTATCAGTAATTATAACTTTTGAAACAGACTGTTTCTCCTCCA
The DNA here is from genome assembly GCA_015068735.1 of Oscillospiraceae bacterium. Taxonomy (GTDB): domain Bacteria; phylum Bacillota; class Clostridia; order UMGS1883; family UMGS1883; genus UMGS1883. The sequence goes on from SVJW01000007.1 coordinate 18,907, forward strand.
GATTAACGGTAATCCACGGCCGTGTTTCTTCATCTCCTGATGTCCATAAGGTTTCAATATTTCCGTCAAAGACTTTATCAACATAATCGCTTACGAAATGGTCGCTGGAGCTTGCACTTTTTCCAAGAGCAAGGTTTATCTCCTTTTCCGGGGTTCCTTTATAACTTGAATTTATAAGGCACTTTGAAGAGGAAAGAATAATATCATTTCCGTTCCAGTTTACACCTAAGTCTGAAACTGCTGATTCGGAAAAAACAATATTATTTCCGTCTTTTTCTTTCAAAATTGTTCCGTCTTTTAAAACCGCATATTCATACTTTCCTTCTCCCTTTTGTGCGAGAGAAAGTATTCCGTCAGTTTCATATTTTCCGAAAACGCGCTGTGCCTTTTTTTCCTTGTCATGCAAATTATAGTAATAAACTTCTTTTTCCGCCTCGGTTTTGTCGTTTGTTACCGTAAAGAAGAATGAACTTGCTTCATATTCTTCCAGATCGGTGGCTATATTTTCCGTTGAAAGTGAAACCGATTCTGTTGCCGTCGTAGGATAAAGCACAGTATTGAAGGTTGCAACTCCCGGTGTGTTTTTCACATATCTTACATAGGGAGCCAGCTGATTTTCATTCTCATAATAGCCTTCATGCAAACTTCCTATAGACTGAATACCGTTTTCAACCGGTGCTATTGTAAGGTTCGGTCCGGTCAGGAAATTCGTCTTAACAATACCGGTCTCATCATCTAACGACATATCAGCTCCGGGAATGCTGTGCCAGAACTGTGCATAACGGTTATCGTCCTCTGCACCGTCAGCTCCGTCCGGATTAAGATAATCCGTAACAATTATATATTCGGGAGAAATCATAAGAACTTCACGAATATCTGTAAAGTTTTCGTCCAAACCTCCGTGGTCTTTATAACTGAATGATTCTGCCTGAATATAGCTGTACACAGAATTAAATTCACGGTTTTCCGGATGAAGATTTCCCATAACGCCCGTTTTTTGAGAAGTTTCGTTAATCTCTATAGTGTTATGGGCCTGTGTGGAATACATCCACGCTGTTACGGGATCCGATGTATCATAGTTTTTCTGAGTAGGATCGGCGAGAAGCATTCTGCCGTATGCATATACATTCAGTCCCAGATCGTCATTATGTCCGTGGGACAACATTCCGCCATCTGAATTGATTTGTGCCGCTAATGCAGACTCACTCCAATCCGAACGCAAGGTCGCTTTGCGACTGTAATCATATGCCGTGGACAGGAACTCGGGAGCACCGTCTCCCTCTTCTCTGCCTGTAAACCAATCAAGTTCAGGATTGGCAAAAGCGTCAAGCATCAATCCGTAATATCTGAGGACGTTTCCTGTAGAGGGATGACAGTCACCTTGCTGCCAGCCTCCTCCTGCAGGATTAGACAATGCCATCAAATAATAAGCATACTTTTCAATCTGATCCAGCACCTCATCAGACAGAACTTCACGCAGATTCACATGAGTTGCATTTGCAATAGAAAATATTCTGTTATAAAGATTCATTATGTACTGAATGTACGAATATGAAACCTCTATACAGGAGCCGTCAGGCCACAAAAACTTTTGTGCCGTGTAGCTGACTCTGTGTTTTCCGACTTCGAGCCATCCACCCTGAACTCCACCGGCATATGAGCCGGGAGCAGGAGTCATCGGACCCCTTGCTGCACGGAATTCCGGATATACAAGTGCCGCGATAGTAACCGCGCTGGCACTTACAACACCCCAGTTATTCGTTTCTTCTGAATTTGTCCAGTGATTTACCGCACGTTCGGCAGTTGCATGGATAAACTTAAGAAGAAGTGTAAACTTTTCTGGAGTCACATAGGGATTTTCCGCCAAATCCGCAACGAAATATGGGAAATCTGCCACAAACTGGTTCATGGCCAAGGTGCTTTGTGTCCAGATATTGTTTGTATCATCTGTCATTAAATAAACGATTGAACTGAAAATATTTCTTACGGCTGCATAAGCATATGCATCTTCCCCTGTTGCATTGTAAAGCTTTATTAATGGATCATTTGCAGTATCCATTCCTAAAACCTGCGAAGGTTTATTACCGTATTCACCATCAAGAGATGTAAAAACATTAGATGCACTCTTCCATGTGTATTCGTATTCTTCCCACTGTACATCGCTTCCGCTTATTACTGCAATGTCCTTATAAGAAGGAAGGCTTTCCGGACGGGCAGAATTACTTGACTCGATAATATTTCCGCTGATATATAATCTTGCGTTGGAAATTGTATTTCCGGCATCAATATCTGATAAATCGAAGAGCAAACACGCACGCCTTGTAAAGCTGTCCACACGCAAAGGAGATGGTGTATCTATGGTCGAATATGATTCTTCTGCCAACAGTACAGTTTCTCCGCCGTAATTCTCATTGGAATTGTCTCCTGCAGAAATATATGTATCTGCAATAGGGTAGTACGTCTGGTTTCGTCCGTTTACCGTCACTACAAGATAAGGAACCGTGTCCGACTCCTTGGAATAGAAGACTGCGGTATTTCCGTCTTTTCTGATGGAAGTAAGTACTACGGATAAGCGTTTTGAATCACTGACTATGGCATTTGATGCAGCACTTTTAACATCAGCTTCTACTTCCTGCTTTTCCCTTGTCAGCTTTACGAAATCCAAAACTGCACCGCCTCCGTTTTCAAGCATCAATATGGCTTGATTCACAGTTGCAGTATCATTTGCCTTCCCTCTTGTTAAATCAGTCTGGCTGAATTTTTCTATATAATAATTCTGAATTTCGATTTTTGCGGTTTCATAGTCTCCTGCCTTTGCAGCTTCCTCTACTGCCGAAAGTTCAGGAAAAGCTTCATAATTAAGAAGTGACTGTGTCGTCCATTCCGAGCCGTTATATACACCGAAAAAGTCTTCGTCGGTATATCCTTCTATCTGCGGGTCTTTAAATTCTGCTTCCATTTCACTATATCGGGATATTGTCTGAGCGAAATATTCATCTCCTACCTCGGTTACAGAAATTAGTTCTTCATTTTCCTCGGCAAACGCAGGCAGACAACTAAACACAAGCGACAGAGTGATGAGGGTTGCTAAAAATCTTTTCATAAACATTCCCCTTTCTGTCATCTGTAAATTACACAAGCTTTTGCCTTACCACCTAAAGGAATGAGTGCAAAGAAGTTCTCGTCTCTTCCGGGGGCTAAATCTGACAACTCTGCAGTTCTTAATTCTCCGCTTTCACTGTCATACACAAACATCTCGGGGATATTTCTTTGATAAACTGTCACAGGAACTGTACCTGCAGGTGTCTCTACAGACATAATCGTAGAAAGATTACCGGATGTCGGCTCGATTTCATCATATAAAACATCAGAAACATAGCCACAAACCTGATAATTCGATGTACCACTGTTCTTGGAGAACGAAGTTGTTCCTTCAGAAAAAGAATATATAACTTCCGCATCATCAAGTTTTCCGGAAAGACCTATCTCGTAATAAATCAGATCTCCCTCTTTAAGATTGCCGAGAGCATCATTCTTCCCGGGGACAATATCTGCTGCCATATAGCTCTTTTTTTCTTTATTTGTAATAAGACTTATTTCTTGTACAAATTCATCATCTTCATTGAGTGTCCATCTTATATCGGAAACCATTCCTATCGGAGATGAATTTGTATTCACCTGCACAATATTGTCTGCCTTCATTGTCTCATAGAAAACTACAACGTTAACCTTCTTGGTATCTGCATCAAGGTCGTAGCCCAATACTTCGAAAGATACGGCGTTGGCCTTGTTGCTTATTTCAAGAGGAACCATATAGTCTTCATCATCTGTGGCAGCAAGTCTTGCAGCAAATTCATCATCATCTTCACCACTTGCAATATCCTGCTTGGGCAGACACACAACTATTGTTTCTTCATCTATACCTACAGGTGTTTTGCTGTCAAGGTAAAATGTTTTGTCGTAGGTATTGTACTGCATGCCTCTTCCGCCGCCTGCCAAGACTACAGAATTAAGTTCCTTCACTTCTCCGTCTGAATTAAGCTTGTAGCTATAAAGTCCGGGGTATATGTCATCGTTTTTATCTACCTTTATACCATCTACTTTGAGTTTCTCTGCCGCAGTAAGGATTTCCACAGATTCGTTAGCACACTTTACTACGGGGATAAGGTCTGTTGAATCGGGATTATCTGTGTTTTCCTCATATTCAAATACTACCTTTGAACCCATAATCATTCTGAACTCAAGCTTTCTTGAATAAATGCCAGACTCTACTACATATGCGTAGTTATTTTCTTCTTCTGTTTCCTCTATATCTGCAACAAATCCGTTGTAGTCAAGATACGCGGTAACATTTCTGCCTGGCTTCGTGTCGAAAACATCACCTTCAAAAATATTACATTCCGTAACATCAATAAGGATCATATCTTCACCGAGTTCGTTTATTGTTCCTGTTACGGACTCTTTAGATACTACAATGCGATAAACCTCTCCATCCGGGTCGGAAGAGATGCTCAAAATATCATCTTCCTCAATTTCTGCTGTGGAAATGTTTTTCCCTTCGCTGTCCAGAATTGTGTAACATACATCCTCGTCCTCAAAATCAACGGTAAGGAATCTGGCACCGTTATATGTAAAACCTTCTGCAAATTCTATCACATCATCGTTTACATTCTTAACACGAACATTTTTGTAGTCTTCAATGAAAACAACTTCAATAGACTTGTCATAATCATAGCTTACCAGTCTTACAGTTCCTCTTGTTGCAGAAATATCTGCCTCTGTCGGAGCCATAATAATACGACCGTTCTTTACGATTTTAGCACCTGAAATATCGGCTTCTTCTTTCTTTCCGTCAACTCTATAAGTTATCTCGGAAAGAGAAGTATTTTCTACATCATTCCATGAAATTTCTGTAATTGTGTTGGATTTGTGAGGTTTTACGGAAATAAGTCTGTCTCCTAATCCATTCTCATCCTGCACAGCATAAAATTCAACCATCTGACCAAGATAAAGATTCGCATCAGTAGAGCCAATCTTATAAACCTTGTCATCAATTTCAACCTCGTCATTTTCGAGGTCTGAGTTGGGTGCGTTGAGGTAAGTTTCAAAATTGGCACTTACAACACCTTTGCCAAAATAAACACCATTTGTTCCGCCTGCGTGAATTTCACGGAATGTCGGCTCTTCTTCCTGATCCTGATAAGTAAGGGGTCTTACATCCAAGGAGTTATACAGCATCTGCATAACATCTCCGCGGGTGAATTCCGAAAATGAATCGACATCTTCATTAAGACGGAGCTTTGTACCTATTTTAAGATATCCGTCCGGGTATCCGCCGTTTCTCTCTGCTGTAGTTTCATAGCCAAGAGTACATACCAAGGTTTTCATTGCCTGCTCGTAAGTAACGTAAGTATAGGGCGAAAACTTTGTTTCTGAAACACCGTTCATAATTCCCATACCATACATAAGACCTACATAGCCGGAGAACCAGTCATTTTCAGACACATCGGCAAAGGCTGTAAATCCACCCATACCGATAGCGCTGTCATAGCCCATAAGTCTTGTAATAACAGCGGCAAATTCCGCTCTTGTAAGGGGATCTTCAAGATGTAAATCTCCGTTTTGGTCACCCTGCATAATTCCTAATGCTGTAATTTCAAAATAGGCATCTGTATTTTCGTATCCGGAAGCGGATACGCCATAAGCTGATAACATGAGTACAGCCATTATTAAAGAAATTATTCGTTTCATTGTATCCTCCTCCTTAGTTATTATTTATAAGTCTGTATATCATAACCATTGCTTGTGCACGGGTTAACGTATCTTTTGCCTTGAATTCACCTGTATCAAAGCCCTGAACAAGTTCTTCAGAGACTGCCTTCTGCACATATTCTGTCGCCCAAAGACTGATTGAATCACTGTCGGCAAAAAGCTTTTCTTCTCTGACAACTATTTCTTCTTTCAGGTTCTCATAAACACCTACAAGCATTTTTACTGCTTCCTCACGGGTTGTGGTGCTTAAGGGATTTACTTTTCCGTTAAAACCACTGATAAAGCCTTTGTCAAAAGCAGTCTGTACATATTGTGCAAACCAGTCATTTTCAGATACATCGTCGAATGAATTTCCGTATGCAACTATATCAAATTTTCCTGCACGGATAAGCATTGTAATAAATTCAGCACGAGTTACTGTATCTGCAAGCGCGAAAGAAGTGCCGTTTCCTTCAACGATACCGTTTTCCGCAAGATAGATAACCTCTTTTTCTGCCCAATGACCTCTTATTTCAGTATAAGGATCTCTGTCTACGGAAGGAGTTTCTTCCTTATTATTATCTTTATCGGAAGAATCGGGTGTGCTTCCACCGCCACCACCGCCACCGGAAGAGCTTCCGCCGCCTCCGCCGGTGAGCTTGTCAATTACTTTTCTGACAGTAATCACAACACTTTCCTCTCCATATCTGAGAGTAACAGAACCGGTAACAAGCCCCTGTTCTGATGTTGTGGCTTTTTTAATTGAAAAAGGTGTTGACACCACAACTTCTATGACATCATTTGTAACGCTATCTTTTATAAGTGCAATCAATTCATCAGTTGTCGTATCGTTTGATACTTTAAATTCCCTGATTGCAGATTGAACAGAGCTTTGTGCATTCGCTAATGACTGTGCATATTTAAAGGTGATTATATAATTTTGTGTAAGAACGCCATTTCCATCTGTCACGGTAATAACTGCGACGGGACTATTCTGTGTTGCCTGAGTTATATTTAATGTAGCCCCGCTTTCAGCTACAGGACGGATATATTTGCCGTCAAGCTCTACTCCAAGCATGGGAATTTCCTCTCCCGCCTGAAGCTCTATTGTATAATCTGTCACCGATGGGGAGAACTGCGGAGAAAGTTCATATCCCGAAACATCCAAGGATGCAAGCTTTGCTGATGCATATTCTACATCGATTACATATGTTTTTGACTGTGTACCTCCTGTAGATGTAACCAAAACAGTTAAAGGATCACCCTCTGTTTTAACTACAGAAGCACCGCTTATCTGTGCTGTTGCTGTAATTTCGTCTGCAGAAATCACATCGCTTCCCGGCTCCAGATACAATGTATAATTTGTATTTGCAGGAGAAAATTCAGGAAGAAGAACACCTCTGCCTACTGAAAGAGAAGAAAGATATGCATTGTTTGCAGGAGAAAGCTCTTTTTCAAAAGATACTGTATAAGTCATCTTTGAAACACCATTTTCTGCTGTAACAACAACCTTTGCAACCGGGTTGTCCTCAGTTGCCTGAGTAATAACCGCATTTGCAATCGGGTCTACTGTTTCTGCACTTATTCTGGGAATTTCATCATTTTCTCCCAGCTTTACTGTGTAGTCTGTAATATAGGACGAAAATCCCGGAATACTGCCTTCACTTAACGTAATGCTCTTCAAAAACGCATCTGCCGAAACCATAGGTTCGCGTACACCGTATACTATAAGTTCAGAGACTCTTGCATTAAAAGTCAATGTTGAAGTTCCCGAAACACGCAGATATTTTGCATCAAACGGAACCTCTGCGAAACTATAAACCAATTCTCTGATATTGGCTACTGCACCCGGATAAGGATAGTTTGCAACCTCTCTTAAAGATTCACCTTCTATTTCAGTCCATGTGTTTCCATCCATTGAAACAGAAAGCTTATCATAGTATTGAACACTTCCTGACTGAACAGTTTTCAGCGTTATGGCATATATTTTGGAATTCGCTTCAAGGTTTACTGTTAATGTACCACCGCCTACAACTTTCGCTGAAGCAAAATAGTCAGTGGTAAGATTTCCGTCAACGGCCTTGTCGCCATCCATACCTGAATATGCTGAAGAACCCCATGCAGACTTACCAAGTGCAATGTTTGTTGCAATGTCTACTTTATATTCTTTTGTATTGCTTTCATCTCTTGAAGTTACGTATACAATTGCAGTAGGTCTTTTTTTAGTTGGCTGAATTATTCTTACCGCAGCATCGGGATTCATAGTTTCAGCAGATATAACAGGCATCTCCTGAGAATCAGAAAAGTGTACATATTCTGTTGTATTGCTGTTGAAATTCGCAACAAGAACAGGCTCTCCTCCATTTTCTGAAACCTTAAGACTTCTTAAATCGGCTGAATCTTCAGGAATAACAACATATTTAACTATATATGAAAGTTCTCCGCCTCCGTAAGAAACAGTGATTGTTGCAGTATAATCATTCTCCGCAGATGCAGGAGTAAAGCTTGTTTCTGCATTTTCATTTGCTGTTTCATAACTGAGAACAGGAAGATTAGATGCACTTCCTGCAATAGATTCGTAACTTGTCACAGTCTGACTGAATGCGGGGCTGAGTACACCTGTGCTGGGGGTCAGGCTTGCAAGATAGAGATTTGTTACATCTTGTTTGAACTGCACATTGTAAGTAAATGAAGCTCCGTTATGAGAAACTTCAATCGAAGCTTTATATCCGTTTTCACTTGATGCCGGCGTATAAGTTACTGACGCCGACTCTTCAAGCTTTTCATATGTAATCTCCGGAAGGTCATAGAAGCTGTCGATAACTACTTCATAATCAGATGTTAAGTATGAAAATTCGGGGGAAAGACTTCCGAATTCAGTTGTCAGACTTGTCAGATAAGGATTTTTGACTGTCTGTACAAACTGAATATAATATGTAAAGGAAGAACCCCCATGGTTAACCTGTATCTCTGCCTTATAACCGTTTTCTTCTGAAGCGGCTGTATAAACTACTTCTGCATCAGCTGCAAGTGTTTCATAGTTTATCGAAGGAAGATTGTTAAGATCCAGAATTTCAGCCGTGTATTCGGCAGTATTCTGGGAAAATTCAGGTGAGAGACTTCCTGAAGAAAGCTCCATACTTTTCAGGTAAGGAGTAGAAGCTATTTCACCAAAAACTTCACACTCATAAATAGTGTTTCCTGCACCTGCACTTACTTTTACGTATTTTGCCGATGCTGCAGTTGGTAAAGCGTATTCTACAAGATAGTAACCTGTACCGGCTACTTTGCCTCTGTTAGTGTAGGCTACATCGGTCCACGTTTCTCCATTTGCAGAATAAGCAACATAGTGAGCATAGCTGGTTGTATAAACATTAATTTTTGATACACTTATGCTGCCGGCTAAGTTCACCTGTATATAACTTCCGTTACCAATCCAGTCGGAAGTTCCCATATTTCCGTCAATTATATTTCCGGTTGCTTTTGTACCGGTCTGAGTTGCTCCGTTTGAAGCTAATGCCCAGTTTTTTTGTTCTGCTGAAGCAATTGTCGGAAAAATGCTTAATGAGATTATCATGCACATCGATAGAATTAAACTAATAAATTTCTTTCGCATAAAGCGCACTCCTTTCTGTATTTGTTATTTTCTTAACCATTAGCCTTTAGTCGTAAACACAATCGGATTTTCAGTCGCCAGTAGGTGGGCGACTGCCTCTCCGTATGTTTTTCCGTTCGCGGTGTCCGACATTTTGCTCGGCAAGGTGTTGCCTCGCCCTCTGTCGACCGCTGCACAGCCCTGCGCCTTCGCTTCATCGTCCACCGGACGCGCTCAGGCTCGGTTCATAAGGGCTACCCTTATCCTTTAACAGCTCCTACCATAACGCCTTTTGCAAAATATTTCTGCAAGAAGGGATATACGAACAACATAGGAACTATAGAAACCATAATGGTTGCATACTTAATAACGGAACTGAGAGCCTGTCTCTCTGCGCTGTCTGTTCCCTGCATCATATCCGTCTGTTCGTTTGTTATCAATATATCGCGAAGATACATCTGCAAGGGGTAAAGAGTATTATCTCTCAGATAAATTGCTGCCTGGAACCATGAATTCCACATTGAGGATGCGTAATAAAGAACAAGAACTGCAATAGTAGGTTTTACAAGAGGAAGTACGATGCTTACAAGAAGCCTTATTCCCGAAGCCCCGTCTATAATTGCTGCTTCTTCTACGCTTTCCGGCACTCCCTGAAAAGCTGTTTTCATAATAATAAGGTTAAATGTGTTGATTGCAGTGGGAAGTAGGATTGCCCATCTGGTATCAAGAAGGTCAAGATTTCTTACAACCATATATGTGGGAAGCAATCCACCACCAAAGTACATAGTTATAAAAACCATTAACATTATGGGTTTTGAAAACTTCAGGTCCTTCTTGGACAATCCGTACCCAAGCGTAATAGTAAGAATCATACTGATAAGTGTTCCTGCTACAACATAAAATATGGTGTTTCCATAACCTATCCATATTTCACTTTTTTCAAAAACTTTCTGATATGCCGCAAGAGAAAATCCGGTGGGGCTCAGTAAAGCACCGTCATGTTTTATGAATTCCAAGGGATTTGAAAACGAGGCAAATACTACATACAGGAAGGGGTACAAAGTAACAAGTGATAATATTATGAGTAAAATTATGTTGACTACATTGAACACACGCTCGCCTAAGCTTCTTTTTATCATTCTATACCCCTCCTTTAAAAGATTCCGCTGCCGGTAACTTTTTTGCTTAGTTTGTTAGCGGCAAATACCAAAATAACATTAACAAGTGAATTGAAGAGCCCTACCGCTGTCGAATAACTGAACTGGGCATTCTCAAGACCGTATCTGTAAACGAAGCTTGAGATAACATCTGCCTTTTCATACACAACGGGATTATACAAAAGAATCGTCTGTTCATGACCGATAGTCATCATCTGACCAATCTGCAGGATAAACATTGTTACAACTGTGGGCAAAATTCCGGGAATTGTTATATGTAAAAGTTGCTTCCATTTTCCCGCACCATCGATTTGTGCAGCCTCATACAGTTCCATGTCGATTCCTGAAAGAGCTGCCATATAGATGATACTGTTCCATCCGAAGTTTTTCCATGCTGAGGAAACAATATATATTCCTCTGTACATATCAACCTCATATAAAAGATTAGTATAATTTTTTCCCGTAATTGCATTGACTATGTTTGTTATAAGACCGCTTGATGAAGTAAAATCAACAACCATACCGCAAACAACAACCAAAGATATGAAATGAGGGAGATATGTAGTGGTCTGGATAGTTTTCTTGAACTTCATTGAACGAAGTTCATTCATCATAAGTGCAAGTATAATACCCATAGGGAACACAAATATCAGTGAATACAGATTGATAACCAACGTATTTCTGATAACACGCCACGCATACATTCCGCCAAAAAATTCTTTGAAATATTTAAGACCTACCCATTCGCTGCCAAGAATACCGCGGGCGGGTGAATAGTCAACAAAGCCCATTAAAACTCCGTACATGGGTGCGTAGCAGAATACAATGTAAAACAAAATACCGGGAACCATAAGAAGGTATATACTTTTGTTTTTGCGAAGATCTCTACCTGCATCCACGAACCAGTTTTTAAAACCTGATGACTTTTTCTCACAAGAGGTTTTCTTCATTTTTTATTTACTCCTTATCCTAACAAGGTAAGGAGCCATAAATTTGCTCCTTACCTTGTTGTCAGCTATAATAACCTTTTAACAGACCATCTTATTTTGTATGTCTGTCATACACTTTCTGGGAAACTTCAATAATCTTTGTCAACCCTATTTTCTTTGCATTGCTAATAAACTTATCAAAGTTAGAGAGGGGCTCTTTTCCTAACAGGAATTTTGAATGCATTTCACTAAGGTAAGTGCTTGTTTCAATACTTGCCGTAGAAATAGAATCCAGTTCTTTTTCCGTCATAGCCATAGGCGGAAGAATTACATCTCTGCTGTTTTCCATAGAATACTGAATTGAAGCTTCACGCTGTGTCTTTATTTCATCGCTGAAGTTAGCTTCAAGCGCTCTCATTGCGCTATAATGCGTAAGACCGGGAGCACCACTTCTTGCAAAGTATTTTCCTGCAAACGCTTCCGTGGGAGTTTTTCCGTCAGGATTGTTAAGAACATAATCTGTGAAATACTTGTTTCCATCTTCATCAATATCGTAGGTTTCACCCTTGATACCCCACTGAAGAAGTGTAGATCCTTCTTCACTGTAGAAGTAGTCGAGAAGTCTTACTGCTTCTACAGGATATTTACAATCTCCGGAAACAACTGACCCTGCTTTCTGAACTGTCTGGGTTACAGAAGATGCCGGAGCATAAGAAACTCCATTCTTATCCTTGGGATAAGGTACTGCAACAAGGTTAAGTTCGGGATTTGTTGACATATATTTGGGCATATCATTGTTATTATCGTAGTAGAATGCACCAACCTCACCATTAAGGACCATAGAATCAAGTTGCTGTCCTGTACATGCTATGAAATTAGGATCAATGAGTCCTTCCTCATACCAACGGTTTATAGTTTCAAGATAGTCTTTGTAACCGGGGAGAAGAACGGGGTGTGTTACCTTTCCTGTTACAGGATCAAGGCAGGTTGAAGAAACATTTGGCAAGCCGAATCCGCTAGCAAAGATTTCATTCTGCATACCACCTATAGCCGCTGTTGCAAAGGGAACTGTATTTTTTCCACCAAGCTTATTATCACGGAATGCTTTAAGAACTGCTTCCCATTCTTCAATAGTTGTAGGAATATCCATTCCTACCTTATCAAGCCAATCCTGGCGGATGAAGTAACCGTTGTATCCGAGATACTCTTCATTGTCAATAAGATTGGGGAAATATGTTCTTGTGTCGCCCATAAGAGCAAGCTGCTGCTGATAGGATTCATTTTCTGCAACCAGCTTGTTGAAGTTAGGAGCAAATTTCTCTATGTACTCTGTAAGATCAAGGTATACACCATCTTCAACATACTCTATGTTTGCACTGTCATCGAAATAGTACATAACAATGTCGGGCATATCACCGGAAGCAAGCATAATATTAAGCTGTTCCATAGCAGAGCCTACAGGGTGAATAAAATCAATCTTAACGCCTGTTCTCTTCTCTATTTCCTTAACAACTTCATACTCTTCATAGTCTGCTGCATATCCTTGCGAGTTGTTTTTAATCCAGACGGTTAAAGTAATGTCCTCTGTTGTAATGGGCATGGTATTTTCTGTTATTGACTCTATGCCGGAAATATCAACATTGGTACCTTTTTCCTTTTTCCCGCATCCTGACATTGCTGCTACCGTTAAACACAGTATCATAAACAACGATAACGCTTTTTTTACCTTTTTCATAAAATTTACACATCCTTTTGTTTCTATAAAATTTGCTTGATCCGAGCGATGCAAAAGTGTACATTGCCCACATTTTGATTTTAATTCAGACTATCTGAAAAAACAACTTTCTATTTCTTTGGTAAAAGAGACGATTTCTTGTCTTTTTTGGTTTTTTCTTTTTTCTATTGCACTCAAAAAGGCTTTGTTAACCCGTTTTTTCTTTTTTTGTTTCTTTATTCATCTCAAAAATTACCTCTTGTTTTTTGGTTTTCGGTTTAGTATAATTGTATTACAATTAAGTGTACCGAGGAGCCTGTCTATGAAGTTTTCATCATTAGTAAAAAAGAAGTACCGAAAATTTGATGTCAGCATAATATGGTCGATTCTGATTCCCTATGCCGCTCTTTTCCTGTGCTTTACATTAATTATGAATTATATGCTGCAATTCGCCAACAACAAACTGCAGGATGAATTGTACACAGCTCATGAGAACACTTTCAATGCGATTTCAGCAAATATTGAGTCCTTTAAATACAACATTGATTCATTTTCACAGCAGATATCGAGCAATGAAAATCTTATTTCCATTGCCGAAGAGCGTGTATGGGAGGATAGCGATGTTTATTACAACATAAAAAATCTGAAAGAAGATTTAAGCCGTGCTTTACTTCCCTATGATTCAATAAAAACTGTCAGTATTTATTTCCCACTTACTAATAATTTGGTTATTGATGGTGGTATTCTGCCGGCCGAAAAGGAATATCAAAACTATTATTTTTCAAGCCATATGTCTCCTAAAAAAAATTACAATGATTGGAAGGAATTTATTCTTGACAATCATTATTTTGAAATGTATCGCAGTGATAACGGGGATGTTTTTTACATTCATTCGGTAAAAAAAGCAAATAAAACAATTGCCACCATTATTATTGATATAAATGAAGATATTTTCAAAAAACTTTTATCCGATGATTCTCACGGCTCGGGAATTATAATCTACAATCATTTGAATGAGGTTGTCTTCTTTGACGGACAAGATTCAGATAAAAACCTATTTGAAAAACTTACTCCCGATTTTGACAATCATATGCTAACCTTAAAAATTGATGGAACTCCCTATATACAGTTCCTTGACGACAGTCCGACACATCTGGGATTTTCTTACTACATAGCAGAAACAGAATTTTATAAATCCGCAAAAAATATGACAACATATTTTTACAAGCTTATTATAGTTTTCATCCTGCTGTCGATTGTTATGTCGTTGTATTTTACAAAGTCGCACTACCGTTCTGTTTCTGATATTGTGAATACGCTGAAAAAGTTTTCTTCCGGCTCCAATAATTCCGAAAACACTAAAAATGAATACACATATATAAAGAATTCTGTTCAGTCGCTTTCCCAAAAGCTTGTAAGAACCGAAGTTGAAATTAACAGGCAAAGCAGAATCTCTTTATTGTTAACACTGAAAAAGCACCTTATCAATCATCATAATTCTATGAAATTCAGCAATCTTCTGGCCATCTATCATACAAACTTTTCATTTAAGAATTATGTAGTTGCACTCGTAACAATAAATTACGCTGATGAAAACTATTGGTTGCTTTCCCGCGGAGATGACGAGCTTATTTTTTCTGCCGTAGAAAACCTCTTCAGCGATTATTCTGAAGAGGGGTATCAAAATATTTTAATTCAGCTGGATGAAAGTACCGCTCTTATTTTAATAGGTACAGATAACAACAAATCTGTTCTCCCTGATATAGAAAGATTCTTTGTGGAAGAAAAGAATTTCTGTACAGAAAATCTTAATTTTGATTTTTATGTGCATGTAAGTGATGTTTTCGCAGATATTGACAATACAAAATCCGTTTATGAAAAGTTGCGAAGCTCGCATTACATTAATCCTGAAAATGCTGTGACTTTCCAAAACAATATTTTAAACAACCACTCTTATGACTACGGATTTCTTGAGTTCACAGAATCAGCACTTCAGCAAAATCTTGAAAGCTCTGATATAAAAGAAACAAAACAATTGCTTGACAATGTTTTTTTAAAGCATTTGACATCTGTTCCAAGCGCATTTTTGTATTTTGTTAACATTAGAATACTGAATATTTTCTCCGGGCTTACTAAATATTTGGAGCAGGATGAGGTTCCGGATTATCTTGATCTTTTAAATCGAATTAATCCAAAGAACGCTTCCCATAAAGACTTTATATCTTTGGCTGAATATTATTGCAAGATTAAGTCTGCAAACCTTACAGCAAACGTGCGTCTTTCCGCAGCAATTACAGAATATGTAAACAAAAACTTTGCAGACCAATCTCTCAATGTCAACACGCTATGTTATGAATTTAACAGGAATCCCAGTTATGTATCCAGCCTTTTCAAGGCTGAAACAGGCAAGATGCTTAACCAATATATTGCCGAAACCAGACTTCATCACGCCAAGATTCTTCTTCTATCGGACAAAAATATAGATAAAATTGCTCAGGAGTGCGGTTTTTCAGATGTCGCAGTATTTAGAAGAACATTTAAAAGATACATTGGTATTACCCCTTCAGAGTACAGAAAGAATTTCAAAAACAGAACTTCAGATTGATAAAAGTAATGTTAGGAGTTACAGCTTTATTCTGGGAATGTATGTTAGTAGGTGTTGCCATCGCTTCTACTCCTATCGCGGAGAACGAACCTGATATAGACGACACAACTGCAGAAGAAGAATAACCTGCCACAAATTTGCCACAACACGACATTCAATATTGCAAAAATTACACACTTTATGGCAAAAAAAATAAACAGTAAGTTATACAAAACCTACTGTTTTAGGCGTTTTCGGGCGTTTTTTAACGATATTTGACGCTCTCTATAGAACTCAAAGAGATAAAGACTTTGCAACGACCCCCCACAACCGTATTGGTTGTGGGATTTTCTTTATACATAAAAACACCGTAACTGAAAAGTTACGGTGTTTTATGTATTCAATTACTTTTCTTCTTTTTTGATGTATACAGCCAACACAACGTTTGCTATAACAGCAAGAAGAGATAACCACAAACCAAATCCCCAGTAATCCATAAGATCTATTAGGTTTGCATCAGAGATAAACAAGAAGTATACCATACCTGCAGCTGCTGCGATAGGACCTACAAATGCATAAAGCTTATTCTTAAGCCAGCCGCCTACTGCTGCAAGACCGGAGCCACCAAGGATGAGGAGAAGAACAAGGATTCCCTCAAAGGACATATCTCCTGCACCTTCCATCATGTCAAAAAAGCTTACGCTCTCACCCATGAAAGAAACAAAGGGCAGAAACAAGAATGCAACAATTGCTACTGCGCCGATGATCATCATAGCCATCCACTTATTGATTTTTTCCATTTTTATATCCTCCTTTTATGTTGTTAACAATATTATAACTCTTACATGTTACAAAACAGTTACATTTTCACATTTTTTGACAATTTTTATATATTTTTGGATAAAAAAGACGGTAGGAATCTTCCCTACCGTCCTGTTTTTTGATTTTACTGCTGAATTTCTGTGGGAGCTGCCTGTTGTTCTTTCTTAAGTATCCAAGCAAGAGCTGCAATACCTGCATAGCAGATAAGGGGAACCCAGATTCCAAGGCCAAGAGAAACAGATCCACCTGCCATTGCGTCTCCACCGGGAGCATCAAAAATATTGATGAGTGTGATTACAAAACCAACACCGCCTGCAATGAGAGCTGACATAACTGACTTCTTATAGCTTGCAAAGATTGCAACAGCGCCTGCAACAAGCATGATAATCATGTCGAATGTTAATTCCACTTCAATAGTCTGAGTCTGTCCCATGTAAGAAAGTTCTACTTCTCCGGAAACATAATCCATTCCTGTTGCACTGGCAAGCTCTGTTCCGCCGTAAGATACGGACATCAAAGGCAAGAATAAGAAAGCCGCAATTGCTACCACTCCTGCAATGAGAATAACCGTCCATTTGTTTACATTGTTCATTTTTTATTTCCTCCTTTTGTTTGGTTATTCCTATTATAACTCTAACTTGCTATAAAATCAACACATTTTAACATATTTTGTCATTTTTTAGAATAAAAGCACCCCAACAGGGGTGCTTCAGCGTGTCGATAAACCTATCGACACGCTGGCAGACGAGGAAAAAGGAAGGTAAATCTGTTCAAGTCAAGCTCGTCGGCGTACGAGGGTACGGTAGAGATTGACTTGGACGGAAGCAAGCAAAAGCCCTGAAAACCGCGATTTTCAGGGCTTTAACTATCTTTTTCATTGAATGAGAAGTTGCCTTGTTACCGGATTGTCGAAAATCGCAAACCCTTACAAAAACTTTAAAAATTCAAGTTTGCTTGCGGTTGACCGACTTTTTCGACAGTCTGAGCACCCCTATTGGGGTGCTTTCAGCTTTTTATTCTGTGGGAGTTTGGGTTACTGTGGTGCTGGAATCCTCGTCAACTTCGCCCTGAATAGGTGCCGGGGGGTTAGTCGGCTCCTCGGTAGGAACTTCCGGAGGATTTTCCGGTTCGGTAGGTTCTTCTGTGGGAACTTCGGGACCTTCGGGAATATCTTCCTCGAAACTTCTGCTGTCGTATGCTATATAAGTAACGACGCTGTCCTCTTCCCTGATTTCACTTCCGAATACATTCTTGTCTCCGCCTTGGTTTTCAATAACAGATATAAAGGCATCCATAGAAATTCGCTGTCCGTTGTCACGAATTTCCGTTTCTTCTGTAATGCGAACTCTTCTGGTTTCCACCTTTTTACCGCTGTTATCGTAAAGGTCGGCAGAAATTGCATAACCTTCCTCGCTTTCGAGCATGAAAATTCTGTCGCTGTTAAAAACAAGTCCGTAGTAGGTAATTGTCTCTATTTCATCGTCTTCCTCTTCTTCATCCTCGCCGGAAATGGTTTCGCCGCCTTTTAACTCTTCCTGTTGTTCCTGAGGTTTGTTTGCATTATTTTTATTTCCGTCGGAATTCAGTACTATCAATCCAATAATTATAGCTACAACAAGCACTGCCGCAAGTCCTGCCGCAACATATATAAGGGGAGAAATCTTTTCTTCTTCCTTTTTATTATACACGCCTCTTCTTGCGCTGCTGTATTTGTCGCTTTCCGTACGGTCTATGTGAGGTTTAACCTCTTCTTCCGGTTTAAATATAAAAGTATCGTTTTTATCGTTAAAATCGTTCATATTCTCACCTCTGAAAATTATTCAGTTTCCTCTGCAGGTGCAGTTTCTTCCTGTGCAGGTGCTTCTGCAGTATTTTCGGGAGACTGTTCTTCTGTCTCTTCTTCGGGTTCCTCGTGCTCGGTAAGACCTATTGAAACAACCTTTACTCCGTCCTTAAGACGCATAAGGCGTACACCCTTGGTGCTTCTTCCTATAGTGCTGATACCGTCTGCAGGAATTCTTATAATAACACCCTCTGAGGTAATCATCATAATATCCTCGTTATCCTTAACGGTGGTTACACTTACAACATTACCCGTCACATCGCTGCATTTATATGTCTTTACACCTACGCCGCCACGGGACTGAACACGGTATTCGGAAAGTTCAGTTCTCTTACCGTAGCCAAGCTCGGTAACTGCAAGAAGCTGTGTATCCTCCTGTGCGAGACACATTCCGACAATGTAATCTCCACCGCGGAGAGTGATAGCCTTAACACCGCGGGTTACTCTGCCCATAGAGCGAACATCCTTTTCATTAAAGCGGATTGCCATACCGTTATAAGTACCGATAACAATATCGTTTTCGCCATTTGTAAGTTCAACTCTGATAAGCTCGTCACCCTCATCAAGGGAAATACCGATGATACCGCCCTTTCTGGAGGTATTATAATCTGTAACGGAAGTCTTTTTAATAACGCCGTTTCTTGTACACATAAGAAGGTATTTATCATCCTCAAACTCACGAAGGGCTATGAGAGCTGTTACATATTCGTCCTTTTCCACGGGGAGCAGGTTTACAATTGCGCTACCCTTTGCCTGACGGCTGGATTCGGGAATCTGATAACCTTTCAGACGGTACATTCTGCCACGGTTGGTGAAGAACAGCATATTATCGTGGGTTGATGCCACCATAATGGTCTTTACAAAGTCCTCATCCTTGGTGGTCATACCCTTTATACCCTTACCGCCACGGTGCTGGCTTGTATATGTGGAAGTGGGCATACGTTTAATATAACCGCTGTTTGTAAGAGTTATTACGCTTTCCTCTTCCTCTATAAGATCTTCAATATCGATTTCTGTCATAACATTTTCGATATTTGTCTTTCTTTCGTCACCGAACTTGTCGCGGATTTCGGTAAGTTCTTTCTTAATCTGACCGAGAAGAAGAACTTCATCGGCAAGAAGTGCCGTATATTCCTCAACTTTTGCAGTCAGGTCATTATATTCCTCGTCGATTTTTTCGCCGTTCAATCTCTGGAGCTGTGCAAGACGCATATCAAGTACGCTCTGTGCCTGAATATCGGAAAAACCGAATTTTGCCATAAGATTTTCCTTGGCATCGTCATAGGAATTTCTGATTACTTCTATAACTTCATCAATATTTGCAAGAGCAATGCGGAGACCTTCAAGTATATGCATTCTTGCTTCCGCTTTTGCCTTGTCATACTTAATTCTTCTTGTAACGATTTCTTTCTGGAATGTTATAAAGTTATCAAGAACTTCTTTAAGACCCATTGTTTTGGGCTTTCCGTCACAGATAGCAAGAAGATTTACGCTGAAGCTGTCCTGAAGACGTGTATATTTATAAAGCTGATTAAGTACAACCTGGGGATTTGCATCTCTTTTAAGGAAAATTTCAAGACGGATGCCCACACGGTCTGATGAATGGTCATCAATATCGGAAAGTCCCTCGATTTTTTTCTCCTTAACCAGGTTTGCAATGGATTCAACAAGCATTTTCTTGTTAACCTGATAAGGAAGCTCGGTAACGATAATTGAGCTTGTACCATCCTTATGCTCTTCAATGTTTGCTTTTGCACGGATTACGATTTTACCCCTACCTGTATTGTATGCGCTTCTGATACCGCTTCTTCCCATAATAGTACCGCTTGTGGGGAAGTCGGGACCCTGAATATGCTCCATAAGTTCCTCAACGGTAATGTCAGGATTATCAATCTGCGCCATTGCACCGTTAAGTACTTCCGTAAGGTTATGGGGAGGGATATTTGTCGCCATACCAACGGCAATACCGCTACTTCCGTTGATGAGAAGTGTGGGTATTCTTGTGGGGAGAATTGTGGGTTCTTTTCTCTTTTCATCGAAGTTGGGAGCAAAGTCTACTGTGTCCTTTTCGATATTTTCGAGAAGAACGTTTGCAAGTTTACTCATTCTTGCCTCGGTATAACGGTAAGCAGCAGGCGGATCGCCGTCAACTGAACCGAAGTTACCGTGACCTTCGATAAGGGGATAACGCATGGAGAAATCCTGCGCCAATCTTACAAGTGCATCATAAACGGAAGCATCACCGTGGGGATGATATCTACCGATAACGTTACCTACTGTGGTAGCTGATTTGAAGTAAGGCTTATCGTGAGTAAGATTTTCCTCGTACATTGAATAAAGAATTCTTCTGTGTACGGGTTTAAGACCATCACGCACGTCGGGGAGCGCACGGCTTACGATAACGCTCATTGCGTAGTCAATGAACGCCTCTTTCATCCTTTTTTCAATATCAATATCTACAATGGTCTGGGTATCGAAGTATTCCTCGAAATGGGAATCTTCGTATTTTTTATTTTTAGCCATTTCGTTTTGTCCTTTCCTATCCTAAAGGATATGGGGATTGTTAAGGGATTTACCCCTTGACACTGTAAAATCATCAAAAACGGGGGCGTGTACCTCGTTTTTAACTCCTTGCAATTAATTACATATCGAAAAGATAGCAGTGATAACGAAATCTTTTCGAAGAGGAAAAACATAGGTTGTAAACTGAGCTACATAGCGAAGTGAAACCATCCTATGTTTTGACGACGCGGTGAGCGGTGCGCGAGCGAAAGCCCCTTACTCGAAAGTGAATGTTTTATTTATAAAACTTCGCTTTCGAAAGGATGGCGTTGCCATCCGCTTATACATCAAGGTTTGTTACATACTGTGCATTTTCTTCAATAAACTGACGTCTCGGCTCAACTTCATCGCCCATAAGAATACTGAATATTTCATCAGCTTTCTGTGCATCTTCAAGCGTTACTTTAAGGAGAATTCTGTTTTTTGGATCCATTGTTGTTTCCCAGAGTTCTTCAGGATTCATTTCACCAAGACCTTTGTAACGGCTGATCTCAACCTTTGCATTAGGCTCACCGTTCTTCATTTCTTCGCTTATCTGGTCTCTTTCCTCATCGCTGAATGCAACCTGACTCTTCTTACCTCTTGAAATCTTGTAAAGCGGAGGTTTAGCAAGGTAAATATGACCTGTTTCTACAAGTTCACGCATAAATCTGAAGAAGAATGTAAGAAGAAGTGTCTGTATATGAGCACCGTCCACATCGGCATCCGCCATAATAATTACTTTGTCGTAACGAAGCTTTTCAATATTGAATTCTCCGCCGATACCTGTTCCCAGCGCCTGAATTACGGGAGTAAGCTTATCGTTTCCGTAAACCTTGTCCTCTCTCGCCTTTTCAACGTTCAGCATCTTACCCCAAAGAGGAAGAATAGCTTGATACTTACTGTCACGACCGTTTTTAGCGGAGCCGCCGGCGCTATCACCCTCGACGATGTATATTTCAGTCTTTGTGGGATCTTTTACTATACAGTCGGTTAATTTACCGGGGAGAGTGGAAGAACCGAGAGGTGTTTTTCTCGTAGCTTCTCTTGCCTTTCTTGCGGCAAGTCTTGCCCTTGATGCCATAAGTGCTTTTTCAATGATAGATTTACCTACATCGGGGTTTTCTTCAAGAAAATCTGCCAATTTTTCTTTAAGCATATTTTCCACGAGACCGCGGATTTCGGAATTACCTAACTTTGTCTTTGTCTGTCCCTCGAACTGAGGCTCTTCAAGTTTAACGGAAATTACGGCTACAAGACCTTCTCTTGCATCTTCGCCTGTAAGTTCTTCATTATCCTTAATAAGCTTGTACTTTTTTCCGTATTCAACAAGCACTTTTGTAAGAGCTGCCTTAAAGCCTGTTTCATGAGTACCGCCTTCAGTAGTGGAAATGTTATTTGCAAACGATTCTATAATTTCATCATAACCGTTGTTCCATTGGAGAGCAACCTCAGCCATGGAGCCGTTTTTCTCACCGCTTACATAAATAACGTCTGTGTGAATTTCCTCGAGAGTATCTTTTCTCGATTTTTTGTCGTTTAATATATATGAAACGAAGTTCTTTATACCGCCGTCATAATGAAGAATTTCTTCTTTTTTATCTTCACGGTCATCCTTGAATATAATCTTTATACCACCGTTTAAGAATGCCTGTTCACGAAGTCTCTTTAAAAGAACATCGTAATCGTAAACAGTTTCTTCAAATATTTCACCATCTGCCCAGAAAGTAACCTGAGTTCCGGTTTTATCGGTTTTTCCTATTGTATGAACCTCACCGTCGGGAACGCCACGCTTATAGCTTTGGAACCATACATTTTCACCATCGTGAACTTCAACCTCAAGTTTTGTGGAAAGAGCATTAACAACAGACGCACCAACACCGTGAAGACCGCCGGAAACCTTGTATCCGCCGCCTCCGAACTTACCGCCTGCATGGAGAACGGTGAAAATAACGTCGATTGTGGAAATACCCATTTTGGGATGAATTCCGTGGGGCATACCACGTCCGTTATCCTTAACCGTTACGGAATTGTCGGCATTTAAGGTTACATTAATCTCGGTACAGTAGCCTGCCAAAGCTTCGTCAATACTGTTGTCCACGATTTCGTAAACAAGGTGATGAAGACCCCTTGCTGAAGTTGATCCGATATACATACCGGGTCTTTTTCTTACGGCTTCAAGCCCTTCCAATACTTGTATTTGAGTTTCGTCATAGGAAGTGTTAATTTTCTGTTCCAAATGAGTCATTCCTTTCTGCTCTTTTCTGTAGTGTCTGAGTGGAAATGTGCGTAAAAACTACCTTTTCGCCATTCTTTCTGTCTTCCAAAATATATGTTTTGGGAATTTCATATCCTATATATTCCGTGTTACCTTTTTTCTCATTTATACGGAGAAATTCCCTTGTTTTTTTACTGACGGATGTGTTTTCCAAATCAAAAATTCCTATTATATTCTTTTTTGAAATTACTTTTCCTTCACCTATGTGCAAAAACATTAAATCACCAATTTACCATCTTTTATTTTTATAATATTTGCATTATCGTTAAAGTAATTTTCAACATCTGTGCAGGTTATTATAATCTGTTTTCCTTTTATATGTGATATTAAAAATTCACGTCGATTTTTATCCAGTTCACTTAAAATATCATCAAGTAACATTACGGGATATTCACCAGTTTCTTCTTTAATTATTTCCGTTTCTGCCAGTTTAAGACTTAAAACTGCAGTTCTTATCTGCCCCTGACTGGCATAATTTTTCGCAAGCTTACCGTTAATGTAAATATCTATATCATCACGGTGAACTCCCACCATACAAAAGAGGTTTTCTTTCTCTTTTTCCTTGTATTCGGTAAGTTTTTCAAGATAATTTTCACCTGATTTAACAGACGGACTGTAAAGGAGTGAAAGCTCCTCTTTTCCGCCGGAAATTTCTTTTTGAATTTCTTTAGCCTTTTGATTTATTCTTTCAATATAGCTTGAACGAATCATCATAATACGGCTACCCGTTTCAGCTAATTTTTCATTCCATACATCGAGTGTTTCATACTGCCTTGATTTTAAAAGAGCCGTCTTCTGAGCGAGTATATTTCTGTATTTTATAAGCTCTCTTATGTAATTCGGACGAAGTGGCATAATAGAACTGTCGCAGAATTTACGCCTTAATTCAGGCATTCCTTTAATAATACTCATTTCATCGGGAGTGAAAAGAACACATATAAAATTACCGAGCAGCTGACTTGTTTTTTTAAGTTCTATTTCGTTTATATATATTTCTTTTCTTTTTCCGCTTAGAAATTTTATATCGCTTTCAAGCTTTCTTTCCCTGTTTTCAAAAGAAAGAGAAATTCTTGCTTCTTTTTCACCGTCTTTTATAACTTCTTTTCCTCCACTGCGAAAGCTTCTTCCGTATGAAAAATAATATACGGCTTCAAGTATGTTTGTTTTTCCCATACCGTTTTCGCCGTGTATTATATTTACACCGTCAGTAAAAGAAATGTTTTCATATTCATAATTTCTGAAATTATAAAGTTCTAAATTAGAGGCTTTCATCCTATTTCAAATTCCTCATCATCTAATTTAAATATATCGCCTTTATAAAGCTTTCTGCCGCGTCTGAGCTCTTTTTCACCGTTAACGGTAACTAAACCCTCTAAAATGATTTCCTTGGCGTGTGCGCCATTTTCAGCGATTCCACAGTACTTTAATGCAGAGTCAAGCTTTATATATTCTGTTGTAATTTCAATTTTTTCCATAATTTTGTCCTTTTGCGGGACGTCGGAAACCGCCGTCCCCTACATTTTCTATTTATTAAATACGAACGGGAAGTACCATAAACAAACAGCTTTCGTCGTCAACGGAGTTAATAATAAGGGGATTAAAGGGAGAATTCATTTTAAGTTCAATTTCATCACCCTCACATCTTGAAACTGCATCGTGAAGATATTTATAGTTGAAACCTATTTCAAGGCTTTCACCGAAGTGGTCACATTCAACAATATCATTTACCTTACCGAGTACTGTTTCACAGCTTATGATGATTTTACCGTCTTCAAAACGGAAACGAACGCAGTTTTTACTTACTTCATCAATAATAGGCTCAACTCTTTCAATAGCTTTGTTGAAAGAATAGCAATCTGTCTTTACAATATACTTTGATTCAGAGGGAATAGTATTTTTATAAGAGAAGAATTCACCCTCTATAAGACGGGATGTAATTGTAACACCCTCCCCCTCTATAAGAGCATAGTTTTCGCTGAATGAAATAGTAATATCTTCATCCTTGCTTCCGCTTATAATTTTTGAAATTTCACTCTGTGTTTTTCCGGGAATAATGAATTTAGAGTCGTTATTTTCACCGGGGAGCTCCATTTTTGTAAGAGCAAGACGGTATCCGTCAACTGAAACAACTGTTAAAACATTATTTTCAATCTCATAAAGAGAGCCTGTTAATATTTTTCTTGCATTATCAAGAGAAACCGCAAAAAGGGTTTTTCCTATAATTTCACGGAGTTTGTCACTTTTAAGAGTAATGCTGCTCTTTTTTGCAATCATGGGAGGCTGAGGAAATTCGTCAGCATTAAGACCTACTATTTTATAGTCTGCATTTTTACAAACAATAGAAACATTAAGCTTATCGTTTACGGTAACTTCACAAACATCCTCAGGAAGTTTTCTTATAATATCGCTGAGCATTTTGGAATTAACAACTATACTTCCCTCTTCACTTATGTTTGCAGAGATTGAAGTCTTGATTGAAATTTCAAGATTGTTTGAAAGAAGTGTAAGTGTACCGCCTGTTGCAGTGAGAAGTATTCCCTCTAAATGAGGAATGGGGCTTTTAACGGCAACTGCCTTTGAAACAATATTTATAGCTTCAGAAAAAGCTTTTGTATCACAGAAAAATTTCATTTTATTTTCATCCTTTCTCCCAATATATAATAAATATATATTTTTATAAGTATTAGTAGTATATGTTTAAACTGTTTATAACAGGTAAAAGTGCCTTTATAAAGGAAAACTGCCTGTTGATAAAAACTGTTTATAAATAAATGAGTTTTTTAGAGCTTTCTGTTAATTAACAGGAAACTGTTAATTATTACTCCCTTTAATGTCGTTTATAAGTCCTTCAACATTGAATCTGAAAGCTTCATCTTTCTCCATCAATTTTTTTATTTCTTTACAAGCGTAAACAACCGTTGAATGATCTTTATTGAAACATGCGCCTGCTTTTGCGTTTGAATAGTCTAAAATTTCTCTTATTAAATACATAGAAACCTGACGTGCAAGAGCTATTTCCTTTGTTCTTTTATTGGAATATATATCTTCTTTCCTTATGTCATAGAATTTAGCGCAGGTTTCAATTATGCTTTCGGGTGTTATTGCGTTTTCACCCATTTTTACATATTCACTTAATATTCCCATAACCATATCAAGGGTTATTTCTTTATTAAGAAGACTGCGGTATGCAACAACTCTGTTAAATATACCCTCAAGTTCACGGATATTAGAAGGAACTCTTTCAGCTATAAAATCTATTATTTCGTCTGAAATAATAACATTTTCATCCTGTGCCTTTTTACGGAGAATTGCCATTCTTGTTTCATAATCAGGTGGAAGAATTTCACACACAAGCCCCCAACCGAAACGGCTTTTTAATCTTTCAGGGAGAGTTTTCATTTCCTCCGGAGGACGGTCACTTGTAATAACAATCTGTTTATTGGATTCATGAAGAGCATTGAATGTGTGGAAAAACTCTTCCTCAGTGCTTGTCTTTCCTGCAATAAACTGAATATCATCAATTAAAAGAACATCGATATTTCTGTATTTGTCACGAAATTCCTGGTTTTTGTTATCTTTGATTGAATTTATAAGCTCGTTTGTAAACTGTTCTGCAGAAGTGAAAAATATATTTGCATCGGGATTGTCTTTCTTTATGTAATTACCGATAGCGTGCATAAGATGCGTTTTTCCCAGTCCCACTCCGCCATGAAGGAAAAGCGGGTTATATGCATATGCCGGAACTTCAGCAACGGCAAGAGATGCACTTTGTGCAAAACGGTTTGAATTACCTACAATGAAATTATCGAAAGTATATTTGTCGTATACCGAGGAAGGTTTAATATTTCTCCTTTCCTCAATCATTTCACCTATAAGAAATTCTATTTCATACACCTTACCGGTTATTTCGGCAAGTGTATTTCTGATAAGGTCACAATACCTCATCTCAACCATATTTTTAATTATTTCGGTTTTTACGGAAAGTTTGAATGTAGTTTCGTCTTTCTGAACAGGCTTTATATCTTTTATCCATGTATTAAAGCCCACGGGAGAAACTTCTTCTTCAAGAATCATGAGACACTCTGTCCATATTCTCATTAAATCTGTCATAAAAAAACATCCTTTGAAAAATTTATAGTTGTTAACAGGGGTGTTAATAAAATCTGTTGATAAGTGGTGTAAAAGGTATAAGAAAAAGGGTTTTATGTGTTGATAAAGGATTAAAATGAAAGAAAACCTGTTGATAACCCATATATATTATTTTACCTATCTTATATATTATAACTTATATAGCGTCGAATTTCAACAGTTTAAATGCTAAAAAATTAAAAATTTAAAAAAATTCTTGACAAAAAAGGTGATTTTCTATATACTAAGCTGGTATCGTTGTGAAAATAGCCTTTTTTATGGCTTTTATAAATTTAAGGAGGTGCAGATAAATGCTCAGAACTTATCAGCCTAACGTAAGAAAGAGAAAGAAAGACCACGGATTCAGAAAGAGAATGAGTACCGCTAACGGTAGAAAGGTTCTCAGAAGACGCCGTCAGAGAGGCAGACGTGTGCTCTCCGCTTAATTAAGTTGGAGGCACACGCACTGTGTGTTTTTAAAATGAAAATTATTTCAATTAAAGAAAACAGTGACTTTAAAAGACTTTACTACAGAGGAAAATCTGTGGTGAAGAAGAGAATTGTCGTTTACTACAGAAAAAACAGATTTACAGAAAACAGGTTAGGAATAACGGTTTCTCCAAAAATTGGGTGTGCCGTTGTACGAAACAGGGTAAGACGACTTATAAAAGAAAATTACAGACTTTTACAGGGTTTAAATGAGGGATATGATATTGTAATTGTTGCCAGGAGCAGCAGTAAGGATTCTTCCTTTGACGATATAGGAAAGGATTTAAGAAAGGCACTTTCGGAGTGCTTCTTACTTAAACAATAAATTGATTAAGAATTTTTTTATATATATAATAAAATTTTACAGAAAAAGAATATCTCCAATAAAAAAACCTTGTTGCCGCTTTACACCAACCTGTTCGGAATATGCTCTTGAAGCATTTCAGGTTCACGGTGCCTTAAAGGGGCTTTATTTGTCTATAAAAAGAATTATAAGGTGTAACCCTTTGTGCAAGGGTGGATACGACCCTGTTCCTCCAAAAAGGAAAAAGGAAGAAGGATAAGAAATGTATTTTTTAGCAGGACCTTTGTCGTTTATAATAAGACCTATTTATAATTTAGTAAGTAACTACGGTTTAACTCTTATTATAGTTACAATACTTATTAAAGTGGCAACTATTCCGCTTACTTTGAAAAGCCAGAAAAATATGGCTAAAACTCAGATGATTCAGCCTGAAATAAATAAAATTCAGGAAAGATATAAAAATGACAGAAATTTGCTTGCAATAGAAATGCAGAAGGTATACAAAAGATACAATGTAAAGCCTATGGCAGGTTGTCTTCCCCTGATTATACAGATGTTTGTACTTTTCGGATTTATCGGTGTAATTTACCATCCGTTTGAGTATATTCTTCAAATGTCCGGAAAAGAAATCGGTGATCTTGCAGAAGCTCTCGGAGCAAGCAGAAAAAGTCAGGAAACAAGTTTGTGGGGTTTAAACGGAGTAAATGAATATATAAGATCAATCGGAAAAACACCCATTAACTTCAATTTCTTCGGAATTGACCTTACGAAGATTCCCAGTGCTGATATGTATAACTGGACCGTATGGATTTTCCCTGTACTTGCAACACTTTTCACATATCTTTCAGGTGTTCAGACACAGATGCAGCAGAAACAAAATGCAGGTACAAATTCTAATGCTCCGGCACCGGGAAGTATGATGATGAAGATTATGCCTATAATGACAGGTATATTCACAATTACAATGCCTATTGGTATGTCCCTTTATTGGTTTGTATCTACGTTCTTCCAGATTGTGCAGCAGTTTATTATGAACAAATTTGTAAATGATAAAATAAAAGCACAGGTATTGCTCACTATGGAAGAAATAAAAGAAGAAAAGGCAAAAAAGAAGAAAGGTAAAAAATAATGATTATTATTGAAAAAAGCGGAAAAACAATTGATGAAGCCGTGAATGAAGCTCTCAACGAGCTTGGTACAACACGGGAAAACGTAGAAATAGAAGTTATAAGCGAAGGAAAAAGAGGTATTTTAGGTATCGGTGCAGAAGATGCAAAAGTAAGAGTAAAAATGGAGCTTACTCCTCTTCAGAAATCTGAAAAATATTTAAAAGAAGTTATGGAAAGTTTCGGTATAAATGTAGAAATTAAAGGAACTTACGAGGATGAAAGCGTAAAAGTTGAAATTGTAGGTGACAGCGAAGAAGTAGGTAAGGTTATCGGCAGACGTGGCGATACTCTCGATGCTCTTCAGTACCTTACATCCCTTGTTGTAAATAAGGGTGAGGAAAATTATATCCGTGTAACTATTGATACAGAAAATTACCGCGGAAAAAGAGAAGAAACTCTTATAAAACTTGCAAAGAGAACAGCAGGCATCGTTGCAAGAACAAGAAAGAGCATTACTCTTGAACCTATGAATCCCAACGAAAGAAGAATAATACATTCTGCTCTTCAGGAATACAGAAATGTAACAACATATTCTACCGGTAAAGATCCTCACAGATGTATTGTTATTACAACAAAGAAAAAGGAATACGGCGAGGATTACGTTTCCAAATATCGTTATAATCGTAAAGAAAACGAAATTGCCGGTGTGTAAAGCGGATGGCAACGCCATCCTTTCGAAAGCGAAGTTTTATAAATAAAACATTCACTTTCGAGAAAGGGGCTTTCGCTCGCGCGGCACTCATCGTGCCAGCCCCTGTAAGGTATCAAAAACGAGGTACACGCCCCCGTTTTTGATGATTTTATAGTGTTAAGGAGTAATTCCCTTAATAACAAAATACTGAAAGAAAGAGGTGAAAGGTCTTTCTTATAAGATAATATCTTATGAGAAGAATCATTTTGCCTCTTATTTTTTTTGGAGTTGATAAAAATGACGGAATATAGTACAATTTGTGCCCTCTCTACCCCACGGGGAAAGGGTGGTATTGCCGTAATAAGGGTAAGCGGTGAAAAAGCCCTTGAAATAACGGAAAAAATAGTAAAATCCAATAAAAAAATAACTGAAGCAGAGGGATATACTATCGTTTACGGAAAGGTTTTTTCAAAAGAAAAGGAAATTGACGAAGTTTTAGTTAGTGTTTTCCGTGCGCCAAACTCTTTTACAGGTGAAAATGTCTGTGAAATAAGCTGCCACGGCTCCCCCGT
The DNA here is from genome assembly GCA_015068735.1 of Oscillospiraceae bacterium. GTDB lineage: Bacteria > Bacillota > Clostridia > UMGS1883 > UMGS1883 > UMGS1883. The sequence goes on from SVJW01000007.1 coordinate 49,414, forward strand.
CAGCGTTGAAAGAATTATAGATGCCCTAATAGAAAACGGTGCTTCCATGGCACAAAAGGGTGAATTTACAAAAAGGGCATTTTTAAACGGAAAAATGAGTCTTACCCAGGCGGAAGCCGTTCACGATATTATAGAATCCAAAACAGATGAGGCACTTTATGCCGCAGTTAACCGTCTCCAGGGTGCAATAACTAAGCCTATTATAAAAATTCGTGAAGAACTTCTCGACCTCCTTGCGGCAATTCAGGTTTCAAGCGATTTTCCTGAGGAAGATATTGATACTTTTGCAGGTGGCGAGCTTATAGGAAAGCTTGAAAATATAGAAAATCAGCTTATTGAACTTAAAAAGAGTGCCCGTCGCGGTGAAGCATTGAACAGCGGTATTACTTGTGCCATCTGCGGTATTCCAAATACGGGAAAAAGCTCTCTTTTGAACGCTCTTATTGAGAAAAAGAAAGCTATCGTTACCGACATTGCAGGAACAACCCGTGACGTTGTGGAGGAATATGCCGATATTGACGGAATCCCCGTGAAATTCGGTGATACGGCAGGAATAAGAGAGAGCCAGGACGTGGTTGAATCCATAGGCGTTGAGCTTAGCTACGATTATATTAAAAATGCCGATATATGTATCTTTGTAACCGAGTGCGGAAGAGATTTAACCGACGAAGAAAAGGAAATATTAGAAAAAATTTCGGAAAAAGATCATATTTTAGTTGCAAATAAGACGGATTTAGGCGAAAATAGTAAAGAAGGATATATAGAAATAAGTGCCAAAGGAAATGAAGGCATAGAAAAAGTTAAAAAGGCTGTGTCCGAAATAATAGGAACGGCTGAACATCCTGCATTTATTGCCAATGAAAGGCAGTTTGAGGCAGTTGTAAGAGCTGCAGAAAGTATAAGAAAAGCAAAAGAAACCATTGAAGACGGATTTTTCAGCGATTTTTGTGCTATTGATATTGAACACGCTGTGGCATTCCTTGGCGAAGCCGAGGGAATAAGCATTAACCAAGAAACAGTAAACCGTATTTTTGAGAAATTCTGTCTTGGTAAATAGGGATGTTAAAAATGCCCAGAACGCAAAAAGAGATGCAAATTTAAATGATATAAATAAAATCTTTAAAAATTTTTTTAGGTGGAAAAATCTCATTTTATTCGATTTTTCAAAAATAAATCTTTTTGCTACGAACAAACTTCGCCTCTCGACGTACCTATGTACGCCTTCGGGTAACCCAAGCTTCGCTTGGCTCAGTTTGTCCGTTCTGAACATTTTTTCCTATCCCTCAGAAAAATATTTAAAATGAAGGTGCTCAATAATGGAAAATAATTACGATATTGCCGTAGTAGGCGCAGGTCATGCAGGTTGCGAAGCGGCTCTTGCATCGGCAAGACTTGGTATGAAAACAATAATTCTCACAATAAATCTTGATTCTATTGCAAATCTCCCCTGCAACCCAAGTATAGGAGGTACTGCAAAAGGTCATCTTGTACGCGAAATTGATGCCCTCGGCGGTGAAATGGGTAAAGTTGCCGATAAAACCAAGATTCAGACAAGAATGCTTAATCTCAGAAAAGGCCCTGCGGTACATTCCCTCCGTGCACAGACTGACAGAAGAGCCTATCAGATAGAAATGAAAAAGCGTCTTGAACATCAGGAAAACCTCTATATCCGTCAGGCAGAAGTAAAAGAAATTGAAAAAGACGGTGACGGATTTGTACTTACTATTCACACAGGTACAAAATTCTATGCAAAAGCCGTAATTTTATCCACCGGTACATATATGGAGGGTAAAATTATAATAGGTGAAACCAGTTACAGCGGCGGACCGGACGGCCTCTTCCCCTCTCTCGGATTAAGTGCAAGTCTGCAGAAGTTGGGCGTTGAAATGATGCGCTTTAAAACCGGTACTCCCACTCGTGTTCATGCGCGAAGTGTGGATTTTTCCCGTCTTGAAAAGCAGGAGGGTGACGAGGAAATAGTTCCTTTCTCCTTTGAAACCACAGAAAAAGAAGAAAATAAGGTTTGTTGTTATTTAACCTATACAAATACTAAGACACACGACATTATCCGTGCAAATCTTCACAGAAGCCCTCTTTTTAATGGGCTTATTGACGGTGTAGGACCAAGATATTGTCCGTCAATTGAGGATAAAGTTGTAAGATTTGCCGATCGTGAGCGTCATCAGGTATTTATTGAGCCTATGGGACTTACTACCGAAGAAATGTATCTTCAGGGTATGAGCTCCAGCCTGCCCGAAGATGTTCAGTACGATATGTTAAAGACTATGGAAGGTTTGGAAAATGTAGAAATAATGCGTAGTGCCTATGCAATTGAGTACGATTGCTGTAATCCTTTGCAGCTTCGTCCCTCTCTTGAAATGAGAGAAATCCCCGGTCTTTACGGTGCAGGGCAGTTTAACGGTACAAGCGGTTATGAAGAAGCTGCAGCACAGGGTCTTATTGCAGGAATTAACGCTGCAAGAAAATTAAAGGGCTTAGAACCTATAGTTTTTGACAGAAGTGAAGCTTATATCGGTGTTTTAATTGACGATTTGGTTACAAAAGGCACAAATGAGCCCTACAGAATGCTTACTTCAAGAGCAGAATATAGACTTTTGCTCCGTCAGGATAACGCAGATTTGCGTCTAACCCCCACGGGATACGAAGTAGGACTTATTTCTGAAGAAAGATACTGTAAATTTCTGGAAAAAAAGAAAAATATAGAACAGGAAATTGAGAGAATTAACTCAGTAAATATTCCCCCAAGTAAAGAAATTAACCAATATTTGGAAAATATTGGAAGTCAAACCCTCTCCACCGGCATAAAATTGGCAGAATTAATCAGAAGACCCGAACTTTCTTACGAAGAATTAGCGCCATTCGACAAAGAAAGACCTGAATTGGAGAAAACTTGTTGGCAGCAGGCAGAAATTGCAGTAAAATACGAGGGATATATCAAAAGACAGTTCGAGCAGGTAGAAAGATTTAATAAAAACGAGAAAAAACTCATACCGGAGGACATAAATTACGCTGAAGTTTACGGTTTAAGAACAGAAGCAAGGCAAAAACTTGAAAAAATGCGTCCCGAAAACATAGGAAGAGCAAGCAGAATAAGCGGTGTAAGCCCTGCAGACATAGGTGTTCTCTTAATTTATCTTGCTGAAAGGAAATAATTATGGATCTTATTAAAGAAGCTCTTAATATGGGCATAGAAATAAGCGAAAATTCAAGCAAAATGTTTGAAAAATACTCGGAAATGCTTATAAAATACAATGAATTTATGAATTTAACTGCAATTACAGAACCGGAAGAGGTAAAAGAGAAGCATTTTCTTGATTCTGCAACCCTTATTTTAAGCGGAAAACTTGAAAAAGGAGCATCCCTCATAGATATAGGAGCAGGAGCAGGTTTTCCATCAATGCCTGTAAAAATCATAAGGGAAGATCTTGATGTAACCATGCTTGACTCTCTAAATAAAAGGATTGGCTTTTTAAACGATGTAATAGCCGAATTAGGGCTTAAAAATATAAAAGCAGTACATTTTAGAGCCGAAGACGCAGGAAAAGACCCTGAATTCCGCGAAAAATACGACATTGCCACCGCAAGAGCCGTTGCAGATTTGGCAGTTTTAGCTGAATACGCGCTTCCGTTTGTTAAAGTAGGCGGTTATTTCGTAGCGTTAAAGGGAAACTCACCGAAAGAAGAAATTGAAAGTGCTAAAAAAGCAATAAGGGAAATGGGCGGAGAAATAGAAGAAACTAAAGAAGTGGTGCTCCCCTCGGGAATAAATCATTGTTTGGTAATAATAAGAAAAGTTATTCCAACTCCTGCAAAATACCCCAGAAAAGCAGGAATGCCCACTAAAAAACCCATTATTTAAAGAAGTTAAAACGCAGATAAGTAAAATTATCTGCGTTTTTGTTGTAAATAGCTGAAAATAGCCGTAAATGGCTATAATAAGGCGAAAACTTTTCCTTTTTATATGGTTTTGATTGTGATAAAATTTAATTACAATACAATGTAAAAGGGATGAAACTGATGAAATTTGCCTCTCAGAAGATAAAGGATATAAATATCGAGGATATAAAACCCAATCCGTACCAATGCAGAAGACACTTTAACCTTTTAAAACTTAACAGCCTTGCCGATTCTCTTAAAAAAGTAGGAATATTGTCACCACTCATTTTAAGAGCTACAAAAAACGGGTATGAAATCATTTCCGGCACCAGAAGATACCGTGCAGCTATTATTGCGGGCTTAAAGACCGTTCCTGCAATAATTATGAAAGCCGGGGATAAACAATGTGCAAAACTAAGCCTTATGGAAAACATTCACAGGGAAGATCTGTCTCTTTTTGAGGAAGCGGAGGCATATTTTAATCTTTCAAGTTACCATGGAGTAAAAAAAGACAAAATAGAAGATGAATTATGCGTCAAAAAAGAAGAAATAAGCGATAAAATCAAGTTTTTAAGGCTCGAATCCTCTATGAGATACAAAATAGAGGAAAATAAGATTACGAAAAATGCCGCAAGAGAACTTCTTAAAATACACGACGTTGAAAAACAGAATGAAGCTGCGGAAACAATAATAAAAGAAAATTTAAACGACAAAGAAGCGGCATCTTTAGTGAAGGAAATAAACAGAGAGCTTGCGCTCAATAAGAAGAATTCGCCCAAAATGAATTTTACCTTATGTGCCAATACTGTTAAAAAGACGGTAAACATTCTTAAAGAAAACGGCCAAAAGGCAGAACTTTTGCAAAAAGACAGCGAAAAGTACATGGAATTTATAATAAAAATAAGAAAAACGGGTATTTTATAAAAAATATCCGTTTTTTTATAAAAAAATGTTTCACGTGAAACATTTTTGTGCTATAATACATTTAAACGTTGAAAAATATCGGAAAAGGAGGGAGATCAGTGGGCAGAGTTATAGCTATAGCAAATCAGAAAGGCGGCGTAGGTAAAACCACCACAACGGTTAATCTGGCTGCAAGCCTTGCGAAGGCAGGCAAGAAAGTTCTGCTTGTTGACATAGACCCTCAGGGAAATTCCACCAGCGGATTGGGAATTGACAAAAGACGCTGCGAAAAGACGGTTTACGACTGTCTTATAAATGAAGAGAAAATGGAAAAAGTTTCCATTCCGACAGATTATGAAAATCTCTACATCTGTCCGTCAAATCTTGACTTATCAGGTGCGGAAATAGAACTTATAAGCGTTATGGGCAGGGAAAACCGCCTGAAAGAAAGCCTTCAGACGGCAAGAGAGGAGTACGATTACATACTTATTGATTCGCCGCCATCTCTGGGGCTTATCACAATAAACACCCTGACCGCGGCAGACAGCGTCATAATACCTATCCAATGCGAGTTTTACGCGCTTGAGGGTGTAAGTCAGCTTGTGGAAACCATAAAGAGAATTAAAAAAGCTCTTAATCCCCAACTTTATATAGAGGGTATTGTGATGACCATGTTTGACGCACGCACAAACCTTGCTATGCAGGTAGTTGACGAGGTTAAGAGATTTTTCCCGGATAAGGTTTATAAGACCATCATTCCCAGAAATGTAAGGATTTCCGAGGCTCCCGGTTTTGGAAAACCTGTAATATACTATGATGAAGCTTCCAAAGGCGCACAAGGTTATATCGATCTTGCCGCAGAGCTTATAGGAGGAACAGTATGAAAAGAGTTTTAGGGCAGGGGCTTGACGCTCTTTTTGCAAGTACCAACTTGGAAGAGGAAAATCTGTCTGAAGAAAACCTCAACGAAGTAAAAATGATAAAAACCAGCCTTATAGAGCCAAGACGCGACCAGCCGAGAAAGAATTTTGACCGTGAACAGCTTCAGGCACTTGCAAATTCGATTTTGGAACACGGTGTAATTCAGCCGATTATTGTGGTTGAGGGGCAGAACGGTTATTACAGCATAATCGCAGGCGAAAGAAGATGGCGTGCAAGTAAACTTGCAGGGCTTTCTGAAATGCCGGCAATTGTAAGAACCTATGACGAACTCCAGATTGCGGAAGTTGCTCTTGTTGAAAATTTGCAGAGAGAGGATCTTAACCCAATTGAAGAGGCGCTTGGTTACAAAACCCTGATGGATAAATTCTCCATGACTCAGGACAAAGTAAGCGAAAGAGTCGGAAAAAGCCGCAGTAATATAGCGAATATGTTAAGACTTCTTTCTCTTGAGGATGAAATAAAGGAAATGCTTTCCCAAAGCAAGCTTACAATGGGCCATGCGAGAGCGCTTCTTTCTCTTCCGGGAGGGAAAGAAAGAGTTGAAGCCGCAAGGAAAATTCTTTCAGAGGGGCTTAATGTAAGACAGGTAGAATCTCTTGGGAAAGAAAAGAAGACGGGAAGTAAACCCCGTGAACAGAAGGAGGGCGTATATCCCGATGTGGAACGCACTCTTTCCGAAAAATATGGCACAAAAGTAAGAATAAAGGGTAACCGTAAGGGTAAAATTGAAATAGAATTCTATTCTGTAGCGGATTTAACCCGTATTGTGGATTTGTTATAAACAAAAGGTTTTATATACACGAAAGGAAGTTTTGAAAATGTTGGATCTGAAACTTATCAGAGGAGAAACCGAAAAGGTAAAGGAAGCTCTCGGCAGAAGAAAAGAAAATGTGGATATTGACGCCATAATTGCCGTTGATGACAAAAGGAGAGCTCTTCTTTACGAAGCAGAGGGGCTTAAGGCAAAGCAGAACGAAGTGACAAAGAAAATTCCTGCAATGAAAAAAGCAGGGGAAGATACAACGGCTGTTTTCGCTGAAATGAAAGAAATATCCGAAAAAATCAAGGAATTAGACGTGCAGGTAAGAGAAGTAGAGGAAGAGCTTAACCGTATGATGCTCACAATCCCCAATATTCCCGATGCATCTGTTCCCGACGGTGATACTGACGAGGATAACGTTGAAATCAGAAAGTTCGGCGAGCCTAAGAATTTTGGCTTTGAGCCTAAAGCTCATTGGGATTTAGGTAAGGATCTTGGCATTCTTGATCCCGATACAGCCGCAAAAATCACAGGTACACGTTTCACTGTTTATAAGGACCTTGGTGCAAGACTTGAAAGAGCTGTAATTAACTACTATCTTGACACACATACCGAGAAAAATGGCTATACAGAAGTATTTCCTCCCTTTATGGTGCATAGAAATTCTATGATAGGAACAGGTCAGCTTCCCAAATTTGAAGAGGATGCTTTCAAAGTTGCAGGAACAGAATATTTCCTCGTTCCTACAGCCGAAGTTCCTGTTACAAATATGTATAGAGAACAGATTTTAGACGGTAAAGATCTTCCTATTAAGCACGTTGCATACACTGCTTGTTTCCGTGCAGAAGCAGGAAGCGCAGGCAGAGATACAAGAGGTCTTATCCGTCAGCATCAGTTCAACAAGGTTGAGCTTGTTAAGTTTGCAAAGCCCGAAGAGTCTTACGAAGAACTTGAAAAGCTTACAAGAGATGCTGAAAGCGTACTTCAGGGACTTGGTCTTCCTTACAGAGTAGTACAGATTTGTATCGGAGACCTCGGTTTCACAGCTGCAAAGAAGTACGATATAGAAGTATGGATGCCTTCCTACGGCAGATATGTAGAGATTTCCTCCTGCAGTAACTTTGAGGATTTCCAGGCAAGGAGAGCAAACATTAAATATAAGGATGGACAGGGAAGCAAGGCGCAGTATGTTCATACTCTTAACGGTAGCGGCGTTGCCGTAGGCAGAACTGTTGCGGCAATTCTTGAAAACTATCAGAATGAGGACGGCAGCATAACCGTTCCCGAAGTTTTAGTTCCCTATATGGGCGGAAAAACTGTTTTAAAGTAATTTAATTTAAATTAAATTAAATAAATTAATAAAAAGAAAGGTTGAAAAATCATGAAGACATTAAAGAAACTCGGCGTATTGGCACTTGTGCTTGTTATGGCACTCTCTTTTGCAGCTTGCAGCAAGGATGAAGGTTCAAAAGTTCCCGCACCTGCACCCACATCGTCGGCTGTTGCACAGTTTGTAGCTGAAAACGGTCCAACAATTGAGCAGGGTATAGAACAGGGCGCAGACGGCGTTGACTGCGAAGTTGTGGCAAGAGGAAACAAAATAGTAATTTCTATGAGCTCTACTACCTTTGACAATGTTCCCAGCGACCAGAGAGCACTTCTTCAGGAATATTATGATTCCATGAAGGAAGATCTTAAGGCTATGGTAATAGCTGATGTTAAAGATGTAGAAGGACTCGAAGCTGTTGTTTATGAAGTTTGCGAAAGCAACGGAACTGTTATAGCAACAGTTGACATTGAAATCTGATAGTTTGTGAAGAAAAGAATACTTTTTAACAAAAGAAAGGTTGAAAAATCATGAAAACATTAAAGAAACTTGGCGTATTGGCACTTGTACTTGTCATGGCACTCTCTTTTGCAGCTTGCAGCAAGGATGAAGGTTCAAAAGAACCTACACCTGCACCGGCTCCCGCTCCTGCTCCTGCTCCTGCTACTGCGACAAAGACAGACGTTGAAAAATATGTTGAGACAAACAGTGCAGCTCTTCTTGCTGAGCTTGAAACAGGTTTTGAACAGAGCAGTGGTATAGAATGTGATTCCAGAATAGAAGCAAACGGTAACGACATGGCAATCTGGATAAACATGGGAGGCATTGACAATGTTCCCGGTGAAGCTAAAGCACAGCTTCAGGCAACATATGATTCTATGAACGGTACATTTGAAACACTCTTTGGTGAGTTGAAGAAAACAGAAATTCCTTCACTTGAGAATGTTGGAATGTACATTTGCGAAGAAGACGGCGACGTACTTGCAAAGATTGAAGTATCTTTATAAGTTGAATATTGAAAAGAAGGATGTAGACTTTTTACATCCTTCTTTTTTATCGCACGCTCCAGGCGGATTTAAAATATCTTGATGGCATATTTTGTTTTTGCAGTTTGGTATTTTCCCTTTCTTTTATTGCAACGGAATCAAAAAACACTTTCCACAGCTTTTCAACTTCCTCCTCGCGGTCGCTTTTCTCGGGAGGACGAAGCCCCTCGGAAGAGGAAATGTGCCATTCCTTAGTATCATACACTCCGCACAGGTTATGGGTAACGTCGTGAAGTACGAAAGGAATAATTTTCAATCTTTTTATAAAAAACGGCATCAGAATGGGCAAAATGTTGTTGTTGGGCGCAATTTTTGCATACTGTACCCCCCAGGTCATTACGGAAAACCGTGTAAACTCTCGAAACTTCTCTGTTTCACGTGAAACAGTGGCTGCAATCTGAAAAGCGGAGGAAACTGTGTCGTCGGAAAGGGCGGAGTTTACAATTTCACCGTTCTTAAAGCCCAGCATCATATATTTGTAGATTAAAATGTCCTTTTGGGGATCGCAACTTAAAAAAACATAGTAGAGTCTTCGCATTCCGAAGGCTCCTATTTTTTTATAGGCGGCATCGTAAACCCTCTTTGCCAGAGATGGATTTGTCTTTACTTCGCGGTAGCGGGTATTAAAGGAAATCTGCAGGTTTTTGTCGGTGCTTATAAAGGCAGGGGTAACACGAGAATATACCGCCGTGTGAATAACTGTCAGAAGTCCGTCAAAACTGCCGTCGTAAATATAACAAATTTCGGAATTGTCAAGATAAACAAAGTCCGACATAAAAACACTCCTTTCTCAGAATTGACCGCTTGCGGCTGTAAGCTTTTCTATGGGCGGAGGCAGAAGGTGGTCATAATTTCCGTCAAAAAACGAAAGCTGTTCCGCCTTTCTTACCGCAGGTAACATAGGACTGCCGTAAATAAGGGAATCGTAAATAAAAGATTCGTTAAATTTAAATGTGTCAAACATATACTTTCCCTTGCAGGTGATAAAATAAGCGGCTCTTTTAAGCACTACGCGGAGCTTTTTTAAGTCCTCAAAGTCCAGAGTACAGGCTTTTCTTGCCCGATATATTCTGTTTGCACAGGTTACGCCGATGCCCGGAACTCTTAAAAGCATTTCATAGGGGGCAGTGTTAATCTCTACGGGAAAAAGGTGGAGATTTTTCATTGCCCAGTTGCATTTTGGGTCAAGCAATGGATCGAAAGATTCCCCCTCTTTCAAAATTTCTTTTGCTTCAAAACCGTAAAAACGCAGAAGCCAGTCCGCCTGATAAAGCCGATGCTCACGAAGAAGCGGAGGGGGAATATCTTTTGGAAGAACAGGGTGGTTGCCTACGGGTACATAGGCAGAGAAATAAACCCTCTTGAGGTCGTATTTTTTATAAAGAGCCTGTGTCAGATTAAGTATATGGTAGTCGGAATCTTTTGTCGCACCTATTATCATTTGGGTGCTTTGCCCTGCAGGAACAAAGTGCTGTTTATGCTTTGCGGTAAGGGACGCGTCCTTTATTTCCATAGATGTGTTCTTTATAAATTCCATAGGGCGAAGCACAGATTCTTTTGTTTTCTGAGGAGCAAGAAGTTTTAGTCCCTTTTCGCTGGGAAGCTCTATGTTTATGCTCATTCTGTCAGCAAGAAAACCGATTTCCCTATGAAGTTTGTCAGATGCACCGGGAATCCCTTTTACATGGATATATCCGTTGAAACCATACTTAAATCGGAGAAGTTTCACCGTTTTTAGTATCAGCTCAGCCGTATAGTCGGGAGATTTTATAATTCCGGAGCTTAAAAACAGCCCTTCAATATAATTTCTGCGGTAAAAGTCAATGCACAATCCGGCAAGTTCCTCGGGGGTAAAAGCGGCACGGGGAATATCGTTGGAAACTCTGTTATAACAGTATTTGCAGTCGTTTATGCAGTAGTTTGTAAAAAGAAGTTTCAGCAGAGAGATACATCTGCCGTCGGCACTGAATGCGTGACAGCATCCGGCAGACGTAGGCGCACCTATTCCGCCGTAGTCGGTTGTACGCTCGCTGCCGCTGGAGGAACAGGATGCGTCATATTTTGCACTGTCTGTAAGAATTTTGAGTTTTTCCATAAGTTCCACATGAAACACCGCCTTTTTGCGTAGAAATTTCATCTTGTGAAATACAGTATAGCACAAACAGAACAAAAATGCAAACAAATGTTCGTATATTTTTTAGGAAATTTATACTTTTTTTATAAAAATAAGGTTTTTAGCAAGAAGTGTAATAATAGGACCTAAGATTATCCCCCAAAACCCCAGTAATTTCATACCTGCATAAATGGAAAAAATCGTTATAAGCGGATGAATTCCCAGCCTGCTTCCGATGATTTTTGGCTCACATAACTGTCGTGTCAGAATTGCAACGCCGTAAAGAGCCAGAAGTCCCCACCCCGTAACGGGATTTTGTGTAAGAAAATAAAAAACAGAGGCAGGAATCAGAACCGTACCTGTGCCCAGAATCGGAAAAACATCCACAATTGCCGTAAAAAATGCAAAAAGAAGAGCATACTCTATCCTTAAAACCGTAAAACCCAGAAAAAGAACGACAAAAATAATGCTTTCAATCAGAAGCTGGGCTTTAAGATAGGTGAAAATCACATTGAAAAATGAATTTTTCACCTCAGTAAATTTAAGGCATAGCTTTTCACCGAAAAATTTTTTTGCCCCTTCGTAAACGGAACGTGTATCTTTCAGCAGGAAAAATGCAGTAAACACCGTTGTAAAAACTGTAATAAGGAGTGAGGGGATATTTTTAACAAAATCAATTACCCAAAGAGAAACCTGGAAAAAGACATTTGAAATCTGCGAACGGAAAGTTTCCAGAAAATCGCCAAAGAGACCTGCCCCCGAAAAAAACGAGCCTACTTTTCCCGAAAGCAGGGGAAGAGTTTCTTTATAAAATGTGCCGGACACTGAAAGGGCGGTGATTTCTTTTATAAGATGGGAAAAAATCAGCCACAAAAAGAAAAACAGGAGGAAGGAAATTGTAAAAAGGGACAAAAAGGCACAGACTGACGGGGGGAGATACTTTTTCAGCCATCGATTTAAGGGATTGGCAATAAGATAAATTACATATCCAAAAATGAAAGGAAGCAGAATCGCAATAATTTTGGGAAGTGCCATCCACAAAAGAATGGCAGGAATAAAAAATATGACAAAGTCCAGACAAAGCGAGCGAAGCGTTTTAAAAGAAATCAAAAAAATCACCCTGAATAAAAAAATAGAAAGAGCAGAATTGCTCTTTCTATTTTACTCGTTTGATATGTTATTTAGTCATCTTTCAAGGAATTTCTTCATTATTGTATAGCCCTCGGTAACGACTTCACCGTATTTTTCGGCATCTTTTTCAATAAAACGGTGACCTGTAGAAGCATTGTCGCCCTTTTTGTACATTACGCAGGGAACGGCTTCACGGCTATGTGTTTTTGTTGCAATGGGCGTAGGATGGTCAGGCATTACCAGAAATGCGTAATCTTCGCCTGCTTCCTCAAGTTTGTTCTTTATGTAACCAATGATTTTTTCATCAATGATTTCGAGAGAACGGGTTTTGCCCTCCGCATCGCCCTGATGACCGCATTCGTCCGGTGCTTCAAGGTGAACATATACCAAATCGGCACCGTCCTTTAAAAGTGCATCGGCAGCGGCTTTTGCCTTGCCGTCAAAATTGGTGTGAAGATTTCCCGTTGCACCGTCAACATCGATACTGTTCATTCCTGCAAGGATTGCAATACCTTTTATAAGGTCAACGGCTGACACAACAGCGCCTTTTTTACCGTATGTTTCATAGAAATTATTAAGTGCAGGCTTTGTACCCTCGCCCCATATCCACATAGAGGTTGCAGGATTTTTACCCTCGGCAATTCTCTTTTGGTTGATGGGGTGGTTTTTAAGAATTTTTTCACTTTTTTTCATTAAGTCAAGAATTCTTTCATCGGAGGGAAGATAGTCCTTGATTTTTCTGTCGGAAATGTCGTGGGGAGGTGTCAGATTGAATTTTTCGGGGGCATCGTCCCATACGAAAAGGTGACGGTAACTGATTCCGCCGTAAAAATGAATATCTCCGCCGCCAAGCTCTTTCTCGATTTCTGCCATAAGTGCACGGCTTTCCTCTGTTGTGATTTCACCGGAGGAGTAGTCAAGCATTGTCTTATCCTCATAATTTTCTTCATCGGAAAGAGTTACAAGGTTTGCGCGGAATGTTGTCTGATTGTCGGAAATCTTAACCCCGATTGATGCTGCTTCCAACGGTGAACGGCCTGTGTAGCAATCAAGAGGATTGTAGCCCATTACAGAAAGATTTGCCACATCACTGCCCGGCTTGAGTGTGTCGGGAACGGTTTTTACAAGAAAAAGTGAGCCGTTTGACGCAAAATAGTCCATATTGGGAGTGTTGCTCTTTTCAAGGGGAGTAAGTCCGCCAAGAGAATCTATTGGAAGATCGGCACAGCCGTCTGTAAGAATTATGACGTATTTCATAAGTATCATCCTTTCTTACAATATTATAGCAACCATTGTGTTCCTTTTCAAGAAAAAATGTATAAAATTTACTAAAATGAACAATTTATAGTTACAGAGGTGACTGTAAATGAAAAAACTGCTTATAAAGAACAAAACGGTCGCAGTTTTATCCGTTTTGTTAATAGTGGTAAGCGTGTTCGGTGTGGTGCAATACCGTCGGGCAGAAAAGTTAGCTTACTATCAGGACATAGAGTACAACAGGGTTTTTTACGAGCTTACACAGTATGTTGACGATCTGGAAATTTCTCTTTTAAAAGGACAGGTTGTTTCTTCAGCGGAACAAATGACAAAACTTTCTGCCGATTTATACGGTCAGGCAAGCGCGGCAAAGGCAAATCTGGCACTTCTTCCCATAAAGGGACAGACCCTTTCAAAAACATCGGAATTTCTGTCTCAGGTCGGGGAGTATTCGGTTTGTTTGTCAGATAAGATGTCCAGAGGTGAAAAACTCACGAAAGAAGAAATTGAAACCATGCAGGATCTTTTAAAGTATGCGCAAACGCTGAAAAGTGGTCTTGACGAGATGCTTGTGGGTATCAGCGAGGGACAGATTTCCTTTTCCGATAAAAAGGGGCTTTCGGGGGCTTTTCTGAAAAAGAAGGTAACTGCGGCAGAAGAGCTTGCCGTATTGGAAGAGGAGTTTCACGACTACCCTTCTCTCATATACGACGGTCCTTTTTCACAGCATTTGTCGTTAAAAGAATCTGTTTTTCTTAAAGGAAAAGCGGAAATCACTAAAAAACAGGCTGAAAATCTTGCAAGAAAGCTTATCGGACAAAAGCAGGTCAGCGTTTCCGAAATAGGCGGAAAAATCCCGTCGTACAGTATAAAAAGTAATTCTGAAGTAGTGGAACTGACGAAAAACGGCGGAGTTTTACTACTTCTTATGCGGGACAGAATGGTAAGAGAAGAAAAATTGTCTATGGACGAGGCAAAGGCAAAAGCGGAAGAGTTTCTCCAAAAAAACGGATTTAATAAAATGGAAGAAAGCTATTACGAAAAAAAGGACGGAAGCATTGTTATAAATTACGCCTATAAACAGGATGAATATATTGTTTTTCCTGACCTTGTAAAAGTAAAGGTTGCCCTTGATAACGGTGAAATAATAGGTTTTGAAAGCCGAGGTTATGTGACAAATCACGTTTTCCGTGATATTCCAGAGGAAAAAATTTCAAAAGAGCAAGCTCTCCGAAATGTAAGCGAGCATATTGGTACGGAAGAAGTGACACTTGCGATTATTCCTATGGAAGACGGAAGTGAGGGCGCTTGTTGGCAGATAAAGGGAACAGTTTCCGATAAGCACTTTTTGATGTATGTAAACACCCAGACGGGCTATGTGGAGGATGTGCAGATACTTTTGGAGAGTGAAAATGGCATATTAGCAGTATAAACGGCAAGAGCTTTTAAAAAAGAGACAAAATTCAATGGAGCATTGAGGACTGTGTACTTTTGGGAACCAAAAGGTTTTATAGGGGAGCAGGGGGATTGCGATTTCCCCCTTAGCTCCCCTATGACCCCATAACCCCTTGAAACGCCCACGCAGGGGCGTGATATTTTTCGGGCGTGGTTTTCTTTAACTATCGGTTTTTGTTTTTTAAAATTTTCTGTCTTTGTACCGCCGTCTCAAAGGCGACACTCAGTCGCCTGTTCGACTGAAATTGCTCATCAGCAGAGGAAATTGATATTCGCAATTTCTCGGTAGTCGACAGAAAATTTTCAAAAACCGAAGTTTAGTGCGTATAAGCTAACGTGTGAAATTTACGCCGTGATACCAGCCTTCTTTAAATCTTTCGCCCATTTGTTCAGTTAAAATAATGTGTTCAGCTTTTAGAAGAGAAGAAAGAATCTCTTTTCCGTCCTCGTCAAGAATTGCATTTAATTTGTCAACACATTCATTAAAGGTTCTTTCTGCTTCGTAGTATTCTTCCGAAAAATTTACAATAGACATAATAAATTCTCCTTTCAAATTATTGAATAAAATATCCAAGTTCAATTATATGTCAAACACACCATAAAAACAATAGGTCAATCTGCCATAATTAGATGGGTGATATTTATGAATATTGCAGAAAGACTCAGAGCCTTGAGAAAAGAGAGAGGCTTTACACAGATAAAAATGCAGATGCTTACAGGTATTGATCAAGGAGATTATTCAAAACTTGAAAGAGGTAAGCGTTATTATACTTATGAACAATGCAGGAAGATAGCAATCGCTCTCGGTACGAGTATGGATTATCTTACGGGCTTGACAGACGAGAAAGCTCCTTATCCGAGAAGATATGAAGATTGAAAAGCACTCGCTAAATAGCGAGTGCTTTTTTCAATTTATAGTTATATTGGCTAAACTTCGGTTTTTGAAAATTTTCTGTCGACTACCGAGAAATTGCGAATATCAATTTCCTCTGCTGATGAGCAATTTCAGTCGAGCAGGCGACTGGGTGTCGCCTTTGAGACGGCGGTACAAAGACGGAAAATTTGAGGAAACAAAACTGGATTTGTTGTTAAGAAAGTGTTTTGTTTTCCTTTCGCCCCTGCGAGGCCGTTTTAGGGGTGCGGGGGAATGTATAGTATGATAACATAGTTTACAAATTGTCCGAGCACATAGTTTACAAATATGATACACTATAGGCATACAAAGGAGTTGATTGTATGCCGTGGAAGGACATTAGTAAA
>SVJW01000068.1 GCA_015068735.1 Oscillospiraceae bacterium
CGTGTGTCACTGGTTCGATTCCGGTTCTGGGCATCTTTTTATATTTAAAAATGGGTTACTAGCTCAGGCGGTAGAGCACTTGACTTTTAATCAAGGTGTCGCGGGTTCGAGTCCCGCGTGACTCATTGGAAAGACGTTCGAAAGAGCGTCTTTTTTTTGCTTCAAACACGCATAAATAAAGCATTTCTTGACATTTGTCGATTAGAGTTTCGAATGGTAGCCAAATTCCTTGGAAAAAGCAACTTTACGGATTTTGACGGAAAAATCGTATTCATTACGGCTAAATGTGGGGGAAAAATGGGGGAAAATAGAGCACAAAAAAACTGACCTTTTAGCGGTCAGTTCCTTTGTTTATGCACCTTCATCTAAAGTGTCGAAGGATTTCAGAGTAGCAAGTTTCTTATTATTTAGCGGCTCGGCGTAGATTTTTTCTGTAACTGCTATCGAACTATGTCCCAGCATTTTCGACAAAGTGAATAAGTCGCATCCGTTGGAAACTTGGAAAGAAGCGTATGTATGACGGAGTGCGTGTGAACAAAGCCCGTCTTTCCAAATGCCAGCTCTTACACAGATTGTTTCCATTGTTCGGTTCACATTACGCTTGCGAATTGGCGTATTTGTATCGGAAAGGAAAATGTAATCATTTAGCTGGGCTGTTGGTCGTAAAGCTTTCTGCTCATTGATGATTTCAACTGCCTTATCACAAAGGGGGAGAGTTCTGACACTGGATTTGGTTTTGGTCGTTCCTCTTACTAAAGCAGTTTTTCCATTAGCGTCAGCTTTTTCTTTTAAGGAGCCATTGATGGAAATGTATTGTTCTCCTTTGTAGGTTTTTAAATCCGTCCATCGGAGGGCAAGACATTCACCAACTCTGAGCCCTGTGTAAAATAAGAATCGCAGAACATCGGCATTAGTTCCATAGACACGACTTCCCACAGGACCATTGATTTGGTTCCCGGCTGTGTTGGTTCGGAGGGCTTCTTTAAGAAACTTTCGGATTTCATCATTTTCAAGGGGCGGCACGATTTTAGTAGGCTTCTTTACTTCATCTTCTGACACATAAGAAACTTGTTCCGAAGGGTTTTCCGTGAGGAGTCCCTTTCGTACTGCTTCATCAAGACAGCGTCTGATAAATTTAAGGTCCTGATTTATAGTGCTTCTTGCGTATCCATAGTTGATGGCACAGCTTACATACTTGGAAAGGACATTTTTAGTGATACATCTTATCTGAGTATTGGCAAGCTGGGAGTTTGTGTCATCGCTTTTTTCTTCTGCAAGCTTCTCCACACGTTTGATGGAAGCAAGCTGGTGAGCAGAAGGTTCTTTTTGCTGGCGGTCCGTTTTGGCAAAGGAAAGAGCACACTCCTTCATAAAGGCGGCCAAAGTCTTTGACTGCTCCTTTTTCTGCTCCGATGTGGTCGGCTGCTTTTCAAAAGCGACTATCTTTTCAAGGACTTCTTCCTTGGTGTGTCCGAAGAAATCTTTTCGAACTCCGTTATAGGTTCTTCGTACTCGGAAATATTCGGTATTGTTTTTGACTACCTTGCTGAATGTAAGGCTGTCAATGGCGATAACTTTGATATTATTTTTCTTCATTGTTTTCCTCCTTTACTGTTGCTTTGTTCTTCCTACTACAGAACCCCTCTTACAAAGAAGGGTCTGTATGAATCATTACAATGTATGATATGCGGTAGGAAGATTGATATAATTTTTAAGTGTCCTATTTAGTTATTTTTAATTGCGATGGAACCATTTTCTATAGCTGTCGATGTGGTTCAAGGGGCAATAGTCAGAGTTCCAAGGAATCTGGAAGTCACTGAATAACTTGATATATTTTTCAGCTTCACTTTTGGAGAGAGATGTCCAGCTTCCTTCTTCGTCAGCAGCACCTACGATGATGAAGGTTCCTCGAAGGACTACGCAGGAAAATGTACGCTTGTCAAACAGAACTCTGTTGATGGGGAGCATTAGGTCGAGAAATTCTTCATTAAATACGATTTCTGCATCAGAGTCAAAAATCAAATAGTCGATAAGTCCGTTAACTATCTCCTGCTTTGCTTCCAGTGTATTTGGAATGCTGGAAATATAAGGTGCCTTGTCAGGTTCTACGATGACACATCTAATTGTTTTCATAAAAACTCCATTTCTGCTGGGGAACCGCCCCAGCGCGTTTGCCTGTTAATGAGTTACTTGTGATTGAACTGTAAGTTAAATTGAAATGAAAATATCGATGTCAGGAAAATTGTTCTGTATTTCCTGTCCAAGATCTATACCCAAGAACCAATAAACAATGTCGAATCAAAGCCCAAACAGATACGACTCAGAACGCCTTGGACTACGCTGGCTTGTTTCCTGCTCGCTCCGCTCCCGAAACAAGGCCGCTCGTTCCCAAGCTTTCCATCGTGTTACTCGGAAAGTTCGCTTTTTGCCCGTCTAAACGGGTTCGATTGACTATAGCAATCGAATTTGCTTCTTTCGCTCCGTACCTTTGCAAAAGATTCCTTACGGAACCGCAAACGAAAGCTCGCGTTCTTCGACCCCTATCCTTTTTGTCGAACCATAAACCAGTTATATTTGGAGATGTTACCAAGGTCTACTACAACAAATGGAACAAAACCCTTTACTGCGATTGTGAGCGTACCATTGTAGATTCCATTGCCAATTATCCTGCCCAGAAGAAATGGACGCAATCTCAGGTTGATGACTTTGAACGCAAGCACCTTGAAGTTTGTGATGACGGCAATGTCTACAAGTGGAATTGCAGGAAAGCCACCCCGATTCATAAAGGCAAAATTGAACTCATTTTGTCGGGAAGCCCTTGTCAATCCTTTAGCAGCGGACACTACTTCAGTTATGGCAATGATGAATACGGATTGAAAGGCAAATCAGGACTCTTTTACGAGTTCCTTCGTATTCTCAAGGAGGTGAACCCTACTTACTACTTCTTCGAAAACGTCAAGATGAAAAAAGAGAGCGAAAAGGAGCTTTCCGATTACCTCGGTGTCAATGCCTTACACATCAACAGCAACCTCCTGACCTATCAAAACAGGGACAGGCTCTATTGGACTAACATCAAAGGTATCACAATGCCCCATGATGCCAATATGAACTTCCAAGACTACAAGCTAAGGACTTTGCCACGAATTGAAAAGGCAATCCGTCAAAACAAGTTCGGTGTGAAAAAGCACGCAATCCGCCTTACCTCGTCCGAATTAGAAACTATCACATCTCAAAACCTCTGGGCTTACAATGAACTTCTCAAGGACAACCCTTCCATGACCAAAAAGGAATTTGTAAAGGAGCTTCACGCCCAGCTTGAAGAGACTACCCCTAGGTCAACACCTTATAGGGACAAAATGTGGGACGCCTGCCTTACCAATGGCAAGTATGCTTCCAAAAACCTTGACCTTCCTACTTCTACCAAGTGTGGAGCACTCACTCTCAAGAACGACAGAAGTCCTTCCACCGCCGGTCTTATTGCCTTTGGCGACTTCTACCGTTATGTTACTAAAATTGAAATGAGCAAAGCACAGGGGATTTCCTTCTCTTACATAAAGGATTTAAGCTACAGCCAAGCAAACAATGTATTGGGAGACGGCTGGACTGTTCCGATTATTGCACATTGCCTGTCTTTTATGGACTAGAGCATTTTATATCTGCCGCCGTATGTGGAGCTTTTCCAATACTGTTGGCTGAAATCTGAAACTTATAAATTAAATTTTACAGCTAGGGGATAGCCCTAGCAGAAAGGAGTTTTTTTATGACTTTTAATTCAATTCGTATCGGAGATACTGCAAGTGAAACTTACTTAATTTCCAAATACTATGATGATGCAATAAAAGATTGCAATGAAACTTTTATAACAACACATTTCCAAAAAGATGGAACTATGTTCCTGTTTATTTATAAAAACGGAGTATCTGAAGAAGATATTATTTCATTCAACTCCAAACCTTTAGAGTGCTATAAAAGCAAATTACCTTCTGGAATTCAATTATTGACCATGATACTCCGCTTCTGTGATAATGCCCATCTTGTAAAGAACCTTATTATGGATAATGGTTTCTCTACATTCTGAAAGACTAATGGAAAGCTTGCTATACTTGAATTTGTGGCTCAAGAAGTTGTGCACTTCCGAAATATTGGCTGCAATACTTCCGGAAGAACGCGAAATTTGCGATAGGTGCGGCTTTATGAGATAGGTATCAGCGTTCTTGTTTCGGGTGGTTATATTGGCGACAATATCAATCAGTTCAAAGGCCCTGTTCAATACCGTATTTGTTTCTAACTGTTCGATTAGTTCCATCTGCGAAACCTCCTTTTAAGTCTTTCAAGGAAGAATCTGAAACGTGTCTTTCTTTCGTGTTTCTTTAGAACCTTGGTTATCTGTTGGTATAATTCGAATCGGCTCATACGGAAGCACCTCTCTTTCTGGCACTCTGTAAGAGGTCATTCTTGCGTATCAAATAGGAAGCGCCGACTTCAAAAACCATACCCTGATAGAGTGCTTCGTTTGCTATATCATCACAGTAAACAGCTTCACCGATTGCACTGGAAGCGATGTTTGTTCCGAAGATGTCGGTAAGGATATATTCGCCAAGAAGCCTATCCCCGAGTTCTATATCGAAGTAGTCATATTGATTATAGGTCTTTAAGCTTTCCTTAAATGCTTCGAATGTGTTTCCATTGTATTTGGTGAGCAATCCGACAAGGTAGATGGTCCCGGCGCTCAAGTAGTTAAGTTCCATCAAAAGACGGTTGAATTCGACAAGGTCAAGGGTGCCGTCATAACTGAAATCAAATTCATCGCATTCGAGACGGTTGATTTTCATTTCTTGGTAAAAGCCTATCTGTTCACTTGGAAGCCCCATAAATAAAAAGTATTCTTCCAAGTCAGGGCAAGGGAGGGTAAGCTCATACTCCTCGTTGCCATAAGTAAAGTTCACATAAAATTTAGCCATAATTAAAATCTCCTTTTGAAATATATTGATTTCAGCAGATGATTTACTGCTGATACTATACTTTAAGCATTATTCGACAGATTATAACTGAAAAGTGTCGGAGCAGGAACCAGTCCGACAAAAGGGCAGAGAAAAAGGAAGCCCAGCTAAAAAGCCAAGCTCCCCTTTTCATTATGCAACAGTAAACAAGCCTGTAGCCACATTGTAGATGTATGCATGGCCTGCAAGTATCTCATGGTCTGCAACATGCTTTTTGTTCACCTGACTAACCATAACATTGAAGTAATCTTCAAGAATATAGTCCTTATAGTAAGGAACGAAGATACATTCATGGACAGAAGAAGGAAGCATTAAGAACTTATCGTAACCAAGTCCTCCAAGGGTCTCCTTTAAAAAGCCGTCATACAGAATGGTAGAGGCACCATTGATGCCGTATTTGTTGGTAACGACATACATAAGGCTTTTGCTGTTTCCTTCGTGCTTTACTGGAATATCGAATTTCTCCGCCAATTCAGCAAGAAGACTTTCCATGGATTGAAACTTACCCTCCAGCAGTCTTGGAGTATTGGCAGAAGCCAACTCATATAAGTCAGATTCGGTAAGGCTCATTTGTTCCATCAAGTCATAAGTGATGGCACAGGTGGCAAAGGTTTCATCGTCCATTGGAATAGGGATGTAGTACACAATACTGAGGTCGAGAAAATCACGATGTGGAAGTGCTTCTAACAGCTCCCTGTTCAAGGCCGTATTCACAAGGCGGAAAGCAATGCGGTCATACGCCTTTATAAAGTAACTGAAATTGAAGTTTCTTCTTCTCTCCATCTCGTCATGGTAGGAACGGACTAAACGTCTGCTGATAACGAAAATATTGTCGCCGCCCAGATAATCCTGATAAAGAGGGTCGATAAAGAAGTTTGGCGCCAGTGGGCTGTCCTCAGACTTGATAAGGATACCTTCACATTTGGTGTCGTTGTTCTTGGTGGAGATTTCGTGGGTTATTGTGTAACCGTCTCCGAGCAGTTCGTGCAGAGCAAGAATGAGATTGTTTGTAAATGTTTCTCTGTTCATCATAAGTAGTTTCTCCTTTACAAATGGTTTTCTGTTGCTAAAACTGTATTAAGTTGTATTGGCTCACGGAGCCTTTATTATGAATTACCTTATATACTATGGTTTTAGAGGGGAATTATAACGAAAAACGGTTCGAGGGGGAGGAACATCGCAGAACACCGGAAAAAACTTGTATGTTTTGTTTGTGATGTGTTATGATGAAGAAAAGGAGGTATGTCACATGGCAAAGAAGGAAAAAAGCATTGAAATTGATTTTAATTATGAGGTGCCTTATAAGTATGTGGAGCGTTTCGATAAGGTTCATGAAGTAGTAAGTGAAATTCGGAGACATAATGCCGAAGTTATCAAGAGCTGGGACAAGACAACGCTGGAAGAAAAGAAAAAGAGCTTCCGTCAATGGAAAGAGGGGCTTTCTTACGATTCGGAGACATTTTCCCTTGCTATAGAATGGCTGAATGTGGTAGGCACAAGGTTTATTGTCAGCACGAAGAACAAAAGAAGGTTTGTTGATATTACGGAAGCAATGAATCAGAAGATATATGGAGAAGAAGAGCCAAGCCCAGAACTTTTGATGACTTCTTTTTATGTGGAGAAGTTTGAGCAGCAGTGCTTTATGGATTATATTCTTACCGTTGAGGAAAAGGTTGAGGGACGCTATAAAAAGTACATAGATGCGGTGAAGAAGATGAATAATTTTGTAGGAACAGAGGGAGCAACTTTTTATGAAGATATGTGGGATTTTCGTAATGCGGTTAAGAATGTAATTGAGCATCGTAGGAACTGTTTGCCAGTCTGTTGTTTTACAGAGAATGTTGTTTCTGATGATAAAGCTAAGGCGTTGATAAGAAAAAAAGAGTTTTCATACGAAGATGCATTTGATTTGGCGGAAGCAGTGATTGCTGGAATAGGTAAAATCCAGATGGATTGTTTTGACAACTTAAGGGACGAAATATCCAAAGCAAAAAAACGGGGAGCAGTGACGCAGGACACCGTGATTGATATAGCAGAGCAGAATATGGAGCAGAGCGAATTCTTTGAAAAATTCTTAGGCATGAAGCAAGAGGAGAAGGGAGTTATTTGGTGTGAAAGGGATAATACTGCGGCTTGGCTTTCGGAACGGTATATTACAAACTATCTTGAAAAAGCAGGAATCGGTCGTAAAACGTATAATAAATACTTAAAAGAAGTTAAATATGCCTTTCCACAGAAAAAGCTTGCTTGGGGTCTTGCCCTTTATCTTGAGCCAGTTATCAAGGGGGTAAAACGCAGACCGGAAAACGCATATAAAAAGAATGTAGAACAGTTTATGCATCAGAACTCTATAGGAATCCTTTCAAGCTTTGCTACGGTTTCGGAAATAGACTGTTTAAAGGATGAAGATGTTCTTTGTCTGCTTGAAGACGGTGCAACTGCTGACATGATGGCATTCTTTTTGAAGCATTATGCCAAGACAGAAAACCCTGTGAAGAAAAAAGAAGAGTAAGGCTGTCGAATGTGTTCCCGTACGAACCCTTTACTAAAAAAGAGCCTCAATTATTTATGGTAGAATGGCGGCATCAAAAGTAAAGGAGGTAGTATATGGAGGAAAATAGAATCTTGACAAAAGCAGATGTTAGGGTGTATCTTAAGATAGGCCGAGATGCGGTGAACAAATTGTTCAAGCAGCCAGACTTGAGAGTAATCTACTTTGGAAATCAGCCGAGAGTTTTAGAGGCAGATTTAATCGCTTATGTGAAAGACCATAGGGGAACAAGGATTGTATTATAAAGAGAATAATTAAGTTTTTCTCAGAGCTTCGCCCGTAAGATGGGGGAAAAATGGGGGAAAACTTGCGAAGACATAAACGGGCGACGTGAGCAATCGCCCGAAAGTGCGATAAATAAGGAAAAAGTTTATTGCACGGGGTCAGTTGTAAGGGACGGCGCCTATCCCTTTTAATCAAGGTGTCGCGGGTTCGAGTCCCGCGTGACTCATTGAGACTTTTTCTTTTCTATGAAAAAGTCTTTTTTTATTTATAAATATAGAAATAAACAAAGATTGTTCTGTGATTTTTTGCACAATCTTACCTATTTTTAGCAAAGAAAGCATAGTAAGACACCAATTTCTGTGATAAAATAAGAAAGTAGGGTGTTTTGCATGGAAAGAGGAATATACAGAAATGCAAGATTATTTAAAAAATGCAGGAGTAATATTAGGACATGTCATATGTGTTATAATTTTATTGTACTGCTTTGCAAATACAAATGAAATTATTCCGGAAGAATCTAAAACCGTACATACTGTAGAACTTCCAATCATGACGCCAACGGTTACCGTAACATCTATACCAACGGTAACACCAACCATAATATCATCTGTTATTCCGGAACCTACGACAGAACCTACCAAGCTTCCTACACCGGAACCAACACCGACGATAACAGAACTCCCGACACCGGAGCCAACGGTGGCAGCAACAGCAACGCCTACAGTGACACCAACACTGACTCCGACGCCTACGGTTACAGAAATTCCTTCTCCTGTGCCGACACTGGAGCCGCTGATAGATCCGGTAACAGAACGGAATACTGCAAAACAGTCAGTACAGGAAAATATTGCAAATGGAGTTTATTCTGAAATAAATAACAACGGTAACAGCTGGTGGTTCAGACGAAAAGAAAACCATGTACCTTCAGGCTCAGGTGAAAATTTTGATATCAGTACGTATCAGGGTATATATTTAGATAAAGAAGCAACAGAAGAAGATAAGGTAATTTATCTGACCCTCGACTGTGGTTACGGTAGCGATAATACAGCAATTCTGTTGGATATTTTTAAAGAACAAAATATACAGGTTACCTTTTTTGTGACAAGCCAATTTATAAAGGCAAATCCTGATGAGGTCCGTCGTATGTCAGAAGAGGGACATCTGGTCGGAAATCATTCGGTTAATCATTTGAACTTAACGACACTTACCGAGGAACAAATTTATTCTGAAATCGTCGATTGCGAAGAAGCTTATTACAAATTAACCGGAAAACAAATAGATTTATTTTTCCGTCCGCCGGGCGGTAAGTATAGCAGACGAACTATGCAGATGACAGAAGATTTAGGATATATGTCTGTTTTTTGGAGTATTGCCTATAATGACTATGACCAGTACAATCAGCCCGGAAAAGAGTATGTGATAAATCATTTTGAGACATATCATCATAACGGCGCAATTGTACTAATGCATAACGATTCCCAATCAAACATGGAAGCAATGAGAGATGTTATTCTCTACCTAAAAGAACAGGGATACCGCTTCGGAAGCTTGGAGGAACTTCGTAAATAGAGATTATATGTGATTTTCTGTGTTATGTGAAGGAATTTGAAAAAATTTTAACAAATTTTCAAAAAGTACTGGAAAAAAATCTGTAGTCGGGTTATAATGAAACTGAAAAGTGAACTATTTAAGTTTTTACTTTAATAAAAGGAGGATATTACAATGAAATTCTTTATCGACACAGCGAATGTGGCAGACATCAAGAAGGCAAATGATATGGGAGTTATTTGCGGTGTAACAACTAATCCATCCCTGATTGCAAAGGAAGGCAGAGACTTTGTAGAAGTTATTAAGGAAATCACAAGTATTGTTGATGGTCCTATCAGTGGCGAAGTTAAGGCTACTACAGTGGATGCAGAAGGCATGATCGCTGAAGGTAGAGAAATCGCTAAGATTCATCCTAACATGGTTGTTAAGATTCCTATGACTGTAGAAGGCTTAAAGGCTACAAAGGTTCTTTCCGCAGAAGGTATTAAGACCAACGTTACTTTAATCTTCTCCGCTAACCAGGCATTACTTGCTGCAAGAGCAGGTGCTACTTATGTATCTCCATTCCTTGGCCGTCTGGATGATATTTCCCAGCCTGGTATCGATCTTATCCGTACAATTTCCGAAATTTTCGATATCTACGGATTAGAAACAGAAATCATCGCAGCAAGCGTAAGAAACCCAATCCACGTTACTGACTGTGCTCTTGCAGGTGCTCATATCGCAACTGTTCCTTACGGCGTAATCGAGCAGATGACAAAGCATCCTTTAACAGATCAGGGTATCGAAAAGTTCCAGAAGGACTACAAGGCTGTTTTCGGTGAATAATCAATAAGAACTTAATTAGAG
Source organism: Oscillospiraceae bacterium (assembly GCA_015068735.1). Taxonomy (GTDB): domain Bacteria; phylum Bacillota; class Clostridia; order UMGS1883; family UMGS1883; genus UMGS1883. Next base: position 10,174 of record SVJW01000068.1, read on the forward strand.
CAGGTCG
>SVJW01000008.1 GCA_015068735.1 Oscillospiraceae bacterium
TTGTTTTCAATAAGGACATTATCCGTTGCACCGCTTTCTCCCCAGAATGCAATAAGGTCGTGAATGTAGAGGTCAAAAACGTCAAGGTGCAATTTGTTATTTCTAACAACCATATTTTTTGATGAAAGTCTTATATGCGGGCAACGCTCAACTACGTTATTTTCAAGAATTATCTCCGGCATACGGGAGGGATTTTCAAGGAGCATTCCTTTTTTAAGTTCCACATCTCTGTCGAATGTAATTACTATATTTTCACGCATTTCATCGTAGGTGATGTTTTCTACAACCGCACTACCCACATCGTCGTAGTTATCAGTTGTGGAAAAATGAATTTCGTCACCTTTAAAACAAGGAATAATTCCTACATGAGAGGGATGAGGATGAATAATCTTCACCGTTCTTTTGTCAATTATCTCATCAACTACTGTGTAATATCCGTGGATGTTCATTGCATCATCATAGGTGTCTGAAATATGGGAGTTGCGCATAGTAAACTTACCTTTACAATTAGTTACGAAAACGCCGTCTGCTGTTGTGGTGTAGTATTCTTTCCTACCTTTTTTCAGCTCTATTTTATATCCGTCGAGAAGAATTTCTTCACACAAATCCGCGACGAAGCCCATACCTCCGCCACGGTATATGGTTACATTTTTTACGTTTATATTTTTACTGCGCTCGCACCAGAATGCCTGTGCTTCTCTGCTATTGTCGTATGCTATACAGATTCTGTCGCCTTTTTGGAAATTGGTATATTCTGTTTCCGGGCGATATGCAAAGCGGATTCCACCTGAGATTTTTTCTGCATCTACCAAAATATTTGGTGCAGCTCCGCTTCTTTCTGCAGTAGTATCTCCAATACTGAAATGGAAAGCCCTTGAAGGGGTGGGGGCAATACGCTTAACGCTGAGTCTTCTTGTTTTGCTAGAAAGTATATCTTCACCGCATTTGAAGCATAGACAGTTCCCGTCAACATAATAATTGAACATATCTCTGTCCATTGCGATTACAAATCCGTTTTCATCCATTTCTGTTATATCTGCGTAAGCATAACGCAAGAAAGAATAGTCCATAAAAAAGTTCTTAAAGGTAATGTTTTCACATTCCTGAGCAATTATAGGCTGAACTCTGTCGCAGAATACAAATTCAGAGTTGTTACCCTCAATAATAAGATTCTTTTTTTCGATTATGGGGAATACAACATAGTTTTCCACGCTGAGTCCACCGGAAGAAAAAAGTTGCATTTTTTTGCTTCCTTTACGGTGGAAGTGATACGTCCCTTTTTCAAACTCTATTACATTTTCACAGTTTTCGGGAAGATTCTCTAAAATTTCGTATATCAATTCCGTTAAATTTTCTGTTCCCTTTTTTATTTTAATTATATTTTTCATAAAACCTCTCCTTTTTGGTTATTATTGACTTTCCGTTAATTTTATTATATAATTTTCACGCATGACTACAATGTTATATTCAATAAATTTATATGGTATTCGCTTAATTTTGGAGGATTTTATGGAAGATATACGTTATGATAGCGAGATAGGTCTGAAAATAAATAATCTTGGTTTTATAAAGGTTGTAAGAAAGAAAAACTTTTCATTTCAATTTAAATGTGGCAAGAATAAATTCACAATTGTTTTTGTAAAACAAGGAAAAATGAAATTTGATTTTCCTACTGACGGTGAGAGCTTTATTGTGTCAGAGGGAGAAATAATATACATTCCCAGATCGATTCCGTATACAGCAGAATATACGGAAGATGAAACAATAACGAAATCAATTATTTTCGGTGCGGACAATGAAACTTTACCATCGTACATCCCACACGTCCCTGTTAAAAAGACTTCAAAGGAATATGCCTCTGTATTTGATTCCATAACAGGCATCAATATGCGAAACACACTTTTTCTTGCAGCGAAAGCTTATGACCTTTTATACCTGATGCAAAGCAGAAGAAGACTTTATACAAAAAATCAGAAAAAAATATTTCCCGCACTTAACGAGATGTACGAGAAATATAATGAAAAGAGACCTATCTCCTATTATGCGGAAATGTGCAATATGAGTGAATCTAATTTCCGCAAGCTTTTTAAGGAATGGACGGGGAAATCGCCGATAGAGTTTCGGAATATGCTCCGTATAGAAGAGGCAAAAAAGCTTATTGACAGCGGTGAATTTACCGTCGAGGAAGCAGCGTATTACGTAGGATTCAACAACATGTCGTTTTTCTACGAACTATATAATGAAATAAGAAATCGCTGATGACTGAGTCATCAGCGATTTTTACTTTAAGAAAACTAATTATGCACTGTAAATCTGCCATCGTTACCGTCTAGTTTCATAAGCGCCTCAAGAAGATAATAATCTCCGAAAATCCACGGCATATGCATTCCGTTTGGTTTATGGTACGCACTTGAACCGTTCTCTAAAAGTCTCAGTTCATTCTCGTTATAATTACAGTTTTCATCAAGCACACGAAGAAGTTTTATTGCAGCATTTTCATATAGTTTAGCTTCGTTTTCCGGAACTGCTTTTGCTATTTCTATAAGTCCGCAAGTAGCGATTGATGCCGCAGAGGAGTCGTAATACACAGGCTCTTCGGGAGCACGGAAATCAACGCGCGGAAGCTTACCTTCTTCTAAATTCGAAATAAAGTAATGCGCTACTTTTTTAGCAATATCAAGGTACTCTTGTTTTCCCATATTAAGGTATGCAAGGATAAATCCGTATATTGCCCACGCCTGTCCACGCGACCAAGAAGAACCGCTATCGTATCCCTGACCTCGGGGCGTAGCGAGAACTTCGCCTGTTTCGGGGTCAAACTCCACTATATGATTCGAAGAACCATCCGGCCGGATAAATGTTTTTGCAACTGTATCTGCATGCGCTTCGGCTATCTGTCTGAAACGAGGATCACCCTGAATTTTAGTTGCAAAACTCAAAAGAGGAATATTCATCATACAGTCTATAATTGCCCATTTTTCGCTGGAATGATCCCATGCGCGGATGTATTTTGCAACATGATTAAATCTGCCGGCAAGGATAGTTGCCGCATGCATAGCACGTGCTTTGGACTTTTCATTGCCCGTAATTTTGTAATCGGCAACTGCAGAAAGAGACCACATAAACCCTACATCGTGATGGATATATGTAAATATATCAAAAGCTTCGTCAAGCTTTCTTTCACATTCTTCGGCATATTCTTTGTACATAGCATCGCCTGTTTTAAGATACATCAGCCACATCATTCCCGGCCAAAAAGCCGTTGTCCAGCTTGAAATATCGGCAGTTTTTCCATACGGATCCCATAGACCCGTATTACTGTTTGTGGTTGGAAAATTCCCACCTATTTGCGGCGCCATAACTGAGATTTTTCTTACTACTTTTTCCAGAAATTCACCGGCAAACGCTTTGTCATTATCCGAAAACACACCTTTTTCCTCCCCAATCTCTTATCTGATAGAATACAAATTATCTTAAACTTTCGAGGAGTTTTTTACCTTCCTCAATAATGAATTCTCCAACGCCTGCCTTGAAGTTGGAACTTCTTGCTTCGTAGCCACCTTCATCGTAGGAATCCTGCATGGGGAAATATCCCTGATATCCGTTAGTGATACAGCAGGGAATTATAAGGTCATAGCCTTCTGTTTCCTTGAGGCCTCTGCCGATTGCATTGAAGGGCTCACCCGGAATACCAACAAATGCAATAGGTCCAAGTCTGAAGCCGGAAAGTGTCATATCAAATGCATCGGGAGCGTTTTCAAGACGAACCATTCTGCCTGCTTCTGCAACTACTGTTGTAAGCATCATACCTTCATAGGGAAGCTCGCTATCCTTACCTGCAAGGTGCAGATCATTAATTCTGTGAGCCTCGGGAAGCTCAGCAGGTGTGGGTTTATTTGAAGGCACGTTAATTGTCATAAGTCTGCCTTTTATCGAGTCAACATCTATGTAATTTACTTTATCGTAAACCTGCAATACGCCACCTGTTACTACGCGAGCAATGTACTGCGCGTGAGAATAACCTCTTGAAACGTCGTCAAAATCGATAAACATACCGTTAAGGTCTCCGCCCTTGGGGTGAACGTTAACGTGGTTAATATCACCCTGAGCGCCGTTGAAGAAGATACACTTTGTGTTATCGAGAATCTTCTCTACATTTTTTCTGAGCAATGTCGGCCAGTCACCTGAAATTTTGCATCCGCCGACAACGTCGGGATGGTTTGCAAAGTTTACAAATACAATTGTGTCTGCGCCTTCACGGTCAAAACGGATTACATTTACACTATCATCAATCTGACCCACGGGACGAACAATATCAGGATTGTTTACACCGGGATTGGTTTTTGTAGTGCCGTCTTTCATAATGAAACGACGTACAAAAGCTACATTTTCAGCTTTACCTACCCCATAACCCATTTTTGCATCTTTAAGATCGTTAACTGCAAACATAGCTACATCCGCAAGACGCTTTCCGAGAAATTCTCTGTACTCAAGTACAAGAGGGCGCTGATCATTATTTACTTCCGGACCTGTGTGAGTGTGTGTACAGGAGATAAATATATTATCTGTGGGCACGGATGTTACCTTGCTGATTCTTTCTCTGTATTCAGCGCTGATTTCCTGTTTTATACCTGCAATGTCAACGTTTATCAAAAGCTGTGTCGTATCGCCCAGGCTTATTGCAAGAGCGTTTGCTTCAAGGTCGTCCAAAATTCCGTCTGCAAAACGATCCTTGAAATATCCGCTTACAAAAATACCCATAGGGGGGTTGATATTCACGCGGGCAAAACCTGCTTTTAAATTACTCATAATTAAAACCTCCTAAAAAATAGCACATTGAAACATTTTTCCAATGTGTTTATTATATCAAGTTAAAACTTTATTGTCAATAACACTAATGTTGAAGTTTTCAATATTCAAAATGGTTTTTCAACATTTTGATTTTATTCTGTTTTTCAAAAATAATTTATCGTTTTTCGATAAATTTATATTGACAAACATTTACACAACTGCTATAATGAAGAAAAAAGAAAGGAAGATTTTTACATGTACAAAAAAAGCATTACGCACTACATAGCAAAGTCCACTATTGATATTCTCTTTTATCTCAGTATTATAGGAGTTATTCTCGTTCCCTTTTTCACTGATGACCTTTTCCGTTTTGCCGACTATTCTGATTTTGAAATGATTACTTTGACAGTTACACTTTTTACTTCCGGTATTTGTTGCATATACATACTTTTTCATTTGAAAAAAATGTACACCACTCTTCTTAACGGGAGTCCCTTCATAGATGAAAATGTGAGTCATTTCAGAAAAATCTCCGTAGGTTGCTTTGCTACTTCGGTTATTTACGTAATAAAATGTCTGCTTTTGTTCACTTTCGGAACGCTTATTATTGCCGCTGTATTTGCAGTCGGTTGCCTGTTCTGTCTTACTCTTAAAGATCTCTTTAAGCAAGCAATCAACTATAAAGCAGAAAATGACTTGACAGTATAAAAGAAAGGTGCTGATTAAATATGCCTATTATAGTAAATCTTGACGTAATGATGGCAAAACGAAAAATCGGACTTATGGAGTTGTCTGAAAAAATCGGTATTACCCCTGCCAATCTTTCTATCTTAAAAAACAACAAGGCAAAAGCAATTCGTTTTTCTACACTTGAAGATATATGCAAAGTGCTTGATTGCCAGCCGGCAGATATACTTGAATATAAAAAAGACATCTGATGCATTTTTATTTTAACAAGGAGGTTTTATTATGGATATTTCTAAAAAAATGAAAACAAGGCTCATAGTATATGCTCTTATATCATCGTTAGGCTTTTCATTTCTGGTTATGTCAGCAAGGTCAGAATTAAGCCTCCCATTTCCTCTTTCTCTCATTTTTGAGAATTCGGTTTCAGGCATAGGAGTCCCTGTTTACGTACTTTTTCAGGCGATAATGATGTTATTTATCGTTCCTCATAAAAAAAGAATGTTCTTTCTTGTTCCGATATTTATTATTGCTTTAAACAGCTTTATAAGCAGTAACAACATATGGTATGATTCCAATATTATTATTTGCTTTGCGCTTGCCGGCTGTATGTTCTTTAAGTTTGATTTCCGGAATGATAGTCTTAGCCAATTTGCACGTATGTTATCAAAAATTTTCTCTCATTTTTCCCATTTTTCCTTGCCGTTCAGGTGGCTTTCGGAAGTAGGAAAAGGAAAATCAGGATTATTTAAAAGACTCCTGCTTGCGCTAGTTATAACAATACCGTGTGTTGTATTTCTGATATTTATGCTCGCTTCTGCCGATATGGTTTTCTCCGTAAAAACAGAAGGTTTTCTTTCCGCCTTATCAGGCATCATAAATTTCAATACTATTATTAAGTTAATTATCGGTTCTGTGGCGGGATTGTATTTGTTCGGATCAGCATGTAGTGCATACTGTCAGGATGAAGTCACCCTTCCCGACGAAAAAAATCCCAAATGCGATCTTCTTATAATCAACATATTTCTTTCCGCCTTACTTTTTGTATACACTCTTTTTGTTATAATTCAATTTAAATATTTGTTTGCAGGATCCACACTTCCCGGAAACCTTACTTACACAGAATATGCGAGAAAAGGCTTTTTCGAACTTTTGGCGCTAACCGCAGTAAATATCATAATTATATTTATAACAAAAAGGAAAACTAAAAATAGTAGCGGTAAGTGGGCTATTTTCTCTACATTACTTTGCACATATCTTTGTGCAGTTACTGTAGTTTTGCTGTTTTCCTCATTTTTCAGAATGTATCTGTACACAGAAGTTGACGGACTTACAAGACTACGCTTTTTTGTAATGGGATTTTTGGTATTTGAACTTCTGGGACTTATTGCAACATTTGTATACATTATCAAGCCAAAATTCAATATTATTCTGATTTACACAGTGGTTGCATTGCTATATTATGCCACATTAAATGTAGTTCCTGTCGATAGAATTATTGCAAAAAATCAGATTGATAAATATCTTGAAGGCGAAAGAGATGACTTATATTACATATTCACTCTTTCTGCCGATGCCGCGCCTGCTATGGAGCATCTTTATAATAATACAGACGACGAAGCTTTAAAATCCGAAATAATGTATTTTCTTGAAGATAAAACTAACTGTCAAAACTCTTCGTGGCAAGCTTACAACCTTTCAATTGAAAGAGCAAGAGTTATAAAAAATAATTTAAAGTGATAAAAATCATAGCTGCGTAAATTCTACGCAGCTATGCTCAGCGTGTCGAGAAACCTATCGACACGCTGTCAGACGAGGAAAAAGAAAGGTAAATCTGTTCAAGGCAAGCTCGTCGGCGTACGAGGGTACGGTAGAGATTGCCTTGGACGGAAGCAAGCAAAAAGCCCTGAAAATCTAAGTTTTCAGGGCTTTACTCAATATTCGTTTTTAACAGACAGTTCTTTTATTAACGGGTTATCGAAAATCGCCAACCCCTACAAAAATTTCAAGCATTTAAATTTGCTTGCGGTTGACCGACTTTTTCGACAGTCTAAGCATAGCTGCGTAAATTCTACACAGCTATGCTTTTTTAAATTTCATCGGAGAGATTCCGACCTGATTTGTAAACACGCGGTCAAAGTTTGAAACACTTTCAAAACCGCAACGGAAGGCAACATCTGTTACCTTCTGTCCGTCCCTGAGATATTTTTTGGCGTTAATTACCCGTATTGAGTTAAGATATTTCGGAAGACTCATTCCTGTGTACCTCGAAAAATATCTTGAAACTGTAAATTTGCTCAAATGAAACTTCTCCGAGAGCAAATCGAGAGTAATCCTCTCTCCAAAATTAGCTTCAACGAATTTTATTATCTCTCCTGCATCCTCGTTTTTCGTTCTTGCGGGCGAATTTTTGCTTAAAAGATGAAGAAGAGTGCAAAGGATAAGCTTTCTTTCCGTTTCGGAATCGGAATTCTGCAGCTCGGTTATTATGGAAGAAAATTTTTCCGCAAAACTACTTGTATCAATAACTGAGCAAGGAGTGCCTGCACAATTCAAAATATCGTCTCCGAGAGCAATGCGTATATCGTGAATATATGATTCGTAAAAATTTATAGCAAGTCTTTCCTGTGGGAGAACTCCACCCGAAAGAGTAAGGTGTGGTATAAACGGTGGTATAATTGCAACAGTATTTTTGTCAAGTAAATACTCTCTGTCACCCACGACAAGGGTTCGCGTATTATTATAGATATACAGAACTTCATAATGCTTGTGATAATGTGTACGAGGCATATTACGTTCAATGGTATAGGTTGCTCTTTCTATTTCAAAATCCATATTCCCACCTTCTTTCAACAAAATTATAAAAAATCTCAACTACAATGTCAAGCAAGAATTGTAAACTTTTTCTTTAAACAATGCAATAATTGTGTTGCTTTGTTTTTTGTTATTATGGTATCTTATAGTCAGGAGGCGATTAATAGTGAAAGATATTATTGAAAAAGTAGCAAAAAATATGTTGTCCATTGACCAGGCATTTTCCGATGAGCCTTGTCCCATAAGCATTGTTGACATAAATAAATGGGAATGGGCGCAGGGCGTTGGTATGTACGGTCTTTACAGATATTATGAGGTGACAGGAGACAGTTTCTATTACGATTTCCTGAGAGATTGGTATGACAAGCGTATAGCTGAAGGACTTCCATCCAAAAATATAAACACCTGCTCTCCCCTGCTCACATTTACATATGTTTGCCAGGACAGACCTGATTATAAGGAGATTATAGAGGAATGGGCCGAGTGGCTTATGAACGAGCTTCCCCGTACTCCAGAGGGTGGTTTTCCTCACTACGGTTCGGTAGGCTACTGCGATGACCAGATTTGGGACGATACAATCTTTATGGGTGTTCTTTTCCTTGCAAGAGCAGGCGTTGTTCTGGGAAGAAAGGATTATCTTGAGGAAACAAAGCTTCAGTTCCTTATCCATATGCGCTATCTTACAGACCTTAAGACAGGACTTATGTATCACGCGTGGAACTTTGCCGACAGAAGCAATTTCGGTAAAGCTCTTTGGGGACGCGGCAACTGCTGGATAACAGTTGCCATTCCCGACTATATCGACATTATGGGAGACTATCTTGAAGACGGTATAAAGAGATTCTTGATCGGTGTTCTTTCTTCGCAGATTGAAGCACTCCGTAACTGTCAGGCAGAAAGCGGTATGTGGCACACGCTTCTTGACGACCCTGAAAGTTACGAGGAATCTTCTGCAACAAGCGGTTTCTGTTACGGTATTCACAAGGCAATCCGCCTTGGTTATGTTGGCGAAGAATACAAAGAATGTGCAAAAAAATCACTTGATGCAATGATTTCACAGGTTGATGAAAACGGTGTTGTACACAATGTTTCATACGGTACTACCTGCAAGTACGAGCTTGATTATTACAGAAACATCAAAAAATGTCCTATGACATACGGTCAGGCACTTGCAATTTTATGTATAAGCGAAGGAATGAGGTAAAATATGCTTAAGAGTTTGAAAGAAAATATACTGAAAAATCCCCCAATAATTGAGGACGGTATGGTTTTATCAAAAAATCCGCCTCACGCGATTACCATATCGCATCTTCAGGAGTGCCACAGCGGTACAGTTACGGCAGAATACTATTTTGCCGCAAGATATTTCGACCTGATTTCAGATGAGGAAGCTAAGCTTATGATTTCTGAACTCCGCAAACTTCAGGTAACAGATGAAAATGCGCCTAATTTCGGTTGTCTGCGTTGGTACAGAGAAGAGGATTTTGTAAACGATACAAACGGTGCGTTCTTCATTCTTCTCCCCCTTGCTCTTGCATATAAATTGTTCCCCGAAAAAATGACGGAAGAAGAAAAGGAAGACATTCTCTTTCTCCTTAAAAACGGTGCTTATTGGTTCAGCAGCGAAACGAAGAAGTCACTTCATTACTGCAACAAAATTATGAGCGACGGTGCTATGCTGGCACTTATTGCCAACATTACAGGAGAATGCAAAAAGGATTGTGACGAATTCTGGACAAAATGGCATGACTATGCCGATAATTACGGCTGGGGCTGGGGCGAAAATACAAGCGACTGTTATTCTGCAATTATGCTTAACGCACTTAATGTTGTTGTTCTTGCCTGCGAGGGAGAGCTTCGTGAAAAGGCTGAAAAAAGAAGAGAAATGCTTCTTGACTATATTTCTTTCCACGACGGCAGAGAGTTTGTACCGTCTATAAGAACTTATAATTACGAAGCTAAAGCAAGCTACGGCGGAAGCATATACAGAACGTTCCACACTTCCGACCATATCGGAGGATTCAGTGACAATGTAAAGTATATAGATGTACTTCACGCAGTACTTATTGAAAAATCAGGTGCTAAATGGATAGAAAAGGACAGAAACAGAAACACAAGAAACGAGCGTCTTTTTGGTAATTCCTATGCATACACTTGGGAAAGTGACAAACTGCGTCTCGGAAGTGTTTCTCACTTTCCTGTTATGCCTTGTTCATATCAAAGCCAATCGTTTGCCCCTAACGGCAAACCCATAACTTACGGTCTCGGTTGGCAGTCAACGCCCGTAAGTGCGATGGTCGATGACAGGATTTTCTTCCTCCGCACAAGAACACAGGTTGGAGAAAATACACATTATCATCCATTATTGGGAAAAACACATTCAGGGCACGCGTTCAACAGGCTTTTTGAAGACGGGAATATTACGGTATTTTCCACAATTTCTGCGCAGACTGATAATATTGCAATTGTCACACGCTATGCAAACAAGCTTGCAAATACGGCATCAGCAATTTATGATGAATGGTGTGCACCAAACGGCAAGGTTTCGGAGGCGGAAATAAACGGCAGAAAGTGGTTTATTATAAAAGGCGATGAAAAGGCAATTGCCGTTTGTCCTTTGGTTGGTATATATGCAGGTAAAAACGACAGAGCACCGATGAAGACTACCGTTGGAGAAAGCGGAATTTTCACCACAGTAACCACTACTCTTTATGAGGGAGAAAACAAGCTCCTTTTTGCACCAAGAGTGGAAAGCAGTTGGGTAGTCGTTGCACTGGAAAACCCCGAAAAAGCCGAAGAGTATCTCGGAAAAATTGAAATTACAGATGAAGTTCTTCCCAATTTTGAAATCACGCTTCATTCACCATACAAGAAAAGAAAAATTACTTGTATTTGTGAAGGTAAAACAACCGAACTGTTAATTGATCCTGTAAATCAGATTGATTATTAAAAAAGGAAAGCTATTCGCAGTGCGAATAGCTTTTTCTCATTTATGCGAGCAACAGGGTTTGAAAAAAGTTGCTATATCAACTTCACAAACACCGTCTTTTTCTGTGAATCCAAGTCTTTTAAGTTCGGGGAAAAGTGCTTCGTTTTTACAGTAGCCTCTTTTTACACCGTTAAGGTCAAGGTGGTTAAGTGTTGCACGGACTAAAAGTTCAAATACATTGTCTTTATCAGCAATTTCAAAGATTTCTCCGTTTTTTGAAAAAATACAATGCCCGGGGCTTTTTTCATTTTCCTGCGCCCAAGCCATTCTGATATCCTGTTCTTCAAGATCGGAAACCGATTTTATTATTCTTTCATCATCTATTATAGTTACACGAATCATACTTCAATACTCCTTCTTTAAACTTTTGGGATGGGAGAAAATAGTGCAGAACGGACAAACTGAACCACGGCTTGCCGTGGGTTACCCGAAGGCGTACATAGGTACGTCGAGAGGTGAAGTTTGTTCGTAGCATAAAGCAACAAATCCAATAAAATTCGTGCAACGAATTTTCACCTTAGATATAAATCAGTAAAAATATATCCTATTTTCCAATCAAATAATAACAATATGCTTTATGCGGTCTGTGCATTTTATCACATACCTTTTTTACCTCTTAACTTGTTGATTTCTGCGTCAGATAATCTTCTCCACTTGCCCTCAGGGAGATTACCGAGAGTAAGCGAGCCTACGGAAATTCTCTTCAGGCTCATTACATTGGCACCGACTGCATCAAGCATTCTTCTTACCTGACGGTTTTTACCCTCGTGAATAGTGATTTTTACCTCAAAACCTTTTTGAGGGCGCTTGATATTTTCTGCCTTGGCAGGTGCAGTAAGGCTACCGTCAAGGTCAATTCCGTTTCTTAATCTGTCAAGCTGATTTTCATCAAGTGGCTTATCAATGCGGGCAATATAGGTTTTGTCCACTATATGCTTGGGATGAGTAAGGATATTTGCAAAATCCCCATCATTTGTCATAATGAGAAGCCCGGTTGTATCGAAGTCGAGCCTTCCCACAGGATAAATACGTGCCTTGATATCGGAAACAAGCTGCATTACTGTCGGGCGACCCAAATCGTCTGAAACGGTGGTAACATAGTTTTTCGGCTTATTAAGCATAATGTAGTACTTCTTATTCTCCGGCTCAATTACTCTGCCGTCGATTTCAACCACATCAACTTCCGGGTCTATAACACAACCCATATAGTCAACCAGTTCACCGTTAACGTACACTCTGCCGCTTTCTATTATTTTTTCTGCACTTCTTCTGGAAGCTATGCCGCATTCGGCAATAAATTTCTGTAATCTCATAATAAACTCCAATTAAAATATTGCTCGATTATTTTATCATATATGTTGTAGTATTGTCAATTTTTATCTTGCATGTTGACTAATTTTAAAAAGAGTTATATAATAATATATTGGAAAATATCAGAATAGGAAGTGTATTGAATTGACAAAAATAGATATCTTCTCCGGCTTTTTAGGTGCCGGAAAAACAACACTGATAAAGAAGCTTATAAACGAAGCTTACAAGGGCGAAAAGCTCGTTCTTATCGAAAATGAATTTGGCGAAATCGGTATTGACGGTGGATTTATGCAGGATGCCGGAATTGAAGTAAACGAGATGAATTCCGGCTGTATCTGTTGCAGTCTTGTAGGCGATTTTGAAAAATCACTTGAAAAAGTTCTTGATGAATTTAATCCCGACCGCATTCTTATTGAGCCTTCCGGAGTAGGAAAACTCAGCGATGTAATAAAGGCGGTAAAAGGTGTTACTTCCGACAAGGTTATTCTTAATAGCTACTGTGTGGTTGCCGATGCAAAAAAATGCAAAATGTATATGAAAAACTTCGGTGAGTTTTACAACGATCAGATTGAAAACGCATCTTGCATTATTTTAAGCCACACAGCTTCCCTTTCCGAGGACAAGTTACATGCCGCAGTAGAGCTTATCCGTGAGCACAACAAGGACGCACAGATTGTCACTACAGACTGGGCTGAACTTGACGGTAGCGCAATTCTTGCAGTAATGGAGAATGTTGATACATTGAAAGCTGATATTGAGGAGCTTGAACACGAGCATCACCATCACCACCATGAACACGGTGAGGAGTGTACTTGTGGTTGTCATGATCACGAGCATCATCATGAGCATCATCATGAACACGGTGAACACTGCGACTGTCACGAACATCATCACGAACATGACGAACATTGCACTTGCGGTTGTCACGACCACGAACATCATCACCACCACGAACACGGTGAAGAGTGTACTTGCGGTTGCCACGACCACGAGCATCACCATCATCACGCTGATGAGGTATTCTCCAGCTGGGGAAAAGAAACTGTCCGCACTTATACAGAAGATGAAATCAAAAATATTCTCAACGAATTTAACAGTGTATCTTACGGTGTAATTCTTCGCGCAAAAGGTATTGTTAAAGGCAGCGACGGCTGGATTCATTTTGACTATGTTCCCGGTGAAGCAGATGTCCGTCTCGGTAGCAGCAGTACAATAGGAAGAATTTGTGTAATTGGCTCAAAAATTAACGAAGAAAAAATTGCAGAGCTTTTTAAAGCATAAGGAGAAACAAAATGAGAGAAATTCCCGTATATTTATTTTTAGGATTTTTGGAATCCGGCAAAACAAAATTCATACAGGACACCCTCTGCGATGAGCGTTTCAATAACGGTGAAAAGACATTGCTTGTTGTTTGCGAGGAGGGTATTGAGGAATACGACCCCTCTCTTTTCTCCGGAAGCAATGTTACGGTTAAGGTAATTGATGATGAAGAAGAACTTACCTCAAAAACACTTTCTAAGTTTCAGAAAGAAACCAACTGTGAAAGAGTAATCATTGAATATAACGGTATGTGGCAGGTTAATTCGCTTCTTTCCGATATGCCCAAAGGTTTTGTTCTTGTTCAATGTATGATGTTTGCCGATGCTACTACATTCATCAACTACAATCAGAATATGCGTAACCAGACGGTAGACAAATTGAGAGTATGTGAACTCGTAGTATTTAACCGAATGGATAAGGCTATTGACAAAATGGAGCTTCACAAAATAGTCCGTGGAGTAAGCCGCCGTGCCGATATTGCGTATGAATACCCCGACGGAACTGTAGAATATGATGATATTGAAGATCCGCTTCCTTTTGACATTGAAGCGCCTGTAATTAAAATTGAAGATACTGACTACGCCCTCTGGTACAGAGACCTGCTTGAAGAAACTGACAAATACAACGGAAAAACAGTTAAATTCAAAGGCATATGTGCATATGATAATAGGATGCCTAACGACACATTTGTTGCAGGAAGGCACATTATGACCTGCTGTATTGATGACGTTGAGTACAGTCCTATTGTTTGCATCTGCAAGAACAAGCATAACATTAAAAGCCGTGACTGGGTTATGGTAACGGGAACGATAAAAGTAGAATACTGTAAATTCTATCAGGGTAAAGGTCCTGTCATCCACATTGAAGAAACGGCAATTACTTCAGCTCCTGCACAAGAGCTGGCAACTTTCTATTAAACAAAACTACACCTCGCGAATATAATATTCGTGAGGTGATTTTTTATGAGTTGCAATATAGAATGGAACTGTCCTCCCGGCAGTTTCCCGTATACGGTAAGACCGGGAGACACACTCTATCAGCTTGCAAAACGGTTTGAAACAAGTGTGGATAGGCTTCAGGAAATCAATTCTATTGAAGATGTAAATGTACTTAATATCGGTGATGTGCTGTGCATTCCCGAGCCGCTTCAATACTTCCCTACCTGCAAAACAAGTAATTACTATGTGGTTAATAAGGGTGATACCATTTTTTCAATAGCTGCATATTTTGGGGTGAGCACTGCACAGATTATGTATTCCAATATAGGAATAGACGAAAATAATCTTTACGAGGGAATGATCCTGTGTATCCCCCTTGCACCGCCCAGATTGTGTGTGAGCATTAGCGACAGCACTCTTACACTTCTTTATAACTCAGGCGATAAAGCAGCGTTTCCTTGTCGGAACACACTCAAGGATTTTACCTCTCAGGTGGTACAAAAGCAGATTGATACATCTTTTGGTGGAAGAAAAAGGCTTAACCTACTTGTTCCTGACATAGCGATTTCAAGCCTTTCTGCACAAAGAAGCGATAATGATATTATCCTTTCGGACAATGATATGGATAAGGTGTTTAACCTTGTTCCCGTTGGAACGGGGGTGGAGATTAACTAATGGCTTGCGGTCAGTTTTATACGATACAGGAGGGGGACACTCTCTTTAAAATCGCCAATCAGTTCGACACAACGGTAGAAAATATTCTCCGTTTTAACCCCGACCTTAACCCAGCAAATCTTCCCGTCGGCAGAACAATCTGCGTGATTTCTGCTACCAATCAGCCCGTTACCTGCCCGTTAGGAACCCTCCCCTACAATGTTAATGCAGGAGATACAATACTTTCAATCGCTCTGCGTTTCGGTACAAGTGTAGAGGCTCTTCTCCGTGCAAATCCCGATATAGAGCCGTATAACCTTCAGGTGGGTCAAAGAATTTGCATTGCACAAAATTTTAGCGAACCGCCACTTTGTCCCACACGAAATTTCTATGTTGTAAGAAACGGCGATACATTAAGAAACATTGCAAGAACTTTCGGTGTAGGTCAGAACGATATTATGAGGTTAAATCCCGACATGAATCCACGAAGGCTATCTCCGGGCGAAATTATATGCATTCCTCTTGCACCTTCGCCGTTTGAAATCATTATAAATATAATGGCAAAAAGGTTGACTGTATATCGAGGTGGAAGCATTTTCCGAGAATATATTATTGCCACAGGAAAACCCGAAACTCCTACTCCTGTAGGAAATTTTGAAATTGTAAATAAAGAAATAGACCCCGGCGGGCCATATGGCACAAGATGGCTGGGGCTTTCGGCAAAGGGTTACGGTATCCACGGAACAAATAATCCCTCATCAATCGGCACAGCCGCATCAAACGGATGCATCAGGATGTACAATGAAGATATTGAATCTTTGTTTGATATTACTGTTGTAGGCACACCCGTAAGAATTTTACCATAAAAAGAAGCGTGTCGCTTCACCCATGCTGCGTCCTGACCAAATTTAAAATCTACAAATGTTGCTCGCACTAAAACGCACAATTGCCTATATGGTAAAAAAGAGCCTATTGGCTCTTTTTTACGTTTATAATAACATATTCAGATGGGGCTGATGTTTTTATTGGATAATTCCACCCTGCAAATCCCGATGTTACTATTGCTGAAGAATCCTTATCAATCTCCACAAGCCCGTAATTGGCATCGTTTATTTTAAAGATATTATCAATGACATTTACGGGCCATATCTGTCCTCCGTGGGTATGTCCCGAAAGAAGCAGGTCAGTTCCGTATTTTGCATTCTCTTTATACTCTTTAGGTTGGTGGTCAAGTGTAAGAATGAAACTGTTCCCGTCAACTTCTGCCAGAAGCTTTTTGACAGTCTTTCTTTTTTCTTTTCCTGAAATCTGTTCCGCTGAATAATCTTCCCTGCCTACAATTGCAAATTCATCGTTAAGCTCTGCCACATCATCACACAAGATTGTAATATCGTTCTTTTCTATTTCGTTTATTAATTCTTTTTCGGAATACCTGCGCTCCCGACTATAATGCTGTCTGTCATGATTTCCGTAAACATAATAAGTACCGAACTCACTTTCAATGGTAGATAATGCAGAAAAGACCTCCTGCATTTCTTTTTTAGTCGTGCTATCATCAACAATATCTCCGCACAGAATTACCATATCCACATTCTGACTGTTTATTTCCTCACACTTTTTTAAAAATTCATCCCCGGTAACAGATACTCCGTAATGAACATCTGCAATAAGTGCTATTCTGTAACCTTCGGGACGAATATCTTTTTCTGTATAAACCGTGTATTCAGTCATTTGTATATTATGAAGATTTATATAACCAAAAACCATAATCACCGTTGTGCAGATAAAAGGTATTAGGGAGAAGGCATATACTTTTTTCCATATCTTCAGTTCTTTTTTTATTACCAAGTTTAAAAGCTCTGTTACTGCCGCTATTAAAAGGAAGTGCAGGATTACTACCGCTGAAAAGCTGAACATATTCACGCTTGCAATTCCCAATATTATGGAAAAAGCACGCAGGATATATCTGTTTCTTTTTCTTTCGGTATCTATTTTAAGCTCGGCTGCTGCTCTTTTAATCAATTTATATATATACAGAGAAATTGCCGTCGCAACTAAAAGCAATGCCAACAACATTATAGCTAAAATTACCATATTCTCACCTTTTATAATATTACAAAATCCCCTACCGCAGAATCTTTTTCAACGGTAATTTTTATCCCTTTTTTGGAAAAGTATTCTATGTTGCACCGTTTGTTTCCGTTAAATTTTGAAAGATAGTTTGGGTTTACAAGAATTTTTACATTATTCCCTTTTACACATTCTTCTATTCTGTTACGGATGTCACGGCTTATTACCATTTCACCAAGTGACGGATGATACGCACCTGCAATATAGTTTTTTCTGAGATCATCCCCGTCCGGAAGCCCTATTCTTAAAATCTCAATATTGTTTTCTTTAAAATAACGGTACAGTTTAGCCGAAACGGATACCGCTTCCTCGACAGTCTGCGGAACATACTCCCCTTTTTCAAGCATCGTTTCAAGATATGTTCCTCGAAGAACTACCGTGGGATAAATTCTCGTTTCTTTTGCACCAAGTTCTTTAAATCTGCGTGCGGTGTACATGCATTTTTCCTCAGTATCTCCGGGAAGTCCCGTCATCATTTGAAGACCAAGCACGCAACCACTTTCATTTATAACTTCTGCCGCTTTTTCAACATCTGAAGCACTGTGTCCTCTCTTTGCGAGAAGCAGAACTTCTTCATCCATAGACTGTGCACCGAGTTCTATGTTTTTAACACCGTAGGATTTAAGTCTTTCCACCGTTTCCCTGTCAATATAATCAGGACGGGTTGAAAGACGGATGCTTTTAACAAAACCTTTTTTTATATATTCCTCTGCAATAGAAAGATATTCATTCTGCTTATTCACATCAATTCCCGTGAAACTTCCACCGAAAAAAGCTATCTGCTCTGCCACCTTTCCACCTGAAAGATATTCTTCAATTATGTTTCTTGCTTCACAAATTCCCGGAGCATTACTTTTTCCGCTGATTGTACGCTGGTTACAGAAAGCACAATCATTGGGGCACCCCTCGTGAGGTACAAAAATAGGTATAATCATAAACTGTTCCTCTTTCAAAAAATGACAAGCTTCCAAAAGAAACTTGTCATTTTTCTTGTTATTTTTTACTGAACTTCATATTCATCGTCTTCATCATCTGAAACAGCTTTACCGATAAGAAGAACGAGAACACCAACCAAAACGGTAACGGAAGCAAATACAATTGCACTGTTATTAAAGCTCGTCACAACAGCATCAACCATACTTTTTACAAAAGGACTTACTGCGTGTAATTTAATTCTGAAGAAATATCCTGCCAGACCTGCAAGAATACCTGCAGCAACAATTGCGCCACCTATCATTCTATGCCAATATCCCTTGCAATAAATAACTGTAAGAACAAGCAGCACAATAAATGAAACTACAAGCAATATAAGAACTACAGTTGAGAACAATACTGCTGTAAAACGGGTTGTTTTTACTGCAGACTGTTTTGCAAGATTATCAACAGAAAATTCCTTAATAACAGAAGATTTTGAAATTCTGTCAGCAATATCTTCGCACATTACCTGACCAAAATAACCGTCACCGGTACTTCCTGATGTTATAACTTCGATAACACCTCTGTTTTCATAAAGTACATCAAATATATCCTGTTTTGTAACTTTATCAACAGGTGTACCATAAATATAGTAATTAACAACATCATGCGCAATGCCTGAAATAAATGAAGGATATGAAGACCTGTCAACATAATCTTCAATTTCAGCATAAGTGATGGGAATCATTGAATTATCTCTTAAAATATCCATAAGGCTCGCATTGGGCGAACTCTGTTCAAGGTATATCTTTTCGGGATTTTTAATTTTTCCAATCACATATGTTTCGGGATTGCTCTTACGGATTGCTTTCTCTACAGAGTATTCTGAAGTATTCATCTTTACCATCAGAGACATAAGCGTTGTAGTAACAACAACCACCAAAAGCAAAACGAACAGAACATTTCTGGTAATCACTAAAGCCTTACGAATGCGTTTTCTGCGTCTTCTTGCTTTCTTAGATTTAAGTTTTTTCCTCTTTGCCTGAGCCATCTGCGCTTTACGTTTTTCTTTTTCCTTGTTGTATTTAGGAATTTTTATAGGCTCGGGCGCAAACTCAGAAATAATCTCTTCTTTAATTGTCATTTCTTTAGAAGCAGTTTCTTCATCGGGAGCAGGAATTTCTGCATTTTCTTCATCAGCTATTCCTTCTGCTTCATTATCCTCTACAGGGGTTTCTTCAGCAACTTCCTCGACAGTTTCTTCGGTTACTTTTTCAGTTTTAACCTCAGTTTCTGTTTCGGGAGATGTTTCTTCTGCGATTTCTTCATTTATGTCCAATTCGTGTTTATCAGTCATAATAACACATCCTTTACTATACTTATAATACCAAGTTCTTCAAAATAAGTCAAGGGATTTTGTTTTACCGATAAAATTTTTGAATTTTTACGAACAAATGTTTGATTTTTTCTTTTTACTGTGTTATAATGATAAAAAAGAGTTTATGGAGGGATTTTTGTGGCAGCAAATATAGATAAGCAGCAACAGATTCTGAATTTTATAGAGAAGCAAGTTTTGGAAAAAGGATATCCTCCTACGGTGCGAGAAATATGCGATGCCGTAGGGCTCAACTCCCCTGCAACGGTACACGGTTATCTGAAAAGATTGGAAAAAAACGGTCATATTATAAAAGAAAACGGCAGTTCAAGAGGTATCAGGCTTAAGAATGTTCCCACCAATATCTCTTCTATAGATAAGGAATATCTTGAAGTTCCGGTTATCGGCCGTGTCAGTGCAGGTATGCCCATTCTTGCCGAGGAAAACTTAGAAAGAACATTCCCTCTTCCCATGGATTTTGCTAAGAAAAATGATGTATATATGCTTCGTGTCCGCGGTGAGAGTATGATAAATGCCGGTATTCTTGACGGTGACTATGTAATAGTTGAAAAGTGCGAGGTTGCCCGTAACGGTGAAATGGTAGTCGCTCTCGTTGACGACAGTGCAACGGTTAAGACGTTCTACAAAGAGGACGGGCATTTCCGTCTTCAGCCGGAAAATGATTTTATGGAGCCTATCATCGTAGACAGCGTTTCCATTTTAGGCAAAGTTGTAGGTGTTTATAGATTATTTTAAAAAGAAATCTGTGACAAATTGTCACAGATTTCTTTTTATTTGTTCATAACAAGATCTTCTATTGCATATCCTACAGTTTTCAGTGCACGGTTTGTTTTTTTGTATGCCTTTTTAATTTTCGCTGTACTCGGCGGTTCAATCATCATACAAACGGCACCGCCTATAATAGTGCCTGCAACAAAGCCTTTTGCAAATCCTAATGCCTTTTTCATACTATAACCTCCTTATACCTTTAGTATGGAGATTTTTTCATTTTATATGCTTTTGTTTTTGAATATGAATTTTTCTGACAGTTTGACACTTCCCCAACCGATTGCTGTTCCAAGTAATATTGATGCCAGCACATCTGTGGGAAAATGCACATACAGATAAAGTCTGGAAAATGCTATTAAAACAGCAAGCGTCAACGCACAATACCCAATTTTCCGTTCTTTTACCAAAAGGATTGTTGCCGAAATAAATGACGCCAGAGTGTGGCCTGACGGGAATGAAAAATCGTGAGGAGTATCTATGAGGAGACTGATTTTTTCCGTAAATTCAAAAGGCCTTGTTCTTGCAACAAGCGGTTTCAGGATTATATTTCCTATGAGAAGGCTCAGAATAAGACCTATTGCAAGAGCGATACCTGTTCTACGGTATTTTTTGCAGGAAATCATAATAAGTGCCGTAATAATCCATATTATCCCTGCATCTCCAAGTGTTGTTATAAATACCATTACTTTATCCATAACAGGGTTTGTCATATGCTCTTGTATGAAATTTAGAATAGTTAATTCTGCATCAATCATATTTTTCACCGATGACTATTATATATTATTCCATTTTTGTTGTAAAGTTATTTAATAAAATTTATTGAAATATACTCTGATTTATTATATAATAGATTGAAAAGTTTTTTAAGGAGTTATCGGTATGACTGTTATTGAACGTTATGAAGCACTCAAATCACGGGTTGTAAAAAGGAAAGACGAGTTTTCTACCCTTATTGATTTTATGGAAAAAGAAACAGATTATCTTACCTCTCCTGCAAGCACGCGTTTTCACCTTTGCAGAAAGCAAGGACTTCTGGAACATAGCGTCAATGTAGCGGAAACAATGCTTAAATTCCGCGATGCAATTGCTCCTGAAATTGATGAGGAAAGCTGTATCATAACAGCACTCATACACGATCTTGGGAAAGCAGGTATGCCGGGAAGACCCCAGTACCTTGAAAATGAGCCTACTCCCAAGCAAAAGCAGTACGGGTTTCCTGCAACTATTCCCTACAGAATAAATGAAAATCTCGTTTATTTAAGCGTTCCCGTGAGAAGCCTGTATCTGGCTCTTCCCCATATCTCATTATCGGAAAGCGAAGTTCAGGCGGTTATGTACCACGACGGGCAGTATGTTGATGATAATAAGAGTGTTGCAACAAAGGAAACTCCTCTGTTACTTTTATTGCAGTATGCTGACACTTGGAGTACTTTTGTAATAGAAAAGGATACTAAAAGGAAATAAACCGAAAGGAAGATATAAATGACAGAACCAAAGAATATACGAAACATCGCAATTATCGCCCATGTTGACCATGGAAAGACTACACTTGTTGATTCACTTTTAAAACAAAGCGGTGTTTTCCGTGACAATGCGCAGGTTGAAGAAAGAGTTATGGACTCCAACGATATTGAAAAAGAGCGCGGTATTACCATATTGGCAAAAAATACAAGCCTTATGTACAATGATGTTAAAATAAACATCATTGACACTCCCGGTCATGCCGATTTCGGTGGAGAAGTTGAGCGCGGTCTTAAAATGGCTGACGGTGTACTCCTCCTCGTCGATGCTTTTGAAGGTTGTATGCCACAGACAAGATTTGTTCTTAAAAAGGCGCTTGAGCTTAATCTTGCAATAATTATGGTTGTAAATAAGGCAGACCGCCCCAATGCACGCCCCTACGAGGTAACGGATGAACTTTTGGAACTTTTCATTGACCTTGACGCAACAGATGACCAGCTTGATTCCCCCGTTGTTTACGTTTCCGGTCGTGACGGATGGGCAAGTCTTTCTCCCGATAATCATCCTGATGACCTTAAGGTGCTTTTAGACCTTATTGTTTCTCATATTCCCGCTCCCGAAGATACAAGGGAGGGTGAATTCCAGATGCTTGTTTCAAATATTGACTACGATACATTTACAGGTAGAATTGCAGTAGGTAGAATCAACCGCGGTCTTGTAAAAACCAATATGCCAATTACAATAAGCCGTGAGGGTATGGATTCTTACAATTCAAGAGTATCCAAGCTTTTCTCATACAAAGATCTTGAAAAACAAGTAATTGAAGAAGCCGGTGCAGGCGAAATTGTTGCTATCAGCGGTGTTGAAAAAATAAACATCGGCGACACAATCTGTGCTGCAGGAATTGTTGAGCCACTCCCCTTTACACCTGTTGATGAGCCTGTTCTTTCTATGACCTTCAGCGTAAATAACAGTCCTTTTGCAGGTCAGGATGGTGATTATGTAACAAGCCGCCATATCCGTGACAGACTTATAAGAGAGCTTGAAAGTAACATCGCACTAAAGGTTTCCGAAACAGATTCTCCCGATAGCTATATTGTATCAGGTCGTGGTGAGCTTCACCTTTCCGTTCTCATTGAAAATATGCGTCGTGAGGGTTATGAGTTCCAGGTAAGTAAACCTAAGACAATTAACAAAGAAATTGACGGTGTTATGTGTGAGCCTTTTGAAATGCTCACAATTGACGTTCCTGACGAACATACAGGCGTTGTTATGGAAGGTATCGGTGCCCGTAAAGGCACTCTTGTAAATATGGCGCCCGGTGCGGCAGGGTACACCAAACTTGAATTCCGTATCCCGTCCAGAGGTCTTATCGGTTATCGCGGTGAGCTTCTTACCGCTACAAAGGGTACAGGTGTTATAAACAGCGTATTTGACAGCTATGAGCCTATTGTTCCCGGTGAATTTACAACCCGTTCCAGAGGCAGCCTTGTAGCATATGAAACAGGCGAATCCGTTGCATACGGTCTGTTTAATTCTCAGGACCGCGGACTTATGTTTATAGGACCGGGTGAAAAAGTATATCAGGGTATGGTTGTAGGCGAATGCAGCCGTCTCGAAGATATTGTAGTAAATGTATGCAAACGCAAACAGGCAACAAATATGCGTGCCGCAGGAAGTGATGAGGCACTCCGCCTTACTCCCCCTAAAATCCTGAGTCTTGAAGAAAGTCTTGAATTTCTTGCCGATGATGAACTTTTGGAGGTTACTCCCAATTTCCTCAGAATCAGAAAGAGAATTCTTGACACTGACCTTCGTGCAAAGGAAGCTAACAGAATAAAAAAGCAACAACAAAATTAAAATTGGGTTACATCGCTTGACTTTCGTCAAATAATACAATATGATGTAATCATAAAATATAAGGAGGTAACAAATTATGAGAGAATTTGAAATTCATGATCTTGATGTAACAGCTTTTGTGAAAGAGCTTAATAACTGTACCGGTCAGGTATGGCTTACAACCGATGAAGGAGACAAAATCAATCTTATGTCTGCTTTCTGCCGTGTTGTTGGTCTTATGAGCATTCTTCAAGGTGCAAAGCTCAGCCATGCAAAGATTGAGTGCGAAAACATGGAAGACGAAAGCCGTCTTTTCAGACTTAACCTTTACGGAAAAGTTGAAGACAAATAAAAAATAATACATAACAGCCCCCTTTTCCTCATATGTTAGAGTGAAAAGGGGGCTGTTTTCTTGAAAGATTATATAGAAAAGCGTGCAATTATGCTTGCATATTACATATTAGAGCACAACACAACGGTGCGCGCCGCTGCAAAAGAGTTTGGATTTTCAAAATCGGGTGTACATAAGGATGTTACTACCCGACTTGAAGAAATTGACCCTATTCTTGCAACCGATGTTAAAGCCGTTCTTGAAAAGAACAAGGCTGAAAGACATATAAGAGGCGGTATTGCCACGAAGCAGAAATATGAGCAACAAAGATTGCTTAGCCGTTAATAATACACAACGCACCAGCGCAGGACGCTAAGAGAAAAATTGCTGTTATTATAATTGTAATATTACTTTTTGCTGAAGATGTATTTGGTTTTTTCTCCATCAAACCACTTTGTCTTAAAACCTTTGTTACCGGCTTGTAAATAAGCATAACTAATGCAGCATTTAGCACACACTTAATTACATTGAACGGAAGTATTGCAGGTATGAGAAGATCTGCTACGGCTTCTCTCGGCATTCCCGTATATATAGGGGTAAGAATATAATTAAGTATCATCATGGTTGCAACAGCAGAAACAATTCCAACCAAAAGCCCTGTCATACCACCTTTAACATTGCGATATTTGTGATATATTGCCGACGCTGTACAAGCAAAAGCACAACTTGCTGCAATATTCATTAAGCATCCTATAATATGTGTTCCGCTGACAGTTATCATCTCAATTAAAGATACTATCAAGGAAATTGTAAAGGCAGATAAAGGTCCGTAAACAAATCCGCCGATAACAATAATCACATCTTTAGGATCATATTTCAAAAACGGAAATGCGGCAAAAAGCGGAGGCAGAAACCTACTCGCAAACATTGCAATATAGCTAAGCGCGCACAAAAGTGCCATTGTTGTCATTTTTTTTGTTTTATTCATAATTCACATTGATCCTTCCAATAAAATTGCCCCGACATAATTTGTCGGGGCATAATTGTTTATTTACAATTACATCTTCTCTCATCCGGACTATACCGTCGGTCACGGAATTACACCGTGTCGTGTCAAATGACTTGCGGACTTTACCGCCGGTGGGGAATTTCGCCCCGCCCCGAAGATATTTATTAGTTCTGTGATGTTATTTCCATCATTTTTTCATTCCATGTTTTTATATATTCATCAATAGCTGCAGTATCCCATTCTACGTCAAGAGCTTTTGCTTCGGCAGAAATAACTTCATACAGTTTATCTTGCATCAACATAGACTTTTGTTCTTTGAATTCCTCACTTGTTTCATCATGTGCATATCTTTTTATGATATGATATCCGTAATCAGACTTTACGGCAGGATTGGTATATTCACCTTCTTTAAGAGCTATGGAAGCGTCTTCAAATTCGGGAACCATCTGTCCGTAACCACACACATAATAGTCGTTTGTTTCCATGCCGGGATCTTCGCCGTATTCATCAACAAGCTTCTTGAAATCTTCGCCATTTTCAAGTTTTGCGAAAATTTCGTTCACTATTTTCATAGCTTCTTCATCACTTCTTGAAGGAGAGGTTCCGTCAACACTTTCTGTTGCTATAAGAATATGACGAACTCTGGGATAGTCTTTTAAGTATTCCTTAACTTCCTCATCGGGAACCGCAAATTCTCCGGCATCTTCCTCTAATTTTTCAGCAAAAAGAGCATAAATTTCATACATTTCAAAATACTTTAAGAATGCCTTTTCGGATAATTGAGCATCTTCATAGTACATTTTTTCAAACTCTTTTTTCGTTTCAAAACTTTTTATAAGTTCGTCCAGATCTTTCTTTGCTTTATCCTTAACATCTTTTCCGGTAATTCCGAAACGTTCTTCTGCAAGTTTTGTTGCAACTGCCATCTCCTCAATTTGTGCCTGAGTTTCATTTTTTATCTGTTCGCTCAAGGTGATTCCTTCACCAAGATCTGTGTCAAGCCACTCTTCGCCAAAATACTGAGAATAAGACGCATAGTTACTGAAAACTATATAGTAATGGCAGTTATAATCCGCCTGCGAGATTTCATAATCACCTATTTTCGCCAGAATTTGTTTGTCTAAAGCGGTTTCTTTTACTTTCTTTTCTTCATCTGCACAACCTGCAACAAATGCCAGACAAAGAACCAAAGCAACCAGAATTGCTAATATTTTTTTCATCATTTTATCCTCCTACTTCTAAATCAAGTAAAATTATATACTATTCGTCATCGTTTTTCAAGCACTTTAATACATTATTTACACTTTCGATGAGTTTCTCTCCTTTAAGTGTTTTTTCACGAAGAAGTATATAAGGATTATCTCCTGCACCAAACAGAATTTTTCCACGGTTTTTACTTGCAAGTATTGAAACTTTTTCAACAAGTTCTTTTGTGAGAGAATGGAGTTTGAATACAATACCTGCCTCAACATGCCCGATTTCCTTGATTCCTATCGCCTCCGCAGTCGTCCTTATCATCTGTATTTCAAGAAGATTATAGGTTTCGTTGGGAATTTCGCCGTAACGGTCCTCAAAGCTTCCTTCAACAGCGTAACGGTCGTTTATATCCTGTATTCCTGCTATCTGTTTATACGCCTCAATACGAAGATTGGATGTGGGAATATAACTATCGGGAATAAACGCATTAACTTCAAGGTCAATGACCGTTTCAGCTTTCTCAGGCTTTTTGGGTTTGCCCATCGCCTCGTTCACGGCTTCTTCCAAAATTGCACAGTACATATCGTAACCTACGCTTGCCATAAATCCGTGTTGCTCGGGTCCGAGAACATTTCCCGCACCTCTTATTTCAAGGTCGCGCATAGCAATTCTGAAACCTGAACCGAATTCCGTAAATTCACGGATTGCACGAAGTCTCTTTTCTGCTACATCATCAAGAATTTTGTTTTTCCTGTAAGTAAGATATGCATAAGCAAGGCGGTTTGTTCGTCCTACTCTGCCTCGAAGCTGATAAAGCTGACTGAGTCCAAGGGTGTCTGCATTTTCCATTATGATGGTATTTACATTGGGAATATCAAGTCCTGTTTCTATGATGGTAGTACAGATTAAGACATCAATTTCACCGTCCTGCACCTGCATCATAACGTCGTCAAGCTCAGTTTCATTCATTTTACCGTGAGCAACACCCACCCTTACATCGGGAACAAGCCTTCTTATACGCTCTGCTACACCGTAAATACTTTCAACACGGTTGTGCAAGTAGTACACCTGCCCACCGCGGGCAACTTCACGTTCAATTGCATTTTTAACAACAGCTTCATTATATTCAAGAACATATGTCTGCACGGGATGGCGGTCGCTGGGCGGTGCAGAAAGCACGCTCATATCACGGATACCTATCATAGCCATATGGAGAGTTCTGGGAATGGGGGTTGCACTAAGCGTAAGAACGTCTACATTCTTTTTCATTTCCTTGATTTTCTCTTTATGAGTAACTCCGAAACGCTGTTCCTCGTCAACAATCAGGAAACCAAGTTTTTTGAATACTACATTTTTTGAAAGCAGTTTATGTGTACCTACAACTATATCACATTCACCGCTTTGAAGCATTTTAAGTGTTTTCTTTGTCTGTGTAGGAGTAGAAAATCTTGAAAGCATTCTGACGGAAATGGGGAATTCCTTCATTCTTTCCACAAAGTTCTGGTAATGCTGAGATGCAAGAATTGTAGTAGGAACAAGGTATGCCACCTGATAGCCGTCCATAACGGCCTTAAAAGCGGCACGCATTGCAACTTCCGTTTTGCCATAACCCACGTCACCGCAAAGAAGTCTGTCCATGGGTTTCACGCTTTCCATATCCTTTTTAATCTCCGCCGTACTGCGAAGCTGGTCCTCCGTTTCTTCGTAGGGGAAGAGATTTTCAAAGTCGTGTTGCCAGGGAGTGTCTTCCCCGAATGCGACGCCCTGCATCTGTGAACGCTCAGCATAAAGGGCTACAAGTTTCTGCGCCATTTCCTCAACGCTTTGCCTTACCTTACGCTTCGCATTTGCCCATTCGTTAGAGCCGAGACGATTAAGTCTTACCATTTTATTTTCGCCGCCTGTATATTTACTTACGGCATCAAGCTGTCCGACGGGAAGATAGAGGAAATCCTCTCCCCTGTATTCGATTTTTATATAGTCTTTTGTTACGCCACTTACCTTCATTCTTACGATACCAAGGTATTTGCCTATACCGTGGGCGCGGTGAACAATATAATCTCCTAATTCAAGCTGGTCTGCGGTACGGATTTTTACTGTGTCTTCACTCTTCACACTGCGGCGTTTTTTCTTTTCTGCTGCAAAAATTTCCTTATCGCTTACAATGGCATAACCGTCAAGAGGATATTCAAACCCCTTGGTGATGCTCCCGGGCATAACGGTTACATATTTGTTGGAAAAAGCAGTAGGATTGTCTTCATAAGAAGCGCGTATATCTCTTTCGTCAAGCATTTCGGCAATTTTCTTCGCCCTTGACGTGCTTCCTGCAAGGATAACGGTTTTGAAACCCTCCTCGTGCCAACGCTTAACATCGGAAATGAGAAATTCTATATTCCCGCTGTAACTGCTCATACCCTTAGCGGTAATTTCACATTCTTTTTTTATGTTCCAATCGGGACAACTTTTACCAATTGCCGAAAGGGAGACACATCCCCTTTTCTGGAGTTCTGCAGTAATATCGGTATATCTGTTTATACATTCGTAAAGCTCTGTTTTTATTCCCTTGTCAGCAAGGGTCTTTATATTTTCACTAAGTTCCCACTCTGCCGCCTTGGCACTTTCGCTCATTCGGGCAGGTTCATCAGTGAATATGATGTAATCATCCCCAATATAGGAGAGAACTGTTTCCTTGGCACTTTGCACATTCACGGGAAGGATTGTTACCTTGTCAAGTTTTTCTACGCTTATCTGCGTTTCGCAATCAAAGCTTCTGAGTGAATCAATATCATCTCCGAAAAGCTCCATTCTTATTGGTAAAAGTGCATCAGGGCTGTATATATCCACAATACCGCCACGGATAGCAAATTGTCCTGGAAGATTTACAACATCCACCCTGACATATCCCATTTCGGTAAGCTTTTTCGGAAGAGAATCTGCATCGGTAACTCCGCCATAGGCGAAGGTCATCTGCATCGTATCAAATTCTTTTTTTGCAAGCACAAATTGGAGAAGCGACTCTACCGACAATACGGCATTCGCTCCCCCTGCCAAAGCACCCAATGCGGCGGCACGCTTATTTTCCGACTCATGGTTTGACGCTTCAACTTCGTAGAGAAGCACCTCTTTAGGCGGAATGTATACGCACTCATTTTCAAAAAAGAAACCTAAGTCATCGCACAGTCTTCTCGCCTGAATGTCATTGTGTGTAATGACCAAAGCGCGCTTCCCCATTTTTTCACAGATGGCGTTTATAAGGTGCGCTTTCTGAGCATCTGCTGTACCGCTGACCATAATCGGCATACTTTTCTTTTCTATATGGGCAATTATTTCATTAAACTGTTTTGAATTGTCAAGTAAACTGCTAAAAACGTTCATACAATCACAGCACCTTGTTATTAAATCGGCTCATTGCCTCCGATACTCCCATCTTGATAATGACGGATAAAATGTCTTCAATCTTCTTAATGGCTCGTGTAACAGCTACACCGTCTTCCTCGTTAAATCGTCCGAGAACATGATCGGAAAGATCGTGCTGGGGTGCGCCTACGCCGAAACGAACTCTGGGAAATTCGTCGGAATTGAGAAGGTAGATAATGTTTTTCATTCCATTATGTCCGCCTGCACTACCGCTGGGACGAATACGGACTTTACCAACATCAAGCGTTACATCATCGTATATTACAATTATATTTTCAGGCTCTATTTTATAGAAATCAGCGACTTCTTTTACACTTTGTCCGCTGAGATTCATAAATGTTTGCGGCTTTAAGAATATGCACTTCTCCGTTCCTATGAATCCTTCTCCACAGATACCCTTGAACTTGAGCTTAGTCATATTTACACCAAGCTCCTGTGTAAGATAGTCTATGGCCACAAAGCCCACATTATGCCTTGTCTTTTCATATTCACGCCCGGGGTTTCCCAGTCCGACTATAAGATACATCGCTTATTCTCCTTTTTTTGTATACCTCACAATGCCGCCACGGCTAATCCGGGGCGGCATTGTATATGTATTGTATTCTGATTTTTTTAAATTATGTAAAGAGAGGGCTTACGGAAACGTCTTCGTAAATACGTTCAATAGCTTCAGCAAAGATAGGCGCAACGCTCAGAATCTTTGTCTTCTTCATAATCTTTTCCGGAGGAAGCTCAATTGTATTAAGACATACAAGTTCCTTAATGGGGCTTCCCTCAAGTCTTTCAATTGCAGGGCCACTGAGTACGGGATGTGTACAGCAAGCATAAACTTCTGTTGCACCGCGGTCAACAAGTGCCTGCGCTGCATGAACGATTGTACCTGCAGTATCAATCATATCGTCAACAAGGATAACTTTCTTTCCCTTGATCTCACCGATGATATTCATAACCTCACTAACATTGGGCTTCGGACGACGCTTATCAACAATTGCAATCGGAACATTAAGTTTCTGTGCAAAGTTTCTTGCACGTGTAACACTACCGAAGTCGGGAGATACTACTACTATATCATCAAGCTCGTCCTTGAACTTTTCAAGGAAGTAAGGAGCAAGAATCGGCACACCGAGAAGATGGTCAACAGGGATATTGAAGAAGCCCTGAATCTGTGCAGCGTGAAGATCCATTGTAAGAACTCTGTCTGCACCTGCTTCTGCAATAAGGTCTGCAACAAGCTTTGCACTGATCGGATCTCTTGCCTTCGCCTTTCTGTCTTGACGAGCATATCCGAAATAAGGCATTACTGCGGTAATTCTACCTGCAGATGCTCTCTTGAACGCATCAATCATAATGAGCATTTCCATAAGATTGTCGTTCACAGGAGCGCTTGTAGACTGAACTACGAAAACATCACTGCCTCGAACTGTTTCACCGATGTTTACAAAAATTTCGCCATCAGAGAAAAGTCCTACTTTAGACTCTCCTAAGGTTACATTCAATTTCTGAGCGATTTCTTCTGCAAGCTTAGGATTTGAATTTGCTGCAAAAATCTTGATGTTTTTTCCGTGTGTTATCATTTTGACATTCCTCCGTATGTATATAAAAATTAAATTTATTACCTATTCCTTACTTTTTCACCCGTAAACGCAAAAAAACATATTATAGTTTTAGGAACTCAATATAAGTCGAAAAGGCAAGCAACAAGGCTTGCCCGTTAAACTTTACTCCTCTGAGCTTTCGGGTTCAGATGCGAGAAACTCTTCATATTTTGCAAGAATTGCATTCTGAAGTTCTTCGCGCATATCTGATGTGATTGGGTGTACAATATCTCTGTATGTACCGTCTGCAGACTTTCTGCTGGGCATTGCTGCAAAAAGTTTTTCTTTTCCTTCTATAACCTTGATGTCATGCACTACAAAGACATCATCAAAGGTAACAGAGACAACAGCCTTCATTTTTCCTTCCTGTGAAACTTTTCTCACTTTAATGTCTGTGATTTGCATACTTTTTCCCTCCGAAAATGAATTTTTTATAATTTTTTTCATTTTTCTATTGATTTTTTTCTCTATAATGTATAATATCAAATAATAATAACTATTTCAACAAAAAAATGAAATTTTTTGCTATTTTCCAACTTTTATATAAAGGCGAGTGATTTTTTTGAGCAATATTACCATTAAAAAAGGTATGCGCATATATTTAATAGGCATCGGCGGAGTGAGTATGTCAGGAATTGCGCAGATGCTTAATAAAGAAGGTTGTATCGTTTCAGGTTCTGACAGAAGTGCTTCCGCTTTAACGGAAAAACTTGTTTCCATGGGAATAACTGTTCATTTAGGACATGATGCTGATAATGTAAAGGATTGTGATCTGGTTGTTTACAGTGCCGCAATCGGTGAAAACAATCCCGAGAGAGTTCGTGCCCGTGAACTTGGAATTAAAGAAGTTGACCGTGCAGAAATGCTGGGTGCAATAATGAAGGAATATGAATGTCCTATTGCCATCAGCGGTACTCACGGAAAGACTACAACTTCAGGTATGCTTACTCATATTTTTATGGAATGCGGAAAGAATCCAACAGTTACAGTTGGCGGTGAACTTGATATAATCCGCGGAAACGTTCACCTCGGTGACAAAAAGTTCTTTATTGCTGAAGCGTGTGAATACCATCAGAGTTTCCTTCGTTTCTTCCCCAAGATTTCCGTCATTACAAATATTGAAGCTGATCATCTTGACTATTTCCGCGATCTTGACCACATCATTGAAACTTTCCGTTCTCTTGCACTTCTCACTCCCGAGGACGGTGCTCTCATCATAAATGCAGAGGATAAAAACATATTAAAAGCGATTGAAGGTATTGACCGAGAAATCATTACTTTCGGTATCCACGGAAATTTTGATTACACCATTGATAACATGACGCATAACGGATATAATCATTACACTTTCACAGTATGTAAAAAAGGCAATCCTGTAGGCGAAATAAGGCTGTCCGTTCCCGGCGTGCATAATGTGTATGACGCACTTGCTGCGTTTGCAACTGCTGACTATCTGGGGCTTGACACAGACAATGTGTGCGATTCACTTTACCGATTTGGAGGTACACACAGGCGCTTTGAAACACGCGGTATTATGGGCGGTATTATGATTGTAGACGACTATGCTCATCATCCCACAGAAATCAAGGCAACACTTTCCGCTGCTAAAGATATGAAGTACGAAAATATCTGGTGTCTTTTCCAGCCCCATACTTATACAAGAACATATAACTTCTTTGATGACTTTGTAAAGGTGCTTTCCGAAAGCGGAGCAAATATCATAATTACCGATATTTATGCTGCTCGTGAAGCTGATACAGGTCTTGTTTCGGCACATCAGCTTGCCAACGCAATTCCTAATGCCGTTTACAAAAAAACCTTTGAAGAAGCCGCCCAGTTTATTAAGTCACAGGCAAAACGCGGTGATATTGTTATAACAATGGGTGCGGGCGATGTTTACAAAGTCGGAGATATATTATTATCTGATAACGAATAACAGAAAAAAGAGATGTAAAAAACCTGAGTTTTTTACATCTCCTTTTTTTATTTCTTAATATCTTTTGCTATTTTTGAGTTTTTCTTTTTCGTCTGCTCCACAATTTTCTTTTCAGCCTTAACGGTTTTCTTTGCCGCAGTTTTTTTGGCAGGAGCTTTTATATAAGACAGTATTTCAAACGCTGCATTTATATTTCCCTCAATATTGAAAGATCCTTTTTGAAAACTTTCTGCAGGGTTTTCTTCCCCACTTACGATTTTCACCAATTCTTCACCGGTTATCAATACCTTAGCGTCTCTGTCGTAATATTCATATGGCTCAACTTTGGCAATTCCATCTTTTACTTCAACATAAAAAGCGCCCTCGCCCTCACCAAGTATATTAAATTCTACCGCCGTATGATTTTTACTTTCCTTTGCAGCTGTTTTCTTTAAATTCTTCTCTACATAACTTACAATTTCTTCGTAAACCATTTCTATACCTCCTTAATCATATATCTATATTATGCCGTTTTCCTCACAAAAATTCAACGCAGATAAACATCTGTTTTTATGTTTTTTTGGCACTTTTTATCATATTAAGTTATGCTTTTTTAATAATTAGTTTCAAAACTATTGAAAAAAATATTTTTTAAGCGTATAATGGTGGTGCATAATAATCATAACAAGGAGAACTCGCTTTATGGAGAGAAAACTTCTACTTATATACAATCCGGTAAGCGGCAAGGGAAATATCAAATCCCACCTTACTGATATTATTGATATTTATACTGAAAAAGACTTTACGATTACATTGCACCCCACCAAGTGTTCAAAAGACGGATACGAATACATAAAAGAACATGGCATAGAATATGAAATTATTTCTGTATGCGGCGGAGACGGTATGCTCAATGAAGCTGTAAGCGCCCTGATGACTTTACCCCAGGAAAAAAGACCGACGGTTGCATATCTCCCCACCGGCAGTACAAATGACTTTGCCGGAACGATAGGAATTCCTACAGACGTGAAACGTGCCGCTAAAATGGTTATGGAAGGAACGCCCTTTTTCTGTGATGTAGGACAACTGAATGATAAATACTTTGCATACATAGCAGCTTTTGGCTTATTTACTTCCGTGTCATATGATACATCTCAGGATTTTAAAAACCTGTTTGGTCACTTAGCGTATATTATCAGCGGAATACGTCAGCTTGCAGCAATCAAAGAGTATCATTTCAAGATAAGTTTCGATGACAAAGTATTTGAGGATGATTTTATTTTTGGTATGGTTACTAATTCTCTCCAAGTAGGAGGAATTAAAAATAATTTTTCTACTGCGATATCCTTAAATGATGGGCTATTTGAAGTTTTGTTGGTAAAAAAGCCTAAAAATGCCTCCGGATATCAGAAACTGGCAAAAGCCTTTCTTTCTCAGGATATTGAAAAAAGCAATGATATCATCAGTTTCAAAGCATCTAAAATCAAATTTGAAAGTGAACTTGAGTTGCCGTGGACCGTGGATGGAGAATTTGGCGGAAACATAACATGCGCTGACATCAGCCTTTTGCCAAAAGGTTTTGCCGTTATGGTGTAAAAAGGATGACAAGCTCATCCTTTCGCTCGCGCGGCACTCACCGTGCCAGCCCTTGTATGGTGTTAAAAACGAGGTACACCCCCCGATTTTAACGAATCATAAGTTACGGGGAGCCCCCTTAACAATCCCCTTCAGAAAAATAACCGATACGCTAATTTACGCAATTTCATATACGGCAAAAAAGCGAGAAGCTTTCCAAAAGCTTCTCGCTTATATTTTTGTGTTTATATATATTTTTCAACAATTTTTGCCATATCAGGAAGCTTTTTCTCGATATCGCGGACAAGTGCAAACTGGTTTCTTGCACGGTCAAGGTTATGATTGTCACGATGAATCTTGAAATAAGTATCCCCGTTAATATGGTCGGCAAGAAATCTTATACCGCACTCATAAGTCATAAGGAGTGCAGAAAGAGGAAGAAGTTCTATTTCTTTCTTTGTAAGGCAATCTCCTACTTCAGCCAGGAAACCTTTTGCAAAAGCATCAAACTTAGTAAGGTCAAAATAGATTTTTTCCATATCGATTTCATCTTCTACGCAGGAAGACGCACCAAAACGGAGAGCATCGCCAAAGTCGTAAAGAACTGAACCGGGCATCACTGTGTCAAGGTCTATTACACAAACGCCTTCATCGGTTACATCGTCAAAAAGAACGTTGTTAAGCTTTGTATCATTATGGGTTACACGAAGAAGAACATCGCCTTTTTCCATTGCTTCAGTAATTTCTGCAGCGTATTTACTGTACTCAAGAGCGAAATCCACTTCTTCCTTAACACTGTCAAGTTTTCCGGAGGCATTGCCTGCCATAGCATCACGAAGTTGCTGAACACGAACAGGTGTGTTGTGGAAATCTATAATTGTTTCGTGAAGCTTTTCTGCCGGGAAATCGCTGAGCATACGCTGAAATCTTCCGAACGCCTGACCTGCATATGTAAGAATTTCGGGTCTTTCAGCAAGATCATAGCTTACTGTTCTTTCAACAAACTTATACATACGGAAGCAGTCACCGTCAGGAGCTTTGTAATATATATCACCGGCTTTTGTCGGGATAACATTCAAAGTTTCACGGTCTGCATCTCCGCCAATTTCTTTAATCTTTGCTCTGACATGTCTTGTAACGTTATATATATTCTCCATTACGGCATCGGGGTCTTTGAAAACTTTTGTGTTTATTCTCTGAAGAATAAACTTTGGAGAAGTTTCACAAAGATATGTATCATTTATATGACCGTTACCATAAACTTCTATATTAGTATCAATATTGAATTTGGAAAGAATATCTTTTAAGCTGTACTGTGAATTAGATTCCATCGTACAATCCCTCCGCAAATAATTTTTTAATTGCATTCACAACTGATTCTTTGTCTTCTCTGTATGTAACACCGTACCATTTTTCATCGGTATCAAGAACAACTATTTTCTCGTCGAAAACTTTTATGGAACGGTCCACAACGAGAGGAATATAGAATTCATCCTTTGCGGGGTTTGTCATATTTTCAAGGAACAAAACAAAATCCTCTTCAATACGCTTGAATATAGAAGGACGGAATCCCCACATATTCATAGAAACTGTTGTATCAAGCGGAACACCGCTGTTTTTATCTATTGCAGTATGCTCTGTAATACCTTTTAAAAGGCCGTCGCTAACTTCACATACGCCACGGGCAACAGTTCCGTTCTCGGTAAGTGTATTTCCGAGTTTATACCCTACCATGCAGGTATTGTCTGAGCTTATAAGCTCTTCGTAAATTGTTTTAAATGCGCCGGGACCGTAATAGTCATCCGCATTGATTACTGCAAAAGGAGTATCTACAACATCCTTACAACAGAACACTGCATGAGCAGTCCCCCAAGGCTTTGTTCTGCCGTCCGGAACAGAAAATCCCTCCGGAATGTTTTCCATTTCCTGAATTACATACTCTGTTTTTACTTTCTTTTCTATTCTGTTTCCTACAAGTTCTTTAAAATCCTGTTCAATATCTTTTCTTATAATGAAAACAACCTTGTTAAATCCCGCTTTTATTGCATCATAAACTGAGAAATCAAGGATTACTTCTCCTCCGGGGCCGATGGGTTCAAGCTGCTTGAGACCGCCGAAACGACTTCCCATACCTGCTGCCATTACAATAAGTGTAGCGTCTTTGCTCATAATTAGCACCACTTTCCGTAAAATTTTCTCATACGTTACTAAGTATACTATATTACGTCTGTTTTGTATTTGCACAAAAACAAAATTATTTTACATTATTGGATTGATTATCCGTTAAATTTATGCTATATTATTATTGGTGGTGGTATATATGGCAAACTATATCGGAACAAAATTAAGAAACGATTTTACCGTAGGAAAGCTTTATAGTGTTCATTATTTTGAATATCCCACAAATTTTGTTTTTGACGGAGAAAAGCATGATTTCTGGGAAGTCGTATATGTTGACAAAGGAGATATTTCAGTCATTGCGGATGACAGACAATTTTGTGTTACTCAAGGAAACGCGGTATTTCATAAGCCAAATGAGTGGCACACACTTCAGACCTCGTCAGAAAGTGCAACCAACGTAGTAATAATATCCTTTGAAATATCCTCTTCCCTGATGGAATTTTTCAACGAAAAAGTTCTCAGTGTAGGTCAGGAACAGAAAATAATATTTTCCAAGGTAATTTCCGAATATACAAATGCATTTCAAACACATTCAAACACACCGTATTCAACCAGACTTCACAGGAAAAAAAATCCTGTTGTAGGCTCGGAACAGCTCATTAAACAGTATATTGCTGAACTTTTAATTTCGTTCATCCGCTATGGAGAACCGTCCCTACAGCGTTCGCAAATGAGTATCAACAGAGAAAGTGCTCTGTGCAATATGATAGTCAATTATATGCTTGATCATATATCAGGGAACATAACAATAGATGAGCTTGTGCGTTATAGCGGTTCTAATAAAACCACAATCGCAAAAGTGTTCAGAAACAGCTTCAATATGAGTATCATGGAATACTTTATAAATATAAAAGTAGATGCAGCAAAAAAGTATCTGCGAGAAGACAACTATAATATTTCCCAGATTTCTGATCTGTTGGGCTACTCAGGAATACACTATTTTTCAAGGCAGTTCAAAAAAGTCACAGGAATGAGTCCTACAGAATACTCAGCTTCAATACAGGCAATGATAACAAAATAAAAAGGAGGGTTAACCCTCCTTTTTATTTTGTTATCAAACCTTTTTTAAGCGCATAATTAAAGATTTTACCTGCAATAGGTGCACACACGCTGCCACCGCCTTTACCGGAATACTCTTTCATTACACAAACCACAACCTGAGGATTGTCTGCAGGTGCAAAGCCTATAAACCAGGCATGGGTTTTTCCCTCACGCTCGTTTTCCGCAGTACCGGTCTTTCCTGCAACATCTATTCCCGAAACTCTTGCAGCCGTTCCTGTTCCTGATTTAACACATTCCACCATATACTCTTTTATAAGATTTGCTGTTCTCTTATCGGTAGCCGATGACAATGCTTCCCTGTCCGCTGTGTAAATAACACCACCATTGTCGTAAAAAACTTCTTCCACCATATAGGGTTTCATTATAACGCCATCATTTGCTATTGCGCAGGTTGCTACTGCCATGTTGAAAGGACTTACTGCAAGTTTTCCCTGTCCGATAGCTACAGAAGCAAGTTGAGCAGAATCACATTCTCCGAAATCAAGTCCTGTTGCTTTTGTACTGATGTCAAAAGGTACTTTTTTGGTTATATAGAATTTGCTTGCGGCTGACCCAAGAGATCTGTTGCCGATTTTTTGAGATAATTCGGTGAAATAAACATTGCTGGATTTTGCAATTGCTGTTTTCATTCCGATTTCGCCCATAGGCTTTTCTCCGGCGTTCTTAAAATATTTACCTCCGACATTTGTTATTCCTTTGTCATCGGTCATAAAATCTTCATATCCTTTTTCTATCGCGGCAGTTGCCGTAATAACCTTAAAAGTCGATCCCGGTGCATATTGCCCTTGAGTAGCTCTGAAAAAGAAAGGCGAGTCGGTGCGTTCAGTAAGGCTGTCCCAATTTTTTATAAGAGCACTTTCATTAGGATCAAAGGACGGATTTGAGTAAAGGCAATACACTTCCCCTGTTTTTGGGTTAATTACAACTACACTTCCATTGTCATTTCCCAGAGCATTCGCTGCAAGTTCCGTCATTGAGTTATCCAATGTCAGGGTCAGGTTTGCTCCGTTTTGAAATCCTTCTTTGTCATTTTTAAAAATACTGATTTTTTCTTTTGTGTCCAGCAGATAATTGTTATACTCAAGCTCTATGTTTGTTTTTCCGTAATTACGGCTGTTATATCCAATAGTATGTGCATAAAGCTTGCCGTATGGATATATTCTTGTCTGGCTGTTGCCTGTCTGCT
Organism: Oscillospiraceae bacterium; assembly: GCA_015068735.1. Classification (GTDB taxonomy): domain Bacteria; phylum Bacillota; class Clostridia; order UMGS1883; family UMGS1883; genus UMGS1883. Next base: position 39,479 of record SVJW01000008.1, read on the forward strand.
CACTTTTAGCCAATACTGTTCCGGTTCTGTCGTATATTTCTCCGCGCAAAACATCGGTTTCTTTTTCCCATACTCTGGGATTATAGCTTGACTTTATAATTTCCGGAGCTTTAAAAATAATAAAATGGGTAAGATAAACGACAAGTATTAAAAAGAGAGCTAAAACGACTGTCATAACCGCTATAATGCGCCTATTCAATTTCATCAGTAACCTCTCCTTTCACACTGCTGATTGCCTGAAGAATCCCCATGACAATAAACGTCGTAAGCATGCTGCTTCCGCCGTAGCTGATAAAAGGAAGAGTTATTCCCGTAAGCGGAATAAGCTTTATAACTCCCCCGACAATAATAAAAGTCTGTACGCCAAGCATAACACTCATTCCCACGGCTACAGCTTTGTTAAAGGCATTAGTACAACTGAGAGCAATTTTAAAGCCGCGGTATACAAGCAAAAAGTAAAGCATAATAACAGCTACGCCGCCTAAAACACCCATTTCTTCACAAATTGCTGAAAAGATAAAGTCGCTTGATACAACGGGGATGAAATACGGACTTCCCGTACCTATTCCGCGACCTGCAAAGCCGCCTTCCCCTATTGCAAAAAGGGATTGTGCAATCTGATAACCTTTTCCCGATATATCTGCAAAAGGATCCATCCATGCTTCCACTCGTACCTGAATATGGCTCATATACTTAACGCCGACATACGCAGCAAGTATAACCAATAATAAATTTGCGCCAAGAAAAACCTTACTGTCTCCGTAAATATACACATATGAAATATATATTGCAAAAAAGAGCAGAGCTATACCCCATTCTCTCTGCATAAACAGACACATTGCATTGGAAAAAGCCATCAAAACAGCAACAGCAAGTCTTGTATGCTTAAGTTTCTTTGCTTCTTGTTTAGCTATGCTTGTCTTTATTACCCGCGAAGATGATTTACGGGCATTTGTAAATATGGCTGCCATTGCAAGAACAAAAAGAATTCTGATAAATTCACTGGGCTGAATTGACAGACTACCAATCATAATCCAGTTTTTTGAACCGTTATGCACAGTACCTATAAGCGCAGTTATTACAAAAAGTGCAATTGAAACGCCCCAGTAAATCAAAGTGTAACGGTTAAGTCTTTTATGAAACTTTCTGTACATAAAAAGTGTTCCAAAGAAGCATATAACCCCTGCCAGATACAGCACCATTTGTCTGATTCCGTTATCGGGATTTATCCTTGTCTGCATAATAATACCCAACGAACAAAGCATTGATATTATAATAAAGAGATACGAATCACCTAAGTCACGAACAGTTATTACAACATATGTTACCAAACTGATAATGCAAACCACACCACAGAGTATCCCAATACGTTCTGCAGCAAGTTCACCATTTGAAATAACAAGAAGCATCCCCAAAGCATTAAGCAGAAGGAGAAGCAACAACGGTTTTATATTATGAAATACTTTTTGCATACAAAGCCCCTCTGTTTAAGCATTTTTCGGCGGAAGCACAAAAAGGAAATGCACTCTGCCGATAGAAATTTTATCTCCGTCAAGAAGTTCCACTGCCGAGTTTCCGAGAGGTTTTCCGTTAAGATAGGTTCCGTTTGTACTTTCAAGATCTTCAAGATAAAACTTGCCTGACACTTTAAAAATGCGGCTGTTCTTTGCAGACATATATTTATCACCGATGCTGATATCGCATTTTTTTCCTCTGCCTATAACTTCATTTTCAGAAACTTCGTAACTTTCATCCACATAAAAATCCATTTCGTGTCTTAGGTTTATAAGCTTTAAATAAGCATCTGCCAGACCGCCTGTTTTTTTCCTGTACATCATACGAATGTCCATGAAAATCATTCTTATAATAACATAAACAAACAAATAAATTATGAATACAAAGACATACGTCAGTATTTTTGAAAATTCAACCGACATAAACTATTCCTCCTTGAATATTCATTCTTTCTTGAGCCATACAGGTGCCTCAGTATCTTCATCGATATGATCTATCTTCTGGTAAGTTTCGGATGAATAATCTATCCCCTTTTTCCTCAGCAGGTAGTGACATCCGTCTTTTACCAGAGTATATATTACAGCAAACACGGGAACAGCGCAAATCATTCCCCATACACCGAACAGACCGCTTCCGACCAGAATGGAAAATATTACCCAGAAACTTGAAATGCCTGTCGTTGTACCCAGAATTTTCGGTCCGAGAATGTTTCCGTCAAACTGTTGAAGAATTAACGCAATTAAAAGGAATGTAAGACATTGCAGCGGATCTACCAGCAGGATAAGAACTCCTCCGGCTGCTGCACCGACAAATGGTCCAAAGAATGGTATTACATTTGTAACTCCTACTATAACGCTTACCAACGCAGCATATGGCATGTTCACAACGGTAAGGATAAGGAAGCACAAGACACCTATTATCATAGAGTCAAATGTTTTTCCTATGATGAAGCTTCCGAATTTTTCGTGTGTAAGTCGCCAGAAAGCTATGACATTATTAGCTTTTTTATACGACATGGTACTGTAGAAAATTCTCTTGAACTGTGCCGTGAATTTTTCTTTATCCTTAAGAACGTATACTGATACAATAATTCCCACAACCAGATTAAGCACAACTGTCAATACGGCAGAAACGCTGTTTGTAAGACGTGTCAGCAATACATTGACATTGGGAAGCCATTCCTGCACACTTTCTAAAATGGATGAAGTGTCCGTACTGAAATTATTTTTCAGATTTTCAAAAAAGTTTGCTATAGAAGGATTTTTTTCCATTATTTCATTAAATTCTTCCATTATGTTTTCGCTGTATTGAGGAACTGATCTGATAAAAGACTCTACACTTTCATATATTTCAGGGAATATAAGAGCAACAAGTGCTACTATAAAAGCCAGAGCTAAAAGCCATGCAACAAAAATGGATAATCCGCGTGCAAACTTCTTTGCGCGTTCAGGATCTTTGCTGAACACTTTTTTCATTGCAGGAAGCATCATCCGGCATTCAATGATATTCATCAAAGGATTAAGCAAATAAGCCAGAACCAGTCCATAAATAATAGGTTCAAGACTATCTATAAAAAGAGATATAACTCCCCACACGCTACTCCATCTGTCAAGAATCATATAAAACAGTATGGAGGCTGCAATTGTCAAAAATGCTGTTATCGCCAATTTTTTGTATTTATCCTCCCACGGAAATTTCATATGTAATCAGTACCTTTCTGTTTTGTGAGCAAAAAATAATACTCCTGTGTATACTATACCTTTTTTTGAATGTAATTACAAGGAAAATGGCAAATTTGTAATTAAAATGTCATTTAAGAAAAATACGGCAATTTATTTTTATTCACACAAAATTAAGTTTTTTAGGCAGTACATCTATTGAAATAATTATTTCCCTATGTTATAATTATTTTATGTGTGTATGAAAGGAGTGACTGATATGGAGAAAAAGGAGCATATGACCTCTATCGGTGGCAGTGCCGTAATGGAAGGCGTTATGATGCGCGGTCCGAAAGAAATTGCAACTGCAGTAAGAAAACCTGACGGTGAAATTGAAATCGACAAACGCGCCGTAAGTAGCCTTGTTACAAAATATCATGTAAATAAAATCCCGATTATAAGAGGTGTTTTTGCCTTTTTTGATTCTATGATTTCCAGCATTCGTGCACTTATGTGGAGTGCAGAATTTGTTGATCTGGAGGATGACAGTGAATCCAAATTTGATAAGTGGCTTACAAGAAAATTCGGTGATAAAGTAAAAGATATTGTAATTTATTTCTCACTTATCATATCTGTTATTTTTTCTGTAAGTTTGTTTTTTGTTTTACCTCATTTTATAACAACTCTTTTGGATGATTTAATCAAAAACAACCTGATTCTGACGCTTATTGAGGGTGTTGTAAGAATCAGTATTTTCCTTGGCTATGTGCTTTTAGCATCCCGAATGGAAGATATAAAAAGGGTTTTCCAGTACCACGGCGCAGAGCATAAGACAATATTCTGCTACGAGGCAGGACTTGACCTTACAGTAGAAAATGCACGCAGTATGTCAAGACTTCATCCTCGTTGTGGTACAAGCTTTCTCGTATATGTAATGATAATAAGCATTATCTTATTCTCCTTTGTTTCCTGGGGAAATATGTGGATAAGACTTGGGCTTAAACTTCTTCTCCTGCCTGTTGTAGCAGGTATCAGCTATGAAATCATCCGTTGGGCAGGGAAAAGCAAAAACAAAGTGGTTTGTGTGATAAGCCGTCCAGGTATGTGGCTTCAGAAAATCACTACAAGAGAGCCTGACGACAGTCAGCTTGAAGTTGCCATCGTATCAATGAAAGCCGTACTGACAGACAACAAAGATGATGACAAATGGTAAGAGATTTGTTGAAAGATGCAGCACAAAAACTCTCCGGATGTGAATCTCCAATGCTCGATGCCCGCGTTTTGCTGGCTGCTGCAATGGGCAAAAAAGATGCGGCACTGATTTTTGATATGCCTGATAACGCTCAGCTTTCCTTATTTAACAAGTATATTGAAAAGAGAGCTGAGGGAATTCCTGTGGCTTATATATTAGGCGAAAAGGAATTTATGGGGCTTACTTTTCATCTTAATTCCGACACGCTTATTCCACGCCCCGATACAGAATGTCTTGTGGAAAAAGTGATTGAAAAAAATGGGTTTTCTGCTCCCAAAATTCTTGACCTTTGCACGGGAAGCGGTTGCATTGGAATATCACTTGTCCACTTTATAAAAAATGCTTCCTGCGACCTTACTGACATTTCCGAGGGTGCTATGAAAATGGCAAAGGAAAATGCCTATTCAAACGGTGTTTCGGACAGATGTAAAGTTTTTAGGCTTGACATACTTTTCGACAAAATTCTGAAAGGATACGACATAATAGTATCTAACCCGCCTTATATCGAAAGCGATGTTGTAAAGACGTTAGAAGTAAGCCGTTACGAGCCCGAAAGAGCACTTGACGGAGGATTCGACGGGCTTGACTTTTACAGAATTATTGCAAAAAAGGCATACAATGCACTTGAAAAAGGCGGTATACTGGCTCTTGAAATCGGCTACAATCAAGGCGAAAGTGTAAAAGCTTTACTGAAAGATTTCAGCGATGTCCAAGTTTATAAGGACTATGGAAATAACGACAGAGTAATAATCGGAATAAAATAAAAAGAAGCTTCATCGAAGCTTCTTTTCTTTTTCATTGGGGACTTTTGGAATGACGTATATATCGTTGTAGCTTTCCGCCTCATACTCATCCTCGGGCGGTGCATACATAAGTCCTGTACATTCCGTAGCCGATGCAACAGAATTTCTGTCGCTTAAAACATCGTAATCGATTTCCTCTTCCTCATAGTTTTTCCGAGGATCGCTTTGATACTTCATACAATCACCCCTGTTAGTATATATTATGGGTGATTATTTTATTCTGTTAATTTCTTAAACTCCTTCGGCGTAATTCTCATATATTTTTTGTACAATCGGAAAAAGTTTGAATAATTCCTGAAGCCTGCCCTGTACGATGCCTCATCGATAGAGACATTTTGTTTTATAAGTTCATTACAAAAATTCAGCCTGCGGAAAATAATATAATTCCAAGCAGATACACCAACTTGTTTTTTGAAATAGTGACAGAAATTGTATTTGTCCATATAAAAATGATCGGCGATGTTCGTGATACTGATATCTTCTGTAAAACGCTCGTTTACATACTTCAGTATTTTTTCTGTAAGAGGGTCCTGTCGCACCTCTTCATTGCGGGAAGCAGATAATATTTTTGATACTACTGACATTGTTTCCATAGCTTTACACGCAGCCATTATCCGATCGGACGGTTGTGATGACTTTGCATAAAATACGCAATCTTCAAAAAGAGAATCTATATTAAGTTCTTTTACTGTCTTTGATTTTATAAAATTTCCTTCACCTTTTTTTCTTTTATAAAACGCAGATAGTAATTCACTAATATCACCATTGAAATTTTTCGAAAAGTTTTCATTAAAATTCAAACTTATTCTTTCGTGTTCGACGTTTTCATCAACAACGCACAGATAGAGTTCTGACGGATTGAGGATAACAACGTCACCCTGCTCTATCCTGTGGTGATGTCCTTCTATTTTTATGTTTCCCGTTCCCTTCTTGAAATACATAAAAAACGAATCGGTATCGTAATGCAAATATCCCACAGTCGACAAAGACGCATCATCACCCCAGGTGTGATGTACCCCAAATCCCGTAAAGTCATCGTAATATAAACGTTTAAAATTTTCTGACATAATCATCACCTACCAATATTGTACATAATTTTGCCAATAAAGTCAATTAACTATTTTATTTTACACATGTATAATACGAAACCGAGGTGAGTTATAAAGTGAAAAATAAAAACCTGACAAAAACACTTACATTACTTTTTTTGATCACATACACCGTAAGTTATATAACAAGAATTAACCTTGGTGCTGTTCTTGTAGAAATGGAAAAGTCAAGTTTTTTCTCAAGAAATTTCCTTTCTATGGCGGTTACGGGAAGCAGTATCACATACGGAGTAAGCCAGATTATAAGCGGCATGGCAGGTGACAGATTTTCCCCGAAAAAATTACTTTTTCTGGGGCTTTTGGTTACATCCTGTATAAACTTAGCGATTCCGTTTTGCACATCCTCTTTCCTTTTGATTGTTTTATGGTCAATAAACGGGTTTGCACAGGCGTTTATGTGGCCACCGATAGTCAAACTTATGGTTACGCATTTTAAGAACGATGAATATAAAAAAGCAGCTGTAACTATATCGTGGGGTGCATCCTTAGGAACAATTATTGTCTATTTTACGGCACCTTTGTTGATATCGTTTTCCGGTTGGAAGGCAATGTTCTTTTTCTCTGCATTGTGCGGATTTATAATGATGTTCTTCTGGAACAGAATATGTGTTGATGTTGATACAAAATTGAATCAAGCTGAAAACACGGAGAAAAGAGAAACCGGCAGAGCTCTTCTGACACCTATTATGATTGGTGTTCTTACGGCAATTGTACTTATGGGTATGCTTCGAGACGGCATACAGACATGGATGCCTACATACATAGATGATACCTATAATCTTGGAAGTAATATCTCCATCTTGACCGGTCTTCTCCTTCCTGTATTCAGTATTGTTTGCACATTTTTTGCATCAAGACTGTATGTAACGAGATTTACGAATCCAATATTCTGCTCATTCTTTGCGTATCTGTTAGGAACAATTTCCACTCTTCTTATATTCTTTTTCACAGGGAAAAATGCAGTTATTTCTGTTTTCGGTTCTGCCCTTTTATCAGGCTCAATGCATATTGCTTCATCAATGCTTACAGCTATGGTACCACAGTTTTTCCGCAATCATAAAAAAGTATCCACAATATCGGGAACTATCAATGCTTTCGCATATGTAGGAAGCGCAATTTCAACGTATCTGATAGCATATTTCTCAAAACTTTACGGTTGGAATTTCACAACACTCACATGGATAGTGATTGCGGTTTCAGGTGCGGTTTTGTGCCTTGTATTGACAAAACCTTTTGGAAAGAAATATATTAAAAAAGGTAATTTATGCTGATGCATAAATTACCTTTTTTCACTTGGGGATTGTTAAGGGTATTCCCTTAACATAAATTTCGTTAAAATCGGGGGCGTGTACCTCGATTTTAACTCCTTGCATTAATATAAACTCGAAAAGATGACAGCATAAGCGGAATCTTTTCGAAGAGGAAAAACATAGGTTGAGAACTGAGTTATCTAACGAAGTGAATCCGTCCTATGTTTTGACGACGCGGTGAGTGCCGCGCGAGCGAAAGCCCTTACCTCGAAAAAGAATGTTTTGCTTGCAAAACTTCTTTTTCGAAAGGCTGACCCTGTCAGCCGCCTACTTTACACCAAAAAGCATTTCGCTGTAATCAGGATAAGGCCAGATGTTTCTGTCACAGATTACCTCAAGTTCATCTGCAGCAGCACGAAGCTCGTCCATAACGGGAATGACCTTATCACGATAGAAGTTTGCTTTAAGCTGTGTATCTTTTATTGTCCTTACCTCTACAAGAAGCGTGTCAAGGGCATCGGTTCTGTCAAGCATTGTATCAAGGAGAGTTGCCGCTTTTTCTATTACAGATTCTTCATATTTACAAGGCACACTCTTTACTGCATTGCGTTTCGAGTTAAGAGAATCTGAAATATTTCCAATGAATTTTGAAACGGCAGGCATAATGTCCTTTCTGGACATTTCAATCATTGTAAGCGCTTCAATTCTGAGGATTTTGCGGTAGTTATCCAGAAGCACCGCAAGACGGCTCTTAAGCTCCACCTCGGAATAAACGCGGTGAGTTTCAAAAAGCTCTACATTCTTCTTTTCAATAATACGGGGAAGTGCATCAGGTGTTGTGGGAAGATTTAAAAGGCCTCTCTTCTCCGCTTCCTGAAGCCATTTGTCGTCATAGCCGTTACCGTTGAATATTATGCGCTTATGCTTCTTTATTGTATTTTGAATTAAATCGTGAAGTGCAGTTTTAAAGTCGTTTGCGTTTTCAAGCTCGTCTGCAAACTGACGGAGACTTTCCGCTACTGCCGTGTTAATTACAACATTGACATCAGAAATTGAAGATGCAGAGCCGAGCATTCTGAATTCAAATTTGTTACCTGTGAATGCAAAGGGACTTGTTCTGTTACGGTCGGTAGTATCTTTGGGAAACTTAGGAATTACATGTACGCCTATTTTTATTTGTGTTTTTTCACGGGCACCGTATTCCTTATCCTCTTCTATGGCTTCCAGAATTTCGCTGAGTTCTTCGCCAAGGAAAATAGAAACAACCGCAGGAGGAGCTTCGTGTGCACCGAGACGGTGATCATTTCCGGGGCTTGCCACAGAAGCACGAAGAAGATCCTGATATTCGTCAACCGCCTTTATTACAGCGCAGAGGAAAAGCAGAAACTGTGCATTATCGTGAGGTGTTTCACCGGGGTCAAGAAGATTCTTGCCTGTGCTGGTTGTGATTGACCAGTTGTTATGCTTACCGCTACCATTCACACCTTTAAAAGGCTTTTCATGAAGCAAACAGATAAGGTCATGACGCTGTGCCACTTTCTGCATCATTTCCATAGTAAGCTGGTTATGGTCGGCAGCAATGTTTGTAGTTGTATAGATAGGAGCAAGCTCATGCTGTGCGGGAGCCGCTTCATTATGCTCTGTTTTAGCAAGAATACCAAGTTTCCACAGTTCATCGTCAAGGTCGTGCATAAAACTCATTACACGGGGCTTTATGCTTCCGTAGTAATGGTCATCAAGCTCCTGACCCTTGGGAGGTTTTGCACCAAAAAGCGTTCTGCCTGCAAAAACAAGGTCGGGGCGCTTATAATATGTATCTTTTTCTACGAGGAAATATTCCTGCTCAGGACCGACAGTTGTCTTTACACCTGTAACATTTTCGTGGCCGAAAAGTTTCAATATACGCATTGCCTGTCTGTCAATAGCTTCCATACTACGAAGAAGAGGTGTTTTCTGGTCAAGTGCTTCACCGCCGTAGGAACAAAATGCAGTAGGAATACAAAGTGTATTATCTTTTATAAAAGCATAGCTTGTAGGATCCCATGCAGTATATCCGCGTGCTTCAAATGTTGCACGAAGTCCGCCGGAGGGGAAACTTGATGCGTCGGATTCGCCCTGAACAAGCTCTTTTCCGGAAAATTCCATAATAACCTTGGAATCGCCTGAGGGAGAAATAAAGCTATCGTGCTTTTCCGCAGTAACACCTGTCATAGGTTGAAACCAATGAGTGTAATGTGTTGCACCATTTTCAATTGCCCAATCCTTCATGGAGTTGGCAACAACATTTGCAATATCAATATCGAGACGCTTATTGTTTTTTATGGCTCTTTGCATCAGGTCATAAATGTCCTCGGGAAGTCTTTCTTTCATTACTGATGCGTTAAAAACCTTGCTTCCGAATATTTCGGTTACATTTACCATAATAAGTTCTCCTTTGTAAAATCTGTAACTGCAATTTCAAAGAAAGCACCGAACCTATTCGGTGCTTTCTTCTTAAAAATTATAACATTGGCGACATTTTTTGTCAACTATTTTATAAACATATTGACTATTCCCATAATCCAAAAAGCAACAAGGATTACAGGCAAAATATATTTAGCATATATTTTAAGTGCAACAGGGAATTTTATTCCTTTTCCCGTATTGGCTTCTTTGATAAAATTATCCCAGCCCCAGCCGTATTTTTTGCTGGTACAGAAAAGCACATAGATGAGAGAACCGAGAGGAAGAATATTATTACTGATAATAAAATCCTCCAAATCCAAAATTGTACTACCTTTTCCGAGAGGAGTAATAAATGACAAGATATTAAATCCAAAGGCACAAGGAAGCGATAAGAGAAGTATAGCAAAGAAGTTCACAATACAAGCTTTCTTTCTTGACATTCCCTTATCCATAGCAAAGGAAATGATATTTTCAAAAACAGCAACAACCGTAGATATCGCCGCAAATATCATAAATACGAAAAACAAAGAGCCCCATATTCTTCCCCCGGGCATATTATTAAAAATATTGGGGAGTGTTTCAAAAATAAGGCCCGGACCTGCACCCGGCTCAATATTATAGGCAAAGCAAGCAGGTATAATTATAAGGCCTGCACAGAAAGCTACAAAGGTATCAAGTAATGCAATAGACAAGGTTTCACCTGCAAGACGACGCTCTTTTGAAATATAGCTTCCGAAAATTGCCATGGAGCCCATACCTATAGAAAGAGTAAAAAACGCCTGTCCCATTGCAGCAAATATTACATTACCTATTCCCTGTTCTTTCATTTTATTAAAATCAGGAACGAGGTAGTAGCTGAGCCCCTTACCCGCACCTGAAAGCGTCATTGAACGAATCGCAAGCACAAGAATAATACCCAACAGCGCCAGCATCATTGTCTTCGTTATCTTTTCTACACCTTTCTGAAGACCGAAGGAGCAAATAACAAAGCCAATTATTACGGCAACAAACATAAAGCCCACAACCATAGGAGCATTGGCGGTAAATTCACCGAATTGAGCCGATACTGCTTCTACATCTTTTCCGACAAAATCACCTTTTGCCATTTTTGCAAGATAAGCAAACATCCAGCCTGTAACGGTGGTGTAAAACATCATAAGAAGATAGTTTCCTGCCATACCTATCCAGCTAAACCAGTGCCATTTCGTTCCCTTAGGCTCAAGCGTCTGGAATGACTCTGCTATACTTTTCTGACTGGCACGACCTACCGCAAATTCCATAGTCATAATGGGAAGCCCGAATATAACCAAAAAAGCAAGGTAAATTAAGATAAATGCTGCACCGCCGTACTGACCGACAATGTACGGAAATCTCCACACATTACCAAGACCGATTGCACAGCCTGCAGAAATGAGTATAAATCCCAAACGGGATGAAAACTTTTCTCTCTGTTGCATATTTTTCTCTCCTAAAAAAACAATTTACTTCCATATTCTAACACAGTGCACCTGAAAAAGCAATAAAAAAACACTTCCTGCGAAGTGTTTTTTATGCTCTTGGATGAGCTTTTTTATATATTTTTTTGATATTGTCCTTAAGGACCTGATTATAAACACGGGTTGTTACAACATCATTATGTCCCAGCATTTCAGAAACGGCATTTATATCGGCACCGTTTTGCAGAAGATGTACCGCAAATGAATTGCGAAGTGTCTGGGAATTAATTTCAGTTTTTATACCTGCACTCTCAGCATATCCGCGAAGTATTTTCCAAAAGCCCTGACGAGTAAGAGGTGCACCGCTGCAATTAACAAAAAGGTTTTTAACCTTACTGTCCTTTATCATATAATTACGTGCTTTCTTTATATAGTTTTCAAGAGCGTCTACCGCTTCATTTCCTATAGGGATATACCTTTCATTTCTGCTGCTCAGGCTGAGCATACCGCCCTTCAAGTCAATATCTCTTAAATTAAGCGTTATCAGTTCAGATACTTTTATCCCCGTTGCGTAAAGAAGCTCCAGCATCGCTTTATCGCGAATTCCTTTCAAATCTGTGGGTTTTGGCTGGTTTAAAAGTTTCACCATTTCCCTTGTGGTAAGAGCCTCGGGAATTTTTTTCTTCACCCTGGGAACTTCTACACCGAGAAGTGGGTTTTGTTTAGCCTTTTCCTTTGAAACAAGATAGCTGTAAAACTTTTTCAAAGAAGCCACGGTTCTTGAAATCGAGGAATTTGCCTTTCCCATATCTTTCATATGTTCTATGTAAGCTTCTGCAGTCATTCTTTTTATTGTCAAAACATTTTTCACTTTATTCTCTTTTAGATAGATAAGAAATGCATCTAAATCGCTAAGGTACGAACTCAGCGTATTTTCAGAAAGCTTTTGCTCACGAAGATACGATTCGTATTCGATAATTATTTCTTTCATATGTTTTCACCTTTTTAGGCATAAGAGTAGTGTTACTATTTTACACCTGCGTTTTTAAATTGTATATAACCAAATTGCACATATTTTTACAGGTATTTTTGATATTTTAGAACAAATACGCACAAAAAAATCTAAAAAGCAAAACTTCAATCCCGGCAGAAACAACAGAAAACAGCAAAACAGCCACGGCTCCGCCTTTGCCTATACTAAGCACACCGTTACCGTCTGTGCGTCTTGCAACAGTTTCTGCGGAGAAAATTATCAACATAGGCAACACTGAAAAACTCTGTGGCAATGTAGCAAAAACCGCCTCTTTTATTCCAAAACTGTGCAATATGTAAAGTAATGAAAAAGCATTTACGCATCCGCGTATAACAAGCACGGGATGAATAACTTTAGCCGAAAGCATACTGCGTGCTGCAACAATGGAAAACATCCAGATCAAATTGACCCACGACATACGCACAAAATCTGTAACGGATACGTTGCGGTCAAATTCATATATATTATGCGAAGCAAAGGCTTCGTTTCGTATTTGCCCGAAAAAGAGTATGATTCCTATAACAATTCCTATAGTAAAGTTAATTCCTGCGGACAGATACAGTATTTTTCGTTCATTACTCATTTAAAGCACCTCAAAAAATACTATTCTTGTCCGTAAGATTTTATTACATAGCCGACAAAATCTTCAAAAGCTCGTATGGGGTTTTTGCAATTTTTAATGCTCCGCTCTCTTCAAGTTCTCCATTTTTTCCATAGCCATAGCTGACCCCAATACATTCTATCCCGTTTTTGCGAGCTCCGATAACATCATGTTCACGGTCACCCACCATAACGGTATTTTCTTTTGTTGCGCCAAGCTTTTCCATAACAATTCTTATAACTTCCGCTTTATCGGTATTCCTGCCGTCAAGCTCACTTCCCACTATGCAGGACAAATACGGTTTTATCCCGTATTTCTCCACGATTTTTTCAGCAAAGACAGTGGGTTTACTTGTGGCAAGAGCAAAAATTTTACCTTGTTTTTTCAATTTTTCAAGCATAGGAATTATACCGTCATATATCTCGTTTTCAAAAATTCCTACAGGCGCAAATCTTTCACGGTATACTTCAACAGCTTTTACACCCTCTTCCTCGGAAAGAGAAGCATACTCCATAAACTGTTCTTTTAACGGCGGACCGATAAAACTTACAAGTTCTTCACAGTCACGTTCTATACCAAAATGCCTGAGTGCGTATTGAACACATTTTGTAATACCCTCTTTAGGGTTTGTAAGAGTCCCGTCAAGGTCGAAAAGAATATGTTTAATCAAAATACCACTTCCTTATTTAAAAGCTCTTGAAATTTTTTGTTGTTTAATATATAATATCACTGTTTGTTGATTTTTTCAAGAAAGGATATATTCCATGCAAAAGACAAATGTTATGAGAATGCTTGACAAAGCAAAAATCACATATAATACCGTAACCTATGAGGTTGATGAGTCCGACCTTTCGGGAACTCATATTGCCGAGTGTACGGGGATGAATCCCGAAACTGTTTTTAAAACATTGGTTGCAAAAGGAGATAAAAACGGATTCTGCGTTTTCTGTATACCCTGTGCGGAGGAAGTTGATTTAAAGAAAGCAGCAAAAATAACAGGCGATAAAAAAGTGGAATTTCTTCATCTTAAGGATCTGCTCCCCACCACAGGATATATCCGCGGAGGTTGCAGTCCTATCGGAATGAAGAAGAAATTTCCTACATTTATTCATGAAAGCGCACAAAATTTTGATACGATTTCGGTAAGCGGTGGTATGCGAGGATTACAGGTAATTCTTTCTCCTTTGGAGCTTGCAAAGTTTACAGATGCGGATTTTGCCGATTTGATAGCGGAGGGTTGATAAATTTGAATAATTCGAAAAAAAGTACTCTTGCTAAGATGGCACTTCTTCTTGCTACCGTTATATGGGGCTCTACATTTTTCATAATGGAATATACCATAGGAAATATCGGAATATATACACTTCTGGCAATCAGGTTTACATTTGCGGCAGTATTGCTGGGTCTTGTACTGATAAAGCATCTCAGGGTAATTGACAAAGGGTATCTGTGGCGCGGTTTTGTAATGGGATCATTGGTTGTAACTGCATATATTTTTCAAACATTTGGCCTTGCAGACGATGCTACAACACCAGGTAAAAACGCATTCCTGACAGCTATATACTGTATTATAGTTCCTTTTCTTTCTTATCCCTTTACAAAAATAAAACCTGATCGCTACAATATTGTTGCTTCGGTTATATGTATAACAGGTATTACAATGATTTCAGTTACGGGAAATGACTTTTCCAGCGTGTGCAGAGGCGATCTGTTAACACTTATAGGCGGTATATGCTATTCTCTTCATATGGTTGCTGTTGCAACTTTTTCAAGAGGTCGAAACATACTTCTTCTCACAATGCTTCAGTTCTTGTTTTCCGGTATTATTGCATGGGTTCCTGCACTTATTTTTGAAACATTCCCCACCTCGATACCTCCTATGACAATTACTTCTATAGTGTATCTTTCAGTTATGGCAACTTGCCTTTGTTACATCCTGCAAAACGCAGGGCAGAAGTTCACAACCCCCTCTACGGCATCGCTTATACTGAGTCTTGAGGCGGTATTCGGAGTTCTGTTCTCGGTAATATTCACATCCGAAGTAATTACTCCAAAAATTTTTACAGGCTTTGCACTTGTATTTTTAGCAATTGTTATATCAGAAGTAAAACCATTCAAAAAGAAACAGTAGTTTGTTAACAAACTACTGTTTCTTTTTGTACAGGAACTTTTTCCGGTACTACAAAATTAAATGCATCATGCACTATCTTAAACTCCGTCTTCCCTGCATCTTCAATTTCACCGTCAATACAGATTTTCATATTTCCGTTAAGCGGAGTCAGTACCACTTTTTCACAATATTTATTGTGTATTATATTTTCTATATTTTTAAGTTTCATATGCGTTCCTTTCATATAGTAAGGAAGCAAGGTTAAAAATTTAAAACGGGAAATATTGAATATTATATTTATGTTTATAAGTCCGTCTTTCACGCAGGCAAGGGGATTACTCTTTATTCCTCCGCCGCAAAAACAACCGTTGGCAATAGAGGTTAAAAGAAGCGGTCCTTCATGCTCCTGTTTACCGTCAAGCTCTATTTTAAGATTTGCACCTTTCTTTTTTATAAGGATTGCAAAAATAGAAAGAAAATACGCCAGCGAGCCTGATATACAAGGTTTCTTTTTCATCCTCGCAGTCATATCTGCCACATTACAGTCGAATCCAATATTAAACATATTTACGCAATAGCCTGATTTTTCAGTACCGCTAATATGACTTTTGTAGAAAACTGCGTCACATTTTACCGTATTTCCCAAAAACTGTGCCTCAATATCGGAAAACTCTGTTTCTGTTTTGAAATTACGGCAGAAATCATTTCCTGTTCCCATGGGAATGATACCCACCTCAGAACCGTGACAGTCAATACATCCGTTTACAACTTCGCCGAGTGTTCCGTCACCACCGCAAGCAATAAATCTTGCAGCACCATGTTTTTTACAGTAGTTGCGAACAAACTCCGTTGCATCGCCTACCGATTCTGTAATATATATTTGTGCGTCGCTTTTTAATTTTTCTATAACAGTTTTTATTTTCTCAACTAAGCTTTCGATATTTTTGCCTTGCCCCGCCATAGGGTTTACTATGAAAACCGTTTTCATATATTATTCACCGTCTTTGATAGTAAGTTTACGAAGCATATCCATCTTTGTATCAAGCTCCGTGCTGAGGTTTGCACAATAGAGAAGTTCATCCGCCATTTTGTCAGTAAATTCGATATCTTTTTTATATCTTAACTGATGTTCCAGACTTGCCCATGTATCCATGGCAATTGTACGAAGCTGAATTTCAACCTTCATACTTTTTTTCTCATGTTCTAAAAATATGGGTACGGTAACAATAAGATGAAGCGAACGGTATCCGTTTGGCTTGGGATTTTTTATATAATCCTTCTCGCAAATTAGGGTTATATCATCCTGTTTTAAAAGAGCATCACGAAGTGTATAAACATCGTCGGTGAAGGAACATACCACTCGCACACCTGCGATATCGTTGAGGTTTTCCTCTATTGCTTCCACACTAAGGTCAATACCCCTGCTCTCCAGTTTTTCGCGGATACTGAAAAGGCTCTTAAGTCTTGTTTTCATTCCATTTATAGGATTGCGGTCATAGTGGAGAGAGAATTCCTCATTCAACACATTGAATTTTGTTTCAATCTCCATCATAGCGCAGCGGTAGTATGCCATCAAGGTATTAAACTTTATCATACGTTCGCTAAGCTCTGCTACACTTGTTTCATTTGTATCTTTAAAAAACGACTGAACTCGTCTTTGATATTCTTCTTTTTCGTAACGCAAAATCTCACCTCAATTTTTCTTTTTTTGCTCTTTCTTTATATAAGAACGCCTTTTGTCGCTGTAATACGGAAATTTCACCTTAATAAAAATGTATTCTCCTATACAAAGTATAAGGTTAACCGCAACTATAGCAATTAAAGCTATAACAAACTTGTCAAAGTAAAGATATGCCCTCGGTGTTTTAATAAATACTACAGCGGCAATTATCATAGCAATAAAGCTCAGCAATGTTGTAAGAACCATAGCTGCTATTCCGTACCTGTTTACTTTTATGACAGTTTTTTTCTGCTCTTCCGTTAATTCTGCAACCTGTTCCTCTATAGGTCTTGTATCTTTCATAAGTTTTCCTCTCAATATACAATGTTTATTTTATTCTATCATAAAATATCACATAAGTAAATAAGTGTCTGTAAAAATACAGACACTTATTTTTATTTCATCAATTCATCCGTCAATTTTATAATTTCCGGAGCTATTTTTTCACGTTCTTTTTTAATCGTTCTTTTATAAACAGGATAAGCAACCGATACCATAGCCATTCCCATGACACCGATAACAATGCCCGGGATAAAGAATTTACCGCCAAATTCCATAACAAAGCTCATTCCCGTACCGAGTACCAATGATCCGATAACACCAATACTTATGGCTTTTTTTAAAGCTTTCTGGCTGACGCTTTTATCAAGAGTTCTGAGCTGTTCCATTTTATCCGGCTCTTTTGGGATGTATTTGTCGCGGATACGCTTTACTTCATCCCGTTTTTCTGCCGAATAAGTATAGCTGAAAGATTGATTTTTATAATTCTCCATTGTTTTTACTCCTTTTAAGTATATTGCGACTCCTCCGTATGGTGTATATGGATATGGTAAGAACAATTATACTGATTCCTGCACCTGTTAATATAATCATCAGTCTGCGCACTTGCGGAGATGTTTCTCCGCCAAATTGAGAAAACATAGCCGTTTCAAGAGCTAACATAGACATCAGCGCAGATGCAAGATTTATAATTTTAGTCATTGACATCACAGGGCTTTTGTACTTTCTGTATTTAAACATCCCCACAATTGCGGCAGTTGTAATATAGAAAGTGTACATTGCCACCACATATATCAAAAATCCATAATACTCAAATCCTCTGTCAAAATAAACCATCATAAGCACAGCGCCTGAAAGCGAAATGTTTACTGTCATTAAAATATAAGCACAGAGTTCAGAACGTTTCAGTTCTTTCAAATAGTTTTTTCCTATGCCCTCTTTGTGAACATATCGAAGCAACAAAAACCTCATGACCGCCATAATGGTATAATAAGCTGCAAAAAGTGTAAACCATGCTGTAGAAAAATAAATTCCGAAAAACAAGTTTAATGCTGCATACAAAAGGTTGAAAAAAAGCGACCTGTAAAGATTTATATGGGTTTTAAAGACAGGATCTGTCATGTATCTGTTTCCGAATTGGTTACTGTAAATTTTATTCTTAATCTTTTTATAGTATCCCGGAAAAACAGTTGCACAGGCAATACTCACCACGATAAGGGTATAAAAAGAAAGTACATATATTACATATGCTATGGGAGTTTCTTCCCACCCTTTTACAAAAACAGCAATAAGAGATACCGCACTTATAACAGTTAATACAACTGTCAACCATATTGGCGGAAACAGAAGTTTTATATAGTCGCGTTTTTTATCTTTCATCTGAAACCTCTTTAAATTCTACGGCAAAGCTGCTCCCTTTTCCTACAACACTTTCAACACGGATTTCACCATGCATAATATCAATAACTCTCTTAACAAGAGCGAGACCAAGCCCGTTTCCCCTTGTTGAGTGAGAAGTATCACCCTGATAGAATTTTTCAAATATATGAGCTCCTACTTCAGGCGTCATACCGCATCCGGTGTCTTCAACCTTTACAATTATACTGTCTCCGTTTCGTTTAAGGCTTGCAGAAACAGTTCCTCCTTCATTGGTGAATTTCATAGCATTTGAAAAAAGATTATTCCATACAAGGGACAGCAGTTCTCTGTCAGAACATATTTTTACTTCGTCTTCAATATCTGTTTCAATATTTATATTCTTCTTTTCCCATTCATTTTCAAACTGCAGAAGGCATTCGCAAAGTTGTTCACTAAGGTCATACTCTTCAAAATTCGGGAATATCTGCTGATTTTCAAGTTTATTGAGTTTTAGGATATTTGTAATCAGGTCAGATAATCTGCGCGATGCGTCTGTAATTCCTTTTGAATACTCCAGTCTTTTTTCTTCGGAAAGTTCCGGTTGCTGAAGCATTGTTCCGTAATTTTGCATAACCGCCAGCGGAGTTTTAAGTTCATGAGAAACATTCGCTATAAAATCTGTGCGAAGTGTTTCCGTTCCCGATAATTCCTCCGCCATTTTGTTAAAACATTCTATGATTTTATTGAAACCCTCATCGGCAAATGGAGTATTCACAGGTTCAACACGTACGCTGAAATCACCCTTGGTGATTTTTTGAGCTGCGCTTAAGATTTTATTAACGGGTCTGTTTACCGTGTGCCAACGCCTTATAATGTCAAGTACGGTAAATAAAAAGCTTATGAATAAAACATTTATAAAAGTAAGTTTTGCGGCTTTTGAAATATGTTCTTTTGTAAAGGTAATATCAAGACTGCTTGACAACACCGAAACGAAAAGCAACAAGCAACAGGTAATTACAAATGCCACTAACAGGAAAAATACAATCCAATGCCTTATTCCTTTTGACCACTGAGAATGTTTTTTCATTTTAGCACCACCTTATACCCAAGTCCGTGAACGGTTACAATTTCAAATCCGTCACAATCAGAAAGTTTACTGCGCAGTTTTGTCATATACACATCCACGCTTCTGGGGGCAGATGCCGTTTCAGCATCCCAGAATTCATCCATAAGCTGAGTACGGGTAAATGTCTTTTTCGGGTAACTGAGAAGTTTATATAGAATATTAAACTCGCGTGCGGTCATGGGAACTTCATCACCGTTTAAATATGCGGTATGTTCGTCTGCATCCATTTTGAAGTTTCCTATCTCTATCTGGCGGCTTGATGCAATTTTTGCACGCCTCAAAAGTGCGCCTATACGCAAAAACAGTTCATCAAGATCTATTGGTTTTACCATATAATCGTCAATTCCTACGCGATACCCTCTCTGCTTTGAGGCAAAGTCGTCTCTTGCGGTCATAAACAGAATCGGGATTTCCTCATTCAGTTCACGAACGGTCTTTACAAATTCAAATCCGTCTATGCCTGGCATCATTATATCCGAAACAATTAAGTCAAACACCTGTTCATACATTGCATCGTAGGCTTCATCTGCAGACAGACATCCGGTTGCTGTATAACCGCTGTGATTCAGGAAAGAACACACGGTTTTATTTAAATCACGGTCATCTTCGACTACCAATATCTGAAACATAGATTTATCCTCCAATGCACTGTTTTTCTCTATTATAACATGGAAATGTTAAAGTTTTGTTTACGTTTTTCACTTTTTCCAAAAAAAAATAGCGGCGTTTTCTACGCCGCAACCTTTTACTTTTTAGCATTATCAATGCGTTTTTGAGCCTCGGCTGTTCTTTCTTTTGCAGATGCAATCTGCTTATCGCGTTCCGCCTGCATCATTGCTTTACGCTTTTCGGGATTTCGCATTGCCTTTGCTTCCTCCCACTGAGCTTTTGATTCAGCTTTTGCTGCTTCAAAATTCGCCTTGTCTACTTCGTGCTGTGCTTTTGTGCTTTCTTTCATATCACGAAAAGCATTTTTAAAAAATTCTTTTATACTCATTGTCCCTGACCTCCTATGATTTCATTACTGAGAGCTATAATCTGATCTGCATATTTTCTACGGCGTGAACTGAGAATGTTCTTGTAAATAGGATAGTTTACTATTACCAGAAGCATACCTATAATTCCTACGGTGATACCGGTAATAAGTGTATTTTTAATTCCGAGTATCGCTCCTATATCGGTCATTACAAGGCTCATGCCACTTCCCATAATAAGAGAGGCAATTGTGCCGAAGATGTATGCAAACATTTTTGCAGGTTTTTTCACTTTTCTGTCAAGCTCTTTAAGTAAGTCAAGTTCAGTATGCTCCTTTTCAATGTACTGAGTGCGGATTTTTTGTACGAGAAATGCCTGATCGTTTTTGTTCATGATTATCTTCCCTTTCTTTGTTGTTATAATTGCATTATAATGGGCTGATGTTTTCAAAATTTTTAAAAAATGTTTTAGTTTTGTTAAAGTTCAAAAAGAGCTTGAAACTTTTTCGTTTCAAGCTCTTTTCTTAGTCGTTTTGTTCCAACTCGGCAAATTTTGCCGCCATAGTAGGATTATTTCTGGTTAACCTTTTTATTGAAAGTTCTTCCGCTTTATTATTAGCTAATCTGAGATTATTTTCCGAAGACAAAAGGGCATCTTTTGTTTTCTGCAAATGATCTATCGTCTTATCAATCTCGTCAATTGCTTTTTTAAATTTTTCACTTGCCAGTCTGTAATTTCTGGAAAACTTGTCTTTAAAGTCATTCATATCTTCTTCAAAGTGAGATATGTCAATGTTCTGATTTCTTATAACCGCTAATTCCTGTTTGTACTGCAATGCGTTTAATGATGCATTTCTGAGCAGGGTTATCATCGGAATAAAAAACTGAGGTCTTATAACATACATTTTCGGGTATCTGTATGACACGTCAACGATACCTGTGTTATAGAGTTCATTATCTGCCTCCAATAAGGAAACCAAAACGGCATACTCACATTTTTTCTCGTTTCTGTCTTTGTCAAGTTCTTTAAAGAAGTCTTCGTTTTTGTGTTTGGTGGCAGTTTCATCCATTTCGTTCTTCATTTCAAACATTATAGAAATGAACTCTGTACCGTCGTCTGCAAATTCTCTGAAAATGAAATCGCCTTTACTACCTGTTTTTGCGTCGTTATCTTTTTCAAAATATGCATTCTGAAAACCTGTGGCACGAAGTTTGTTAAACTCTATCTCACAATGCTGCTCTAAGGTTTCACCAACCATTTTCGTTGACTGTCTGGCTTTTAAGTCTCTGTAATATGCAATCTGCTCTTCTTTGTCTTTTAATTTCTCTTCATAGTTTTCTTTAAGTGTCTGCTCCTTCAGTCTGGCAGTCTTTTCGTTGGTTTCAATTTGACCGTTAAGAAGGGCAATTTTTTCCTTTTGATTGGATATTTCTTCTTCTTTTTTTAAAACAGCTTCATTTATTGCCAGTCTTTTTTCCGTTTCAAGAGAATCAATTTTTGATTGCAGTTGAACGATTTCAGCATCTTTTTTTGCAAGTTCTTTATTAAGTTTTTCAGCAGTTTCTGCCTGTGCAAGTTTTACTGCCGCCTCTTTTTCATTTGTATAGTAATTTTCCCGTTGTTCGATTTCCTTGGAAAATTCCCTGTCCCTTACCTGTTTTGCTATTGAGTCATAGCTTGATTCATCTACCTGAAAAACTTCTCCGCAATTGGGGCATTTTATCTCTTGCATATGAATTCTCCTCTGTATAAATCTTCATTTTAATTATATATCAAAATCGCAGATTTGTAAAGATAAAAAGGGACTGGACAAATCAGTTTACTAATTTATGAACTAAATAACTTCCATTATTCTGTTTTTTACATATTACATAAAACTTGTTTTCAAAAGGTGGTTGATTTTTTCCTTTAATATTATGTTCTGCTGTTACAGTTACATAATAAACCGACATATCATCAGAGTTAGTTTCTAACAGTTTTATATCATTTTCTGATAATGTAAATCGAGTATGCTCCGGTTTCTTAAAATAGAAGTCAAGAAGTTCATCAGCATCTATTTTTGAATAGTTATCTAACGTTGCTCTCGTCATACCGGAACACATTTCGTAATCGCCAATATAACCTTTGGCAATAAATTCATTAGTTACAAGCGTTTTCATTGTTTTAAGGTCTGATTTATCAAATGCTTTGAAAAAGTTTAGGAGTGCTGTTTCGGAATTATCCATAAATGATTTATTTATAGTTGTCAAATCAATTACAGTATTTATATCAAGTCCGAAATATCCCAAAAGCATTGAGTTGTCCCCATCGCCGTAATCATAATAGGTATCTCCGCTTTTAAAAACTGCACAACTATCTGTTGCAATGGTTACAAAGCCTTTTACCCCGTCTTTTCTTGTAAATATCAACTCCGCATTAAAAGGACAAGCAGTCCCTCCCATCTTTATCTTGGTTGCCGATGAAAAAGCTTCCTCAATTTCAGTATGAGCATTAGTAGTAGCAAGGGGATATTTTATTCCTCCGACAACAAGCTCAACATCAACAATATTATGTATATCTGCAGGCGAAAACTCTCCCACTTGTGATGCCACCGGCATATAATTATTATTGAAAACATACTTATGTATGATTTCTCCATCAGCTTTATTAACAGTTATAATCTGAATACCGTTTACCGTTCCTGTTTCAGATGTCAGATAGTATATTTTTCCCTCATTCACAATACAGTTGTTACTATACCAACCAATAGGATTTTCTACTGTCGTAAATGTATCTGCTATTTCCGTGAACAGTTCTGCATTTTTGGGCATATTGCCTTTTTTTACAGCACCATTATCAAGCATTACGATATATTTGTCAAAATTTTTTACTTCATCATCAGCTCCTGCAGAGGAAAGGTAAGCATATCGCCCATCCTTGCTTATTTTAATATCAAGAACACTACTTCCCTGTTGTCCATAAGCTATGTTCAGCTTTTTAAGATTTATAACAAAATCAAATTCAGAACTTAACATGGGGTTAAGGTTGGTATCCTGTCTATCGATAATAAAAAGTCCTTCTCCATAATGAAATACTACCTTACTGTCATCTGCATAATAGATATCCGCCATTACCGCACCTATAGGGCGGTTAACAAAATCGGCAAACTCACTTTCTGTCATTGTATAATCTTTGTTTTTATCAATGTTTGAAGCAATAATCACAGAAGCAAAAGCTATAACAAGGAGGATTCCTGCAAATATAAGAAATGCCATCATTTTTGAAACTCTTCCCGTTTTAGAACGGATTTTAGAAAATCTGTTTTGCAGTTTTTTCTTATCCATACTCATCTTTGTTGTATACAGGTTTTCAAACATATAAAATTCGCCTCCTTATTGAGCTAAATCAAGAATTGTTTTCATATAAGTTTTTTGCTCTTCCTCTGACATGTTTTTCGTGACGGACATATCACAGGAAACTTCACACGCCTCACCGACATTTGCACAAAGCAAATATGTAAGAGGATTAAACCAATGTACTGCATTTACAAAAAGAGCAAACCATTTAATAAGCAAATCTTTTCTCTTATAATGAGTCAGTTCATGCAAAAATATCATACGCATGTTTTCATCGGAAATTTCTTTGCTTGGAATATAAACGACAGGAAAAAGAACGCCAACAAGCATTGGTGATTCAAAATCCTCCGACATTCTTATTCTGATGTGTCTTTTTATTCTTAACTCCTTTTTAACATTGTTAAATACGGTATTTTCAGTAATACTAACTGCATTTTTACGTTTGCGTATTATGTAAATGATATAACTGGCGATTATGACAACAAGATATATGCACATTCCAAAAAGCCACATATATGAAAGTAAATCAAATATTTTTATATGAGGTTTCTGCTCTATATCCGGTTTATTACTCATAATCGGTGTTTCTATGATTTCAACCTCCGCCGGAACGTTTTCTGCATCTGTAGGCACAATTTGCTGTACAATTCCAGCTTGAGGAATCATTGGAATCTTATAAATTTCATTTGCCGGAAACAGTTTGTATATAGGAATAACCATAGACAAAAGTACTGCAATCCAAACATAATATTGCCATTTAGCAGGGAACTTTTTTGCTGTTATGGGTTTTAAACACAAAAGTAAAGCCGTTATTCCAAAGCCAAAAAAACTTAATATAAGAACTGTTTTGAAAAGTTCATGCATAGTATCACTCCAATTCAAACATCTTTTTCAAATCCGATACATCTTCATTGGAAAGCTTTTTATTTTCATAAAGTGCAGCAACAAGATTTTTTACAGAGCCTTTATAAATCTTTGAAAGGAAATTTTCTGTTTCACTTAAATCATATTCGCTTTGTTTCAATAAAGGATAATACAAATTGGTCTTGCCTTTTTTATCACAGGCGATAACCTCTTTTTTTAAAAGCCTTTGCAAAAAGGTTGATACAGTTGAAGCGGTCCAGTCATTTCCCTCAAGTTCTTTTACAACATCTGCAACCGTCATTTGTTTTTCTGCTTTCCAAAGAATTCGCATAATTGCGTATTCAGAATCAGTAATTGTTTGTTTTACGTTTGACATTTTGTTGTTCTCCTTATGTTCAATATATCATTTTAGTGTAATTACACTTGTAGCTACCAGTAACAGTATAACAAGTGTAGCTACAATTGTCAAGATAGTTTTAAATTTTTCCTTCATCATATTTTCAAGCAAATAAAAAGACCTCAAGATTTTTACATCTCAAGGTCTTGTTTTTGTTTGTTCAGGATATTAATTTTTGTCTCTACCGGGATATGTGGGTTTGCCTTTTAACAGTGAGTGTTATGGGGCAAACCCTCTTATCCTCAAAAGGGCAAATTTGCTCATCCTCTACCCTATTCATTTTTTACGATCATTTTATGCACATAAAATCAAAATTTTATGCTCTCTTTTCCCGTCGCAGTCTATGTTTCAGGCATATTAAAAGACCTCAAGATTATAAAATCTCAAGGTCTTATTTGGATTTGTTCAGGATATTAAATTTTGTCCCTAACTGAATGTCTTGGGTTGCCCTTTAACATTGGACTTATTCCCACTCTACTACAAGGCTTTTATCAGCCTTATTTTATGGCGTTTTTTCGTATCTTTCATATCACTATTATCACGGAATACCCCCCTCAAAAAAGAGAGTATCAATTTTTGTAGTACGATTTTAGTACGAACATAAAACGCTATGTATCAGCAGTAGAATTTTTCGTTAAAATACTTCTTTGGTACTCTACCGCTAACAACTATAAAG
>SVJW01000069.1 GCA_015068735.1 Oscillospiraceae bacterium
TGCATCAATGTATCTGTCAGATGGGACTGTGATTGTCTTGTCTATATAGTAAGGAGTGTCGGATGCAGGAATTATTATACTACTGTTTTCGTCAATTGCCCTTTGAAATGCCTCTGTCCATATGGAATGTCCGTTTTCATCTGTTTTTACAAGGTGTGAATAATCAATCAGCAATACACCGTCTTTGTCCTTTTGAGAGCAGTCGATATTATTTTGTTTCATTGATATGAGCTTTTCAAAAATCTGTTCTTTTGTCATCAAAAACGCCTTCCTTCTACAAACTATCTTACCATATTTCTGTCAGTTTTCAAGCGTTTTTAAGTTTTTTTAAATAAAATGCAATTTGGGGTTGACAAACAAATTAACCCGAGTATAATAGGGGGTAACAAAGGGTGAAACCCCTAAAAAATTGGCTGTAGCCAATAATATAAGCAGGTGATCGTATGAGTACGAGACAGGAAATTTTTAACAACCAGCCGCTGCCGGATTATGAACCTCTGTTCAATCAGAATGCAGACGAAGTCAAAAAGACTCCGTTTAAAATTCTGACAAGAATTCTGAGTTCTTATTGGGCGCGGCTTTTATTTTCCATGTTTATGTTTATTATTAAAACAAGTCCTGCATGGATTATTCCCATTCTTACCGCCAACATTATAAATGTGGTAACCGATGGCGGCAAAATGAGTGAAATTCTGATAAATGCAGCAATTTTAGCTGTACTTGTTTTGCAGAATATCCCCACGCATATTATCTATGCAAGGCATACGGACAAAACCCTCCGCAACATCGGTGCAGGACTTCGTAACACGATGGTTAAAAAGCTCCAGCATCTTTCCATTACATACCATAAGGAAATCGAAAGCGGCAGACTTCAGTCCAAGTTCCTCCGTGATATTGAGGCCATTGAATTCTTCAACACTCATTTTCTTAAAACAATTATTCCAAGCGTAATAACAGTCATTGCAGTAGGCGCATTTACAGTTATTCAAAGCCCTATCGTTGCTCTTTTCTATGTTTTCATTATTCCCGTGAATGTTGTTCTGGTGCGTGCTTTCAGAAAGAAGATGTCAAGCAATCACCGTATGTTCCGCAAAGAAAACGAGAATATGTCTGCCAATATGTCTACTATGATTGAAATGATTCCCGTGACTAAAGCACACGGTCTTGAAAACGAGGAAATCGCGAAACTGGAAAACAATATTCAGCACCTGAAAAAAGCCGGCTTTATTGTCGACAGAACCATTGCATATTTTGGCAGTATGTCTTGGGCCACAAACCAGATTTTAAGTGCAGTATGTCTTATTTTTACGGCATATCTTGCAATGAACGGAAAAATTGCCATAGGCGATATTGTAATGTATCAAAGTTTTTTCACAATGATACTTAATAACGTTCAATCTATCGTCGGTATTTTCCCCGAACTTTCCAAGGGGCTTGAATCGGTGCGAAGTGTATCTGAAATTCTTCTTTCCGATAAGGTTGAAGAAACTCAGGACAAAACAAAAATCAAAAGTTTGCGTGGCGACATTGTTTTTGATAATGTTTCTTACCGCTATCCCGACGGTGACGAGGATATAATAAAAGATTTCTCTCTGGATATTAAACAGGGCGAATGTGTGGCTTTCGTCGGTGCATCCGGCAGCGGTAAATCTACCATCATAAATATGATTATAGGATTTCTTCTTCCAAAATCCGGCAAGCTTACCATTGACGGACAGGATATTACAAAAATGCATCTTCCCGATTACCGCCATAATATTTCTGTAGTACCCCAGTCCACAATTCTTTTTACAGGCACAATAAAAGAAAATATCCTTTACGGCGTAAAAGATATTTCCAAACAGAGGTTTGATGAAATTGTAGAGTCGGCAAATATAAACGAATTTCTCCCCCAGCTTCCTAACGGACTTGAAACTGTCATCGGTGAACACGGCGATAAGCTCTCCGGCGGTCAGAAGCAGAGAATTTCCATTGCCCGTGCCCTTATTCGTGATCCGAGGATTCTTATTCTTGACGAAGCTACCTCGGCGCTGGATAATATTTCCGAGCATCACGTTCAGGAGGCTATTTCAAGACTTATTGCAGGCAGAACAACATTCATCGTTGCTCACCGCCTTTCTACTATTCGTAACGCAGATAAGATAGTTGTTATGGATAAAGGAAGAATAATTGAAATGGGTACTTACGACGAATTGATGGAGAAAAAAGGAAGCTTTTACGAGCTTAAGAAATTAAGTGAATTTAAAGCAGACGAAGAATAAAACAAAACAGACACTTCAAAAAGTCGAAGTGTCTGTTTCTTATTTTTTCATAAGTTCCATAACAGGTCCCGGGACAAATTTCGATATATCTTTATGATAGCCGTTAAGCTCCTTCACCATGGAAGACGAAACTGCAACATTTTCAGCACGGAAATATACATACTCCAATTTCGGGTTTATGAGTTTATTTATTTCTGCTATATTTTCCTCATAATTATAATCCATATTATTCCTCAGTCCGCGGATCATATAGCCAATATTGTTTTCATTGGTATATTCAGCAACAAGACCGTCATAAACGATTGTTTCGCAATTGGTTATGTTATTTTCGCTGAGAGTTTTTTCAATTGCATCTTTCATCAGTTCACTGTCGTAAGACCTTTTTTTATTAGCGTTGACACCGATAATAATATGAACCTTATTAAATAACTTTGCACCTTTTTTCACTATGTCCAGATGCCCGTTTGTGAAAGGGTCAAACGAACCGGGATAAATTGCTATATTGTTCATATTCGTGTGCCTCCTTTTAATGGATTTCTCTTTGTTCATTATACAACACCTTTTTCCACATTGCAATATACAAAAAGGAAAAAAATTATCAGGTTAAAATTTCTTGTCTCAGTTGACAAAACCATCATTTTTGTTTAATATATATATGATAGAATGTAGTAGTTGTGTGCAAGCACATTGGAGGTAAAAAATGATAGAGTCAATTAAGAATACCGTCCACAGTTTTGCAATATGGGCGGTGGGGCTTGTCGGTCTTGGCGAAGCTTTTGCAAATTATGTGTATGTACTTATAATTTCAATGCTTCCCATTATCGAGCTGAGAGGTGCTATTCCCGTGGCATTTGCTTTAAAACTGCCACCCGTCCCGTCATTTCTTGTAGCGATAATCGGAAACTTGCTTCCCATTCCCTTTATTCTTCTTCTGATAACTAAAGTGTGCCAATGGATGAAAACCAAAAACGGTCTCAAAAAAATACCGCTGTATCTTGAAGAAAAAGTGGAAAAGAATAAAGAAAAGGTTACAAAGTATGGAAAATTGGGACTGTACATTTTCGTAGCAATCCCTCTCCCCGGCACCGGCGCATGGACGGGAGCGCTTATTGCAAGCTTCCTTAATTTCAAATTCAAGGACTCGATGATTGCAATTATCGCAGGCGTACTTACGGCAGGACTTATTATGGCAGTCTTTTCATACGGATTGCTCGGACTTATATTCTAAGGAGGAAATACAAATGATAAACAGAAAATTCTTTACATCTGAATCGGTTACAGAAGGTCATCCCGACAAGGTATGCGACAAAATTTCCGATGCAGTACTTGACGATATACTGGCTCACGACCCCCAGGCGAGAGTTGCCTGCGAAACCTGTGCGGCAACAGGTATGGTAATGGTATTTGGCGAAATTACAACCACTCATACCTATGACATCCGTTCAATAGTTAAAAAGACTGTTGAGGAAATCGGTTATACAGACCCTACCATGGGCTTTTCCGCTGACGGTATTGCAATCCTTTCTACTCTTAATAAGCAGTCTGCAGATATTGCTCTCGGTGTTGATAAGTCCAAGGAAGCAAAAGAGGGTGAATCTGACGGTAACGACATCGGTGCAGGTGATCAGGGTATGATGTTCGGCTTTGCAACAAATGAAACAGACGAGTATCTTCCTGCTCCCATTTACTACGCACAGAAAATGGCAAAGAAGCTTACAGAGGTAAGAAAAGCAGGGCTTTTCCCCTATCTTCGTCCCGATGGCAAAACTCAGGTAACTGTTGAGTATGACGGAGACAAGGTCAAGAGAATTGATACTGTTGTCCTTTCCACACAGCATACCGCTGATGTAAGTCAGGAGCAGATTAAAAAGGATATGATTGAAAACGTTATTAAGCCTGTGCTTGACAGCTCATTGGTTGATGAGGATACAAAGTACCACATCAACCCCACAGGTAAGTTTGTAATCGGCGGACCTCACGGTGACAGCGGTCTTACCGGAAGAAAGATTATTGTTGACACCTACGGCGGATATGCTCCCCACGGTGGCGGTGCATTCTCCGGCAAGGATCCGACGAAAGTTGACAGAAGTGCCTGCTATATGGCTCGTTATATTTCAAAGAATATTGTTGCTGCAGGTCTTGCTGACAAGTGTCAGATTCAGCTTGCATATGCAATCGGTGTTGCCCGTCCCGTATCTGTTCGTATTGATACATTTGGTACAGGTAAGATAAGCGATGATAAACTCAGCGAAATGGTTGACAAGGAATTTGACCTTCGTCCTTCCGCAATTATCAAGACCCTTGACCTGAGAAGACCTATTTACTCACAGACTGCCGCATATGGTCATTTCGGCAGAAATGAGCTTGACCTTCCCTGGGAAAAGCTTGACAAGGTAGATGTTTTAAAGAAATATTTATAAACAACAAGAAAGGCATTAACGTAATGTTAATGCCTTTCATACAATAATATTGGTGATAGTTATGTATAGTGCGATTTTAGCTCTTTTAATTGCACTTATGATGATAGCTTTTGTGATTTACAAAGGCAGTCTTTACCGAGGCGGCTATTATGTCTGTAAAAAGTCAGATCTGAAGTATCTGACAGACACCCTGCCCGATGACTGCATTATTCATATCTGGATTGGAAGAAACATTTATGATGAATTCAGAACAGGAAATTCTCCAAGGAGAAATCTACGAAATCATATATCAGAATGAAGAAAACGGCTATACGGTCTGTGACATTGAAACCAATAAATCTTTGGTCACAGCCTGCGGAACAATGCCCTTTATTGCCCCCGGTGAGCAGGTAGTTCTTACCGGCAAATGGGTAAATCATCCCGACTACGGCGAGCAGTTTTCCGTCACTCAGCTTGAACGTGCGTTGCCCAAAAAGGTCAGCGCTGTTTTAAGTTACCTTGCCAGCGGTATTATAAGCGGTGTCAGAGAATCCACGGCAAAAAAACTTGTGGACAGATTCGGTGAGGAAACCCTTGAAATCATTGCGCTTCATCCTGAAAGGCTTTCCGAAATTAAAGGCATTTCTCCCAACAAGGCAAAGAAAATTTCCGAATCTTTTATAATAAGGCAAGATGCCGCACAGACTGTTATATTTTTACAGGAATACGGTGTAAGTCCCAACCTTGCACTCCGTGTGCATAAGATTTTCGGGCAAAAGGCAACCGAGCTTGTGAAAGAAAACCCCTATATTCTTTGCGAGAGCGTGGAAAGAATCGGTTTTAAAACAGCCGACCGCATTGCAAAGGAAATGAATATCCCCAAAAACCACCCCGGAAGAATTTCGGGCGGATTGGTTTATATGTTAAACTACGCCGCCCTTTCAGGACACACCTGTCTGAAATATGAAACCCTTATGGAAAGCACCGCCACATTTCTTGACTGTGAAATAAATGAAATAGTTTCAGTTTTTGCAGAAATGAAAAGAGACGGCAGGCTGATATCTGAGGACGATTTTGTATATCTTCCCGTCTACTATAATATGGAGCTTGGAAGTGCCAATAAGTTGTCGGAGCTTATGGCTCTTGCCCGCCCTTATTCAAAAAATATTTCCGAGGAAATTTTCACATATTCAAAATTTAACTCTATTGAGTTATCTTCTATGCAGCAGGAAGCTGTAAGGAAAGCTCTTAACGGCGGTGTTCTTGTTATAACAGGTGGTCCCGGCACAGGAAAAACTACCATTATGAAAATAATTATGGACATTTTTCAAAGCCACGAATATAAAATTGCCCTTTGCGCTCCTACGGGCAAAGCGGCGAAAAGGCTTTCCGAATCCTGCGGGATGGAAGCAAAAACTCTCCACCGACTTCTGGAAGTGGAGGTAAACGATGCCGAAAACCAGCGTTTCGGCAAAAATGAGTACAACCCCATTGATGCGGACGTTGTCATTGTGGATGAAATGAGTATGGTGGACATCCTTCTTTTCGGTGCGCTTTTAAAGGCACTCAAAAGAGGAACGTGCCTCATTATGGCAGGCGACAGCGACCAGCTTCCGTCAGTAGGTGCAGGAAATGTTCTTGGCGATATGATAGGAAGCGGAGTTATCCCCACAGTAAGGCTGAACGAGGTTTTCCGTCAGGCAGAAAAGAGCAGAATTGTAACCAACGCTCACAGAATAAATATGGGCGAAATGCCCCTTGAAAATGACAGTAACGCTGACTTTTTCTTTATGGGAAGAACGCCTGAGGGAGCGGTAGAAACAATTTGTGAGCTTTGCTCGGGCAGACTGGGAAAGGCGTACGGATTTGACAGTATAAACGATATACAAGTTCTCTCCCCTTCCAGAAAAGGCATTGCCGGAACAATCAACCTTAATAAAATCCTACAGGCAAAGCTAAATCCCCCGTCCATGGATAAAAAGGAGAAAAAGTTCGGAGAACGGATTTTCCGCGTTGGGGACAAGGTTATCCAGACCAGAAACAATTACGATATGATATGGTCGCTTCCGGACGGAAGCAGTGACGGTTTCGGAATATACAACGGTGACATCGGTACAATTCTTGACATTTCACAAAAAGAAAAATCCATGCGGATACTTTTTGATGACAGCAAAATTGTTGAATACGACTTTTCCTCGGTTGAAGATTTAGAGCCTGCATATGCTCTGACGGTGCATAAAAGTCAGGGTAGCGAATGGAGTGCCGTTATTATCCCCGTTTGCACTTTTCCGCCTATGTTGATGACGAGAAATCTTCTCTATACAGCAGTTACAAGAGGAAAGAAACTTGTAATTCTGGTAGGAAATCTTGAAAATGTTTCCCGAATGGTAAAAAACAACAAGCAGGCAATCCGCTACAGTTCACTTAAGAAAAGGTTGGAGGAAAAAATCCAAAATGATTGACAGAATTCTTGATATTTTCTTTCCGCCAAAATGTCCTTTTTGCAAGGAAGTATTGGAAAATAAAATTCCCGTTTGCCCTGACTGTATGAAAAAACTTCCCTTTACCCAAGAGGATGAGCAATGCAGTATCTGCGGCAGACCTCTTGAGGAATTTTCCTACTACACTTGCGCAAGCTGTCGCGGTCAGAAAATGTATTTTGAACATTCTTTTACACCTCTTATTTACAAAGACATTGCTAAAGAGGGTGTTATTGCCCTGAAAACGTCCCATCCGTATTATGCAAAGGCTTTTGCATATCTTCTGGCAGACAGAATGCTGTCCTCGGAGTATTACACATCTTTCGACTGCATTACCTTTGTTCCGCAGAGCAGCCGTTCTCTGAAAAAGCGCGGATATAATCAGGCAAAACTGATTGCAGATGAATTGGCAAAAATACTGAAAGTTCCCTGTATCCCCACTCTCATAAGAACAAATGACGGTAAGGAGCAACACACTCTTTCCGCGGCACAACGGCGTGAGAATGTTAAAAAGTGTTATTTCAAAACGGAAACTGTGGGCAAAGGTACAGTTCTTCTTGTGGACGACATTTATACTACGGGTGCTACGGCAAATTACTGTTCAAAGCTCCTTAAGAAAATGGGATTTAAAAAAGTTTATCTGGCTGTTGCGCTTATCAGAGATGATGACTGAGGGAGGATATTTATGAAAAACAAAATATTTGAGTATATTCACTCTCTCGGCATTGAAAAGTGCGGTGTGGCTTCCTATAACGAGAAAAGTGCAATTGTATGCCTGTTCCCCTACTTTTCGGGATATGCGGAGGGGAATTTATCCCTTTACGCCCGTTCCCGTGACTACCATAAGGTTATA
Organism: Oscillospiraceae bacterium; assembly: GCA_015068735.1. Taxonomy (GTDB): domain Bacteria; phylum Bacillota; class Clostridia; order UMGS1883; family UMGS1883; genus UMGS1883. Next base: position 7,994 of record SVJW01000069.1, read on the forward strand.
AGAGAAAAGCTCTCCCCCGTTTGTGATTTTATACACTCCCTTGATTCCACGGCAGAGTGCGAAATCTTTGCCGACATCGGGCCTGAGGTTGACCGGAAGCTTGCATATAAGGCAGGTCTTGGTTTTTACGGCAAAAACGGTATGCTGATAAACGATGATTTTGGCAGTTTCTTCTTTATCGGTTACATTCTGTGCAGCCTTGATTTAGATGCCGATAAGCCCCTTAACGAAACTTGTATCGGTTGCAACAAATGTATAGAAAATTGCCCTGGCGGTGCATTGGGAGAAAAATTTCAGCTTGAAAAATGTGCTTCACATATAAGTCAGAAAAAAGGCGACCTCACGGAAAGTGAAATCGCCATACTGAAAAAATCGGGGCTTATATTCGGCTGTGATATGTGCCAAAAAGTTTGCCCACATAATAACATTACTCCAAAACCGATGAAAGAATTTACAGAGGATATTGTTAATTCTCTTTCGTTAGAGGACATTGAAAACCTATCTAACCGTGAATTTATGAAAAAATACGGCAACCGCGCCTTTTCGTGGCGAGGCAAAGGTGTACTGGAGAGGAATATAAAAATTACAGAAAGATAAAAATGGCACACATTAGGGACAGTCCCCAAAGTGTGTCATTTTTAGCTTACTCTTATTATTCAATCAAGCGCGATTATAAGCGTCAACAAACTTTCAGCAAGTGCTATTATGCCCATAGTAAGACCTGCTTTTTGCTGGCCTCCGTTAAAGCCTCTTGAACGAGAAGCAGCTCCGAAGGATACTGCCAGTATGCCAAAAGCAATTACCAAAAGGAATATGTTCACATATTCTCCATAAAACCCGCGTATTGCAAACAATAAAGGAGTTCCATAAACTACACCCAATATACCCATAATCATACTTGAAATACCAAAACCACGGCCGGGTATTACTTTTTTTAATCCTGCATAACCACCACCGTTAACAGGATAACCGCAGTTAGGGCAAGTTGTTGCGGCACTTGAAATCTGTTTTCCGCATTCAGGACAAAACATCATTGCCATAAAGATCATCTCCTTTTTTTAATAAAACAATGTCAACATTCGACTTTATTCCTCTCTCTAACTTACCATATCACATTTTACATCTTATTACAACACTTTTTTATATCTTCAAGTTGTATAAAACTCATCTTTTTTGTTTATTTGCTCTATATCGAATCGAACTTTGAAATAAAATGACACACTTTGGGGACAGTCCCCAAAGTGTGTCATTTTTACATTTTCTGGATATTTGTTATTTGAAAATTCTCTTTCTTTTGCAATTCCTCGAGTGCGCTTAGTGCCAATGAAGAAATATATTCATATCTCTCTTTTTTATTTTTGATTTTTACCCGTTCCCACTCTATGATGCCAAAGTTGGCGTTCATGGGTTGGAACTTTTTATTTTCACGGTCGGTTATATACTTTATAAGTGCACCTGTGCAGGTGGATGCAGGGAAAACCACGCTTTCCTTACCGAGAATATTTCTCGCGGCGTTGATACCTGCAATCATTCCCGATGAAGCCGATTCCACATATCCCTCAACGCCCGTAATCTGTCCTGCGAAAAACACCTTGGGGTATTCAAGCAGGCTATAGTCGTTATTAAGTACAAGCGGTGAGTTAATGT
>SVJW01000070.1 GCA_015068735.1 Oscillospiraceae bacterium
CCGGCCATGTATGAAATTCCGCCATCCAATGATGATACGCCATAAGGGGCGGAAATACTCTTTCAAGTCTTTCTCTGTCGCCGAAATTCAGGAAATACTCCCACTCACTCCACGCAAGAATCTCGGGTCCGGTAGCTGAAGGGTCAAAACGAGTGTATCTGTCCTTGCCCGAATCTTCGTAAATTGCACGGCAAATATATCCGTCCTTGTGCTGGTGGGAATAGATATTATCCAAAGTCTTCTGAAAATTGAACACCCTTTGTCCATATTTACCGAACATAAGTATAAATGCGGAATCCCACATAAAAAGTGCACCGTTAAAGGCGGTATCAATAAAATTTGAAACGAAGCCCGATCCCTCTTCCGGTCTTTTCAAATTTGAAAATGCAATCTCCCACGCGCGCCAATAACAGTCAAGATAATTCTGATGACCGTCCCATATAGGTTGCGGCAAATGGGGAATGGACTGTTCATAGACAGGAAGTTCACCATCTGTCACCTCTTGTCCGATAAAGGAATTTTCCGCTACCAACGATTCGTTATTATCGATATAGGTTAATTCGTCATTCTGATTAAATGTGTACATACCCCTTGCTCCTTTTCCGCAATTTGTGAGATTAAAGATGTTTTTTCAATTCTTCAAATGGATTTCCGTTTCGTTGTGCGTAGAGTTTCGCGACAGAATCAGAAGGTGCACAGATGATAACATTGTTAGGTATTTCACCATTGGCAATCACGGTATTTTTTCCTTTAATTGTTACACGCCTTACGGCAGATAATCCATAAAATGCGTATTTCTCAATTACAGTGATTCTATCACCAACCACTACCTCAACACACCACTCATTCGGATTATATATATCCCCTAATATTGTATAATATGTGCTTCCCCAATCTACGAAATTTGCAATTCCTTCTCCAAAACAATTACAATAATACCTTATTCCGACTGTCGAATCGGGTTCATCGGGTTCAAAACTACTTCTTCCACGAAGTGCACCAGATCCATAGAATTCAGCAATGGAATTGTCAATTATGGAATACCGGATGTCATTACTGTATGGACATTTACTTTCAACGTGCTTAGCTCTACTATTCGAAGGAACAGTATTCCAACCACATGCGGTCCAGAAAGGAACACCATGGTCTTGTTCTGTATTTAGCTCGGAATCTTTTGCACAAAGCTCTTTTTCCTTATCATTTTCCATTTTATGCACCACCTTTAAAATTGCAGAATATATAATTCGACATTCTTTATACCTTTATTTATAGTTAGAACAAGTAAATATTCGGAAGATAAATTCATTATAGCATTGACACATACAGATTTCAACAAAAAGTGACACGTCCTCAATCTGTTCAAACAATCATTATATAAAGACTGCATATTTTAGATGCCACTGTTTCCATCACTTGCGAGGTATAAGGTTTAGATGTAAATCTTTTTAAATGAATTGACAACGACCTTGTCATGAATTCTCGCTTCGCTCCATGAATTGAATTGCCATAATGCACCGATAGGTGCAATTCATGAGCCGTCAGACTCAATTAATGAAATCTTTAATTTCAATTCATGCCGCCTGGCAATTCATTGCGGTACTATGCACCGCAATAGTTCGCATTAAGTTAAGACAAAAACAGGTGCTTTTGTTTAAAACTCCAGTTCATCTCTGAAGAAGCCGCGGGTGTCGGCAAATTTTCCATATTTATCAACAACAGATACCCGAACAAATTTTGCACGATCGTCAATTTCAAAATCTGCTGAGTTAATTGTTTCTCCGAAACTTGCATATTTTCTTTTGGGTGCCTTACTGCCGGTAAATACCATAATTTGCGCTACGTCTGAACATTCAATATGAATTTTATTTCCTGTCATAGAAATTTCCTTAAATTCTGGTCCCATAGAAGAATACATTTCACCTTTTTCCATTGCACAAATCACAGAATCATAAGTAAAGCTTTCCGGCATAATCATGGTAAATCCGCCGAACGAATCAAATTCTAAAGAATCAGAAGGCGCTGCATTGTGATTATCATCCGCACTGTGGCAAAAAATTCGTTTGCCGTTTAAAAGCATTTTATCATAAAGAGCAGCGTTATATTCAAGATGCCCTATCAGATAGCTTCCATAATTACACATTTCCATACTGAAAAATCCTTCGTATTTCAGTATATCTGCCTCATCCTCCATTGACCACCACGGATGATTATATGCCGCTATATATCCATTTTCCTTTGCGGTTTGTATAAGTTTGTTAATATATTCAACGCTGTATTTTCTTACTTCCTGAGAACCGACTTTTTTTAGTTCCTTTTTCTGTTCATCTGAAATATATTTGCAGTATTTTGGATTATAACACACAATAGCTTCATTTTCGGGATCTCGAGCAAAAAGATTTATATGTATTTCTTTAGCGTATACATCGTAACGGCATTCTTCATTAGTACGCACATACGTTTCATATCCGGTAATTGTGAGAAAATCGGGATCGTTCAAATAGGAATGATTTTTTGGTGTTTCATGGTCGGTTATGGAAAGAATGGAATAACCATTCGCCTTATACATTTCTTTAAGTTCGTGCGGTGTCTTCTTCCCGTCAGAAAAAACGCTGTGGCAATGCAAATTCGCTTTGTATTGCTTTTTAAATGGTGAAATTAAATACATAGGTATACTCCTTTGTTTCTTATTTTTTAATTTTAATACATTTTACATTTTTAATATAAAGACTGTATAAATTGGATGCCAATTATCAAAGGCTTCCCCTTGAGGGGAAGCTGTCACGAAGTGACTGATAAGGTGTTAATTTTCCAAATCAAGACTGACATTATATTCATCATCAATAAGTATATAGTTTGCATTGTATTTTGTTACAAGTGCCAAAATCAAAGCATTTTCCTTTAGGGCGTTTTCTATTGTATAATCTTCATCGTTCAAACGATTTTCAATCGCATTCGCATACTTTATTATATCATTGAAATGATTCTTGATATAGTTTTGGCTCATTACAAGACAGTAATATTTTATATTTTTAAGATAGTCATTTTCAAAATCTTTTTCCCAATCAAAAGGAATATAACATCCCTCTACAATTAAATTCTGATTATTTTCTATAGCAGTTTTAATTATTTCACGGACAATAGGCCATAAATACTTTGTGAGGTCTGCATCCTCGCTCATAGGCGTAAGATTGGTTTGTCCACTACGAATCAATCCCATTTTCAAATGGTCTATTGACAGATAAGGATATTTATATTTTTCAAGTAATTTCTGTGACAAAACAGTTTTACCTGTATGTGATGCACCTGTAATTAATATTATCATTTTTCCACCTCATTCGTCAGCTATTGCTGACACCTCCCCTCAAGGGGAAGGCTTTTTTGTCCCTTGTATATCAAAGTTTATAAAGACTGTATAATTTAGATGCCATGCTCAAAGGCTTCATTGACAGTTTTTAACTTTTGTGCTATACTTTTATTTGAAATAGGAGAATCGATTTCTGAGCGCAAGTCATTTTCGACCCGCTCTAAAGCATCTTTACGCTTTGCGATTTCTCCTGTTTTTCATTTTCAACAAATTTCGACAATCTTACTATAAAGACTGTATAATCTGGATGCCAATGATTTTAGCGGTAGTTTATAGCAAGTTAAGACAAAAGCTATTCTATATCATATCTAACGTCGTTTATCAAAATGGTATCATTATCTTCCCATCTCAAAACTGCTTCCGTTCCCCATCCGCCTGAATGCAATTTTTTTGATTCTGTTTTTAACATTCCACTTACAAGGTGAATATCTTTTTGTATATCACGCACATACACCTCTGTGGAGCCACCGAGAGCACCTTGATCAGAGGAAACAACCCATGCAACATAAGTATTATCAGGGGATTTAACTGTTTGTACAACTGTATTTTCTCCAAAATTTGAAAATAGCATTGACAAGAATAAAACCTGGGCAAAAAAGTAAGCAAATATTCCTACTATAACTGCTATACAAATTTTTAGCCACTTGACTTTATTATATACAAAAAACAAAACCAATGAGCTCGAGATAGTGATTGTAAACAGTAACTCATAATAAAAAATATTATTCATTCTATTATCTATTTTAATGTCAAAACAAAAAAGCAAAGTAAACAAATACGCCAAAACAATTAGTGGCATAAAAGATGCAATTCTTCTCGATGTGTTAGAAGCATACTTTTTATATTTAACAGAAAAATATGTAGACAAGATACTCAAAATTAAATATATCGCAAAAAACAGAATATAACTTTTAGGTCTATATAAATAATCCAACTTCGATATAATCAAATTTAACACAGACAACACAATCATAACAATTCCAACCAATGAATTAATATTTGTTTTAATTCTGTTCACATCATCACTTCCTTTCGCCAAATTCCGACAATCTTTATATATTCGTGTCAAGTCTGTAACAAAAAACTATTCAATAAATGTATTGCCCTTTTCAAAGTCGTTGAAAAGGGCATTGTTTTACATGAAAGGTTTCTTTTGTTTTATCAAAGCATTGCTTCAAGTGTTTTTCTTATAGCCAATATGAAGTCCTTTGAATTCACAACAGTGGGAGTTGCACCTTCCCAAAGTCCTGCAAGGTCCTTTGTAAGAGTGCCGCCCTCGATTGTATCAATGCAAGCCTTTTCAAGCTTGTCCGCAAATTCCATAAGAGCAGTTTCTCCGTCAAGCTCACCACGTTTACGAAGTGCGCCTGTCCAAGCGAAGATTGTAGCAACGGGGTTTGTAGAGGTTTCCTCACCTTTAAGGTATCTGTAATAATGGCGAGTAACAGTACCGTGAGCCGCTTCGTATTCAAAGTTTCCGTCGGGGCTTACGAGCACGCTTGTCATCATTGCAAGTGAGCCAAAAGCAGTAGAAACCATATCACTCATAACGTCACCGTCGTAGTTTTTACAAGCCCAGATATATCCGCCCTCGCTTCTTATTACGCGAGCAACGGCATCGTCGATAAGGGTATAGAAATATTCGATTCCTGCTTCCTCGAACTTTGCCTTGTATTCCTTTTCAAAAATATCCTGAAATGTAAGCTTGAATGTCTGGTCATATTTTTTGGAAATGGTATCCTTTGTAGCAAACCACAAATCCTGCTTTGTATCAAGAGCATATGTGAAGCAGGAATGTGCAAAGGATTCAATGGAACTGTCCTTGTTGTACTGTCCCTGAATAACACCGCCACATTCAAAATCGTAAATTGTCTGGCGTGTTACTTCACCGTCTTCACTTGTGAAAACAAGCTCTGCTTTACCCTTTTTCTCGTTTCTGATTTCGGTAGCTTTATATACATCACCGTATGCGTGTCTTGCGATGGTTATAGGCTTTTTCCAGTTCTTAACGGCAGGGTTGATTCCGTTTACAAGCACGGGTGCGCGGAAAACTGTGCCGTCAAGAATGGCACGGATTGTGCCGTTGGGGCTCTTCCACATTTCCTTGAGGTTATACTCCTCAACACGCTGAGCGTTGGGTGTAATGGTCGCACACTTTACCCCAACGTGATACTTCTTAATAGCCTCGCCTGCATCGAAAGTTACCTGATCGTTTGTTTCATCACGGTATTTAAGACCGAGGTCGTAATACTCCGTATTAAGCTCTACAAAAGGAATAAGGAGCTCGTCCTTAATCATTTGCCAGAGGATACGGGTCATTTCATCGCCGTCCATTTCGACGATTTTGTTTTTCATAGGGATTTTAGTCATTTTTCTTCATCCTTTCGGCATAGTAGTTCATAAGACATCCGTCAAGGATAATCTGTCTTTCATCGTCTGTGAGTCCTGCAATATTAAGCTTGATGGAGTCATAGCTTCCGTCAGCTTTAATTACATAACCTGCTGCAGTTTCTTCTTTATTTTCAATGATACTGCGGATATTTGGAACAAATACATAATCTCCGTCAGAATAGTTAAACTCTGTATCCTTATCAATTGTGAAAGGAAGAATACCCCAGTTGATACAGTTACTTCTGTAACGCTTGGTTGCATATTCGTAGCAGATGTTACCGAGACCGCCAAGTACCTTCTGACAGGATGCCGCCTGTTCACGGGCAGAGCCGTCACCGGGCTTCTTGGCAAATACGCAGGAGCCAATCTGTGTAACCTTTGCAGTTTCTTCGCCACCGAAGTCGGAAAGGGCTTTCACAACTTCTGCCGGAATATTACCTTCTCTGCGACTGTCTTCCATATCGCGAATCGCCTTACTTCTGCCAACATATTCGGGAACACGTCTTGAAAGAGCGAACTCGGAGAGCTTTATGGGATTTGAACGGTAACTTGATGTTTCACCGGATGGGATAAGCTCGTCCGTTGTTGTTACCTCGTCATGGATAACTGCCGCAAGCTTGAGGAGAACGTTTTCTCCGAGAGGATACATCTTGGGCCAATCCTTGATATTGGGACCGAGGCGAAGTTCTTCGCTCGGGTCTGCCTTACCAAATCCGTTATAAACTCTCTTATCATATACACCCTGACTGAATGTGTAATCATATTCCTTGCTTTCATAATCAACATCTGTTGCCGCAGTAAGAACACCGCCATTTGCCGCAGTTGCTGCAATTGAACGAGCATCCATAAGAGCAACACCGCTGAGCTGACCGTCGGAGGGCTTGGAGCCTTCACGATTGGGGAAATTACGCGTTGTATGACGGATTGAGAGAGCACTGTTTGCAGGGACGTCACCTGCACCGAAGCAAGGTCCGCAGAAGCAGGGCTTAAACACTGCACCGGCTTCGAGGAGCTTACCCTGGACACCGTTCTCAAGGAGTGCAAGGTTAATCGGTACGCTGGAGGGATAAACACTGAGGTTAAAGTAACCGTTGCCACAGCTCTTACCATCGAGGATTGAAGCCGCTTCGCAGATGCTGTCGTACATACCACCGCTGCATCCTGCGATAACACCCTGGTCAATTATAATTTTGCCGTCCTTGATTTTATCTGTAAGTGAGAAATCCACTTTATCACCGAACTGCTCTTTTGCTTTCTTTTCGATTTCAGCAAAGATTTCAGCCGCATTTTCCTGAAGTTCGTGGATTGTATATGCGTTTGATGGGTGGAAAGGAAGTGCAATCATTGACTCAATCTTTGAAAGGTCAACCTTGATAGCCTTGTCGTAATATGCACCGTCTTCGGGTTTAATTTCCTTATACTCACCTTTTCTTCCATGGATTGTGAGGTATTCCTCAGTCTTCTCATCAGTTGTCCAGATGGAAGAAAGACAAGTAGTTTCCGTTGTCATAACATCGATACCGATACGGAAGTTCATGGAAAGATTCTTCACGCCGGGGCCTGCAAATTCGAGAATACAGTTCTTTACAAATCCGTCCTTGAATGTTTCGCCAACGAGTGCAATTGCAACGTCCTGAGGACCGATTCCCTTCTTGGGTGCGTTTTCAAGATATACAAGTACAACCTTTGGTGCATCTACGTCGTAAGTCTGTGAAAGGAGCTGTTTTACAAGCTCAGGACCGCCCTCACCTACGCCCATTGTACCAATAGCACCGTAACGTGTATGGCTGTCAGATCCGAGAATCATTTTGCCGCAGCCTGCCATCTGCTCACGGGCATACTGATGGATAACTGCCTGATTTGCAGGAACATAAATACCGCCGTACTTCTTTGCCGCAGAAAGACCGAAAACATGGTCATCCTCGTTAATAGTACCGCCTACTGCACAAAGGCTGTTATGACAGTTTGTAAGCGCATAGGGTACGGGAAACTCCTTAAGTCCGCTGGCACGTGCCGTCTGGATGATACCTACATATGTAATATCGTGGGAAATAAGTGCATCGAATTTAATACGCATCTTCCCGTCTGTGCTCTCCTTTACACAATGAGAACGCATTATTTTATAGCTCATAGTACCCTCTCGGGCATCATCAGGAGCATTGTAAAGGCCTCTACCCTCGTTTTCGGGAATAATTTTTCCGTCTTTGGAGAGATAAACGCCACCTTGTAATCTTTCTAACATAAATATGAACCTCCCTGAAGTCAACATTAAACCTATTTTAATATTTTAACACAGCAAGTAATAAATTACAACAATAATTTCGCATAATAATGCTATTTTCTACAAAAGTTTTTTACATTTCTCCTATTGACAAACCATGCAAAAGTTAGTAAAATAGTTGTGTTATATTCGCTGGTGTGGCTCAAAGGCAGAGCAGCGGTATCGTAAACCGCAGGTTGCAAGTTCGATTCTTGTCACCAGCTCCATTCCGAAGCAGAGATTTTCTTTGCTTCGGTTTTTTAATTTACCAATAAATAGGAAGATAATTTTCTTGCAATCCAAATTTTATAGGTATATAATTACCTTAGACAAAGTAATATTCGACTTATCAAAATGAATCGAGGCGTAATTAAAATGCAATTTGAAACAGCAAAGGAAGCCGCCCTGCGATTAGGCGTAACCGCAAGAGCTGTTCAGAAATGGGCTAAAGAGGGTAAAATACCCGGAGCATCTTTACACGGAAATTCTTGGATGATTCCGAAAGATTTTTGCCCTGTCGGTCACAACGCCACTAAAAGTGTTACCGATAATTTAAAGTCACCCCGAATCCCTCTTCCACTTCTCTGCAGTAGTTTTGAACCCGGGAAGGCAAAAGACTTTACAGAGAACATTCCCAACAAAGACGACAGAGCAATTGCTCTCGCAGAATACTATTATTACACCGGAAATGTGGACAAAACTGTTGAATTGCTGAGTCCTTATATATCAAACAGCGACAAATCTCTCAGATATTCCGCCGAAGTTATGGAAACATTTTCAAACATATTTCTCGGAAGAATTCATGTGGCATCCTTTGTTTCAGCCCTTGTGTCAAAAGCACTTTCCGAAAAGCCTAAAGAAAATCTGAGTGAAACTGAGTATGCATTCAGGGTTCTTACTTCCCATATAGGCTCCTGTCTGTTAAGGCTATCTATGCCCCCTACCCCAAAGCTTGAAGATTATCTTCATTTTCTTCCTCGGGGACACAGACTTTACGGATGTTATATACTGGCGTATGAGGCATATAAAAAGAAACAATATTCACGCGCCGCAGGTATTTGTGAAATTGCGATTGCTATGTGCAATGATCCCTACCCGATTTCCTTAATATACACACATATTGTAGCATCGGCAAGCTATATGCATATGAAAGATGTTACTTCTGCAGAGCTTCATTTTAAAAAGGCATGGGCGCTGGCACAACCTGACGGATTTTTAAGTTTTTTTGCCGTTCACTACAAGACCTTGCAGGGACTTCTGGAAATACATGTAAAAAACAAGCATCCGAAAGAATATGCCGAAATTATTAAGTTGGTACAAATCTTTTATAGAGGATGGAATAAGCTCCATTTTCTCGGAGATGAGGATATAAACATTTCCCTTACACCTATGGAAATTACAATTGCGCTTCTTTATAATAAAGGTTGGCAGAAAAAAGAAATTGCTAACCATCTTTCAGTTTCTCTCGCTTATGTAAAAAAACAAATACAGATAATTTACGAGAAATTGAATATACAGAGCAAGTTTGAGTTAA
>SVJW01000071.1 GCA_015068735.1 Oscillospiraceae bacterium
CGTGGAGACTTGGCACTTGTTGACGGCTTTGTGCCGAATTCAATCTCGCCATACTTCTCTTCAAATTTCTCTATGCTGTCTCGGATAAGCACAAGTATCTGACTGTTTGCTGAACGACCCTCGTAATCCGCTACATAATGCAGTTTATTAAGCATTTCTTCATCAATTCTTATAGATAAGCTCTTAATAGCCATATAAACACTCCTTTATGTATCTATTATGGCTTTATTTTAACATCAAAATGTGTTATAATTGGATTTACAAATCTATTGTGCGTTCAATGTGCGTTTAAAGGAGAAATTATGAAAGTTGCTGTAATCGGCTCACGAGGCCTGACTATATCAAATCTGGGAGACTATCTCCCCTGCGACACCACAGAGATTATTTCGGGCGGTGCGAAAGGCGTTGACACTTGCGCGAGGGACTATGCCCTGTCTCACGGCATAAAAATAACGGAGTACCTGCCAGAATACGAGAAATATGGCAGAGCTGCTCCGTTAAAACGAAATATAACCATAATCCAGAATGCCGACCTTGTGCTTGCATTCTGGGATGGGAAGTCTAAGGGTACCAAGTTTGTGATTGATAGTTGTGAGAAACTTGGGGTTGAGGTGAGGGTGGTTGAGGTGCGAAGATAGCATCCCCGACTTTATAAGTTGGGATGCTTTTCTTCATCATAATATTAAGTATCGCATGAGTAAAATCCGATGAAAAATCGAGTAATTATTTATCTATTTTGAATCTGGCAGATAACGGCTTAAGATTCGGCTTCGATTTATCTTTTGGAAGACAAAAGTTTTTTCTTTTAATACGTTCTTTCTTTATAGTTACAAGTCTTTTTTGAAAATTACTATGATAGTTTAATTGGAAATCTTTAAATTTTTTGAAATTTATAGTGCCTATGACTACATGATCGTTATCTCCTCCTTTGATTTTGAAAATATCCTTACTATCCCTATCGTAAGGTCCAGTAACACGTGAATCACCATAATGCGATGTGTTTGATTGAACGACAAAAGCGTATAAATCGCGAGCCGTAGAGTCAATAATATTTGAAAAATATGTTGTATCCGGATTGAAAACAGGAGCAGCAACAAAATCACATTTGCCTTTAAGTAACGCCCTTGCCATAATATCTGTCAATTCATAACAAACCATCGGGGACAAACGAATACCTTTCCAATTAAAAGCTTGATATTCTGCTATGTTGCGATTTTGACAATAGAACCCACATTTTGCTAATTCCTCAAATTCAATAGGAGAATAGTCATTTTTTTCTCTTATGGATAGAAACGCATTGTTATATTTTCTTTTTCCAGTGGTAAATGGTAAAATAGTTGCAATGTAGTTATATTGTCTGTCTTTGTCATCAGCCAAGTATTGTAACCCTGTAATGATTCCGATTCCTGAACGCTTAGCAAATCTAACCAGATCATAAATCCAATATATCGGAAAACAAAGTTCAGGAAGAACCAAGAACATGGTTTCATTATTGTCTTTCGATAAGTATTTATAGGATTCACGAAGAATATTAAAAAATATTTCTTTTTCTGGAAGAGTAACGTTAGCCCATCGGTTTTTACAAGCATTAATACATTTTTCAAAACTAACGTTCAGACTTCCTACAGCCACGTTCACTTTAGAAGGAACGTTGGTATTATTAGAAGGAATGTGAAATGTGCTGATTAAATAATCTTCTATATTAAACTCTTCCCGATTAATGTTAAATGGAGTATTCTTGATGTGATTTATTCTGGCAAATTTACTCACCAAAACATCTTGTACGTAATTATAATCTATATTATTTTTATTCAGAGTATGATAATGATAGAATAATAGGAAAAGCAATTCATCATAGTGTATAAATCGTGGCGACCATGTGAATTTAAAGGATTTTTCAATTGGCTTTGGATATTTACCGATATCATTTAAAGACATTTTGCAAAATGATACTTCGTGTTCGTAGTCAAGGTAATTTGCAAGAGGAAAAGTTACCAAACTGTGATCAAACATATTAGCATTTTTGAATTTTTGGGTTTGAACTAAAAGGCTGTTAAAGTGTCGCTGATTTAAAGAGAAATTTAAACATAAAGCAATATTCAGGCAAATTTCCAGATGCAAATATAAGTATTCTTTAGCTTTTTTATTGATAGATTTAGTTTTATTGTACATGTTCTTGTCGAGGGAAACAGCTTTTAAATCATTGATTTGCTTTTTCAACGTTGTTGTAAACGAGCGAAGCTGTTTGTTTTTTTCTGTAATTACTAAAAAATACATGTAATTAAGCCAATTGCTATAAAATTCTACGCTTTGACTTCCTGTAAAAAATTTCTCTATTTGACGAATATGTTCATCAATTTCTTTTTTTACGCTATTAACATCAATTTGTGCATATTTTCTTGGTAAATTCGAAAAGAACCTGCCCACTTTAAATGCGTCTATTCCCACAACGCCTATGTCTCTAATCTTTTTTTCTTTCGTGAAGTTTTCTACGCTGTAAGCAACTTCATCAAAATTGGATAAACTGATATTGCTATCCGGTAATGGTTCTAATTGGCTAGGGAGAATTTTGATTGTATCATTATATATATCGATAATCGCCTTAGATTCGTTATGATCTATATATATAACTTTTACTTTATCTCCTTGCACAAATAATCCTTTGTAGCCGTTAAAAGTATAATTGTTCCCTTCTTTTAGAAAAATTTGTCGTTTTACAAATATATCATCTAGAATATCGGATGCTGATTCCCCTTTTGAAACTGTGCGATCAACAACCATTAACAAGTCGTCTACATATCTTCCGTAATACATCATTCCTGGTGTACGTGAAACACATTTGTCAAAATCCTTAAGATAAATATTACCAATCACCATTGAACTAAATAAACCAATGGGTAAAGGATAATGCTTTTTCTTCATCCATCCCATATCGCGTCTAAAAGGATTTATTTTTAAATAATAGGTTGCATATACTTTTTCTACTATGTTTGTTAAATGTCGGATTGTTTTTAACAACTCATGATTTTCAAAAATGTTTTTTAATTCAGCAAAGGCAAAAGATACAGAATAGAAGTAGGATTTAATATCTAAAGATATTAACACGGAGTCATACTTAAATCTGTATTGTGTTTCCAATGATTCAAAAGCATTATTTCTCCAATTTGAATAATTGTTGAAGTATCTATTAAAAAGCACTCTGTTTTCAAAGTTTATATCGGTATCTGTAAACAGAGCACTTTTGTTAATGGTATTTCCATATACATCGTAAGATAGAATTTTTTTATCATAATCCATTTTTGCCAAGAAAACTGTCCATAAAGTATCCAAAATATGAAGTTCAATAGGCGCATCGATAAAAAAATTCACAGATTTCATCTTTTTATCACGAGAGATTGTATTTGAAATAATGTTTGTTGTTAAGATTGATTCTGCATCGAATTTTTTAGGGATAACATAGAAATCGACCGAATCAATCAACTTATTCATATATTCACGTGATTTAAGGGGATGACACAATGCGAATGCCAACTGATCAAAAGCGGCATCCGTGAAAAGCTCCTACGTTTGACAAGTCCTGACAAGGGAATGAATATGTCAGGATATCTATCTTTTTAGGCATCTGTTCGCCTTTCAACGAACTTATATCTACGAAATTCTTGTTTCTTCGGATTGAAGCCAGGATACGCCTTAATACATCTACGGAATAAGTCTTCAGCATCTTATAATCCATTGCCTGCTTACCGTCATTGCTCAGAGTGTGATTCTTCAGAATGTCGAGGATTTCTTCCTTGCCCATCATCTTTACATCATCTGTAATTTCAGGAGAGCTGTGTATCGCATCATAGGCAATGGATGCGTGAATATCCCATTCACAGGTTCCTGCTACATTTATATCTATTCCAATGTTTTGGAGAGCTTTGGCCTGGCTCCCTATTCCACTGAAAAATTCAACTATTGTCATATAATCATGACTCCATTTCTTTTACTTTTAAACAAAGATTCCTTCTTTTTCAAGTCGTTCTTTTATTGCCATAATAGCCCTTGCTTGTGCAGGAGAAGGAACTTTTCCTGTACTTTCAACAGAAGCAGCAACTTTAAGGAGTGAGCTGTCCTTATAAGTCAACGCTTTCATTTTTTCTGCTTCATCGTAAAGTTTCTGCCAATATGCAGAACCAAGCCTGAACACCTGAACCTCAACTGCAAGCTGACTTTGTTCTTTTTCAGCCTTATACGCAGCTCTTTCATCGCTCTGCTGTTCCTCTGTGGAAATAAGTGTTTTCAGGAATTCCACAGAAGGAGTGTATGGCAATGCTTTGAACTTTTCCCAGGTTTCTGCTTTTTTACAATATTCTGTTACAATTACGCCGCTGCTTTTCATAATGAAATCATTAGCCATCTTTGCTACAATTTCTATTTCGTGAACAAACTGTGGATGTAAAGACTGACGTTGCCAGATAAGCAGCAGTCCCGCTACGCTTACAGTCTTATGGACGGCGACGGCAGAACGGCAGCGGCGGAGTATGTTCTCAAAAAACTGAGAGCCAATAATGTCAGGCAAATCAGCGGCAGGGATTTGCTTCACCTTTGCAGAAAGTTCAGGACGATGGACGAGCTTTCACAGCCCGTTGCTATTCTTACTGAGCACGGCTATCTCAGGAAAATCAGAATCGAAAACGAAAACGGAAAGACGGTCTCCGTTTTTGAAGTCAATGAAAAAGGTTAATGTACCACGTACCAGGCGTAACAACTGCACCACCTGGTACATCTGCACCGTCTGGTACGTGGTACACCGATGTAAATTTTAAAACGAAAGGAAAAATGAAAATGATTATCAAGCATGAAGCAAACGACAAGAAGACAACTGAATTTATGGAGGCTTTTATGAAGAAAAACCAGAAGAATTATCAGCAGAAGAACGAGAATAAGAACGACCCTTTAATGGAAACTATCAACAATCTTTTCCCCGTAGGAAAGGAAATGACGCCTGAGGATATCGACATCATCATGGATATGATTGTCAATATGTCTCCCATCAAGAGAACTCCCGAAGAGCTTGCGGCTATCAGAAAGGAAATTGAATTCGGACTCATTTTAGCAAACGCTGATGTGGATGAAAATGCAGTTATCAGAATTCATAAGGAAGAAGAAAATCCTTCTGATTTTGAATTGGCGAAGATTGAATTTCTCAAAGCAATCTATCCCGAAAAGGTGATCGCTCCCGAAGATATGAAGGATTTTACAAAGCTCTGGTACGGAGATTTTGTTCCGAAAAAGTTTATCAGAGCCGTCAGAAATTCTCGAAAAAATTAATCAGCCGGCGGGCGTGGGAGTGTCATAGCAAGCAATGATTTTGTGGACACATTCCGTCAAAATCGCTTGTCGGTGATACTCCCCGAACCCCTCGGCAATCAGCAATACTGCTTCGGAAAATTTTAATAGAAAGGAAAATTTTATGGCAAAAAGACTTCGCCCTGTGCAGATAAAATTCTTTGTTTCGGAATATGAAAAAGAGCTTATTGATAAGAAAATGAAGCTGTTCGGTATCAGGAACATGTCAGCTTATCTTCGTAAGATTGCCATTGACGGACGGCTTATAAAGGTTGAAACCTCGGGGCTTGACGAGCTGTGCCGACAGGTCAGCGGCGTTTCAAAAAACATCAACCAGATTGCAAAGCGTATCAATTCCACAAATGATATTTACGCCGAAGATGTAATCGCAATAAAACAGGAGCTTGAAAAGATATGGCAGTTACTGAAATCCACGCTATCCGCACTACTCTGAACAAGGCGCTTGACTACATTATGAATCCGAAGAAAACCGATGACCGTCTGCTTGTAGATGGCTTCGGCTGTTCTCCCGAAACGGCGGCTTTGCAGTTCGAGCTGACGAAGAAAAATTTTCTCAAGGAGAAAGGCATTCTCGGCTTTCATATCATTCAGTCGTTTTCTCCCGGAGAGGTGAATTACGAAACTGCTCATAAAATCGGAATGGAGCTTGCGGAGAAAATCTTTGACGGAAGGTTTCAGTTTGTCTGTGCTACGCACATTGACCGAGGGCACGTTCACAACCATATCATCGCAAACTCTGTCAGTTTTGAAAACGGCGACAAGTTTCTTTCTAAAAAACACACGATGTATGATATCAGAAATTTCAGCGACGAGCTTTGTCGTGAGAACGGCTTGTCAGTCATAACCGAGCCGAAGGAAAAAGGCAGAAGCCAGTATGAGCATAGTCTCGATAAAAAGGGCAAGAGCTGGAAGTCGCTTCTTCGTCAGAATATTGATAAGGCTATTCTGAAAACGCAGTCCTGGGATGAATTTCTTTTGTATATGCAGAAGCTGAATTATGAGATAAAGCAAGGAAAATATATTTCGTTCAGAGCTGAGGGTCAGGAGCGTTTCATCCGTTCAAAAACTCTCGGTACTGACTATACCGAAGAAAGACTCCGTGAAAGAATTTCGGGAGCAAGAACAAATCCGACTGTTTCACTTATCATCGACATTGAAAACTGCTTCAAGGAGAAACAGAGAAATCCCGAAGCGTTCAGGCAGTGGGCAACTGTCCAGAATCTTAAAACTATGGCGAATACAGTAAACTTCTTGACCGAGAGAAATATGCTGAGCTATTCGGCGTTATCGGAAAAGCATACGGCTTTGAAGGAAAAGTACAACGCTGACCGAACTCGTATAAAAGAAATCGAGCAACGACTCAAAATTATTGCTGAGGATATTACGCACATCGACAATTATCGTAAGCACAAGCCTGTTGCTGACAAGCTTGAAACGGTTGTTTTCAAGGAAAAGTTCAGGCATGAGCACGAAAGCGAACTGATTATTTTTACTGCTGCCGAAAAATATCTGAAGAAAAGATTTGGCGGTGAAAAGACTCCTTTGATTAAAGAGCTTCGTGCTGAACAGAAGAAACTTTATGCCGAGAAGGACAGGCTGTATAGCTCTTATAACAGTGCAAAATCCGAAATCAAGGAGCTTGATATGGTGATGAAAAATGTGGATATGATTCTTGGGAAGGAAAAAGAAAAAGACCGCCAGCGTGATGTTCAGCGCAAGCGGTCGGGTGAATTGGAGTGATGATGTAAAAGAAAAAGCCGTACTCGTGGATACGGGTACGGCGGTACATATTGAATCACTAAAAAATTGCTGGGTTGTAAAGGTCTTAGAAGATTTGGTCAAGTCTCTTAGTCTTCTTCTGTGTAATCACAGTTAGAGCATACCCATTCATCACCATCCCAGTGTAAGCAACCACCACATTCAGGACATGGTCTTATTTCATCGTCATCCTCGACTAATTCCCCAGAACAATAAGGACAATAACTGTACTCGGATTCATCATATACTTTGTCGCAAAAAGGGCACATCTGCATTTTTGCCACCTCCTCTATATCTTAAAATAATGTAATTTAAAATTACAATCTAACAAGCCTACAATGCTTATTATTGTGATTTTATTATATCACATCAATTTTGAAAACTCAATACATGAAATGATACGCCTGTCAGAAAATAAAAGCTTATTTCTGCATTTGACCCAAAAATTTCTCCCAGGTACTTGACAAACGCATAACAAATCTGTATAATCACTTTAAAGTGCTAAATCGACTTGTGGGATAGTCTTTATGCATAAACCAAAAACGGAGGAAAATGTCATGAAAAAAGAGTTTACAGAGATTGTCGGCGGAACAGAAATCCGCTATGTTCTTGATGAAGCGACGGGGACTTATCTTCCCGACTGGGAATTACCTGAACAGCGTGAGCTTGGTCGCTACGGAAGAATGAGAGCAGAGTTTCTGAAAGAAAATCACAAGGGTCTGTATCAGGCAATGCTTATAAAAGGAACGCTGAACGATCATTGTGCCGAGGTTGAGGACATAGCTTATGAGCGACTCGACAGAATTGTAAAAGCTATGGCGAAGGCTGACGGGCTTACCGAAGAAATGAAAAACTCCGACCCTTTGCACTGGGCAGGTATGATGAACAATTACAAAAGCTGTGCTGAAGAAATAATACTCAGCGAACTGATTTATGTTTAAACTTCCATTTACATAGCAGAAGTTCACGCTTCTGCGAAAAATCACAACACGAAAGGATTTGAAATTTATGACTAACACAACAATGTCAGGAGTAAAACCAACATTCAACAGCTTTATGGACTACACAAAGCTTGACCGTAATCGTCAGCGTACTGTCGTTTTCTATGGACGAGTTTCCACAGAACACGAGGCTCAGCTCTCTGCTCTCGAAAACCAGATGCAGTGGTATTCAGACCAGGCGAAATATCATCCCAACTGGAATGTCATCGACAAGTATATTGACGAAGGTATCACAGGAACTCAGGCGAAGAAGCGTCCCTCATTCCTCAGAATGATTGAGGACGCAAAGAGTGGAAAATTTGATTTGATTGTAACCCGTGAGGTTTGCAGATTTGCAAGAAACACAGTTGACACTCTTAACTTTACCCGTGAGCTGAAGAATATCGGCGTTGAGGTTTACTTTGTTGAGGACAACATCTGGACAATGGACGGCGACGGAGAGCTTCGTCTCTCCCTCATGGCAACACTCGCTCAGGAAGAAAGCAGAAAGGTATCGGAGCGTGTTAAGGCTGGACAGAAAATAAGCCGTGAGAACAAGACTCTCTACGGCAGCGGAAATATCCTCGGTTATGACAGAAAACCCGGCGAAACCTACACAATAAATCCCGAACAGGCTGAAACTGTAAAGATGATTTTCGAACTTTATGCCAAGGGTATGGGTGGCTCAAAAATCTGCAAAATGCTTACCGAAGCAAAGCGAAAGAATGCTTCGGGCAAGGTAAAGTGGGAATGTTCAAGCGTACTGCACATCATCAAGAACGCTACTTATATGGGCTACATCTGCTACAACAAATCACGCAGTAACAACTACCTTGAACAGAAGCGAATCAACAATCTTGACGAAACCACGTACGAGCTTGTCAAGGGAGATTTCCCGCCGATTATTTCGGAAACTTTATGGCACGAATGCAACCGCATCAGAAAGGCAAAGTCAAAGCCCAGCGTTGTTGTAAACGGAGAGGTCAAGGCATTTTCAAAGCGTGGTGCAAATGATTTCTGGCAGTCGAAGATGAAATGCAAGTGCGGTTCATCATTCCGAAAGGACAAGTGGCACCAGAACAAGCACAAGGATGTTACCTACGGCTACAGCTGTTACAACAGAATCCGTCACGGAGATGCCAAGAAGCGTGAGGAGTTGGGGCTTGACACAGACGGCTTCTGCGATATGAAGATGATTTGCGAATGGAAGATGGACCTTATGGC
>SVJW01000072.1 GCA_015068735.1 Oscillospiraceae bacterium
GCCAGCGTTTGTCCTGAGCCAGGATCAAACTCTCTAAAAATGGTATATACAGAAGGTCGAAACCTTCGATATATCAGTTTTGAGTTTTTTGGCTCTAAACTAAACTTGTTTTTTGTACGTTGTTTACCGTGAACTTCATCGATTCATCTTCGCGCCATAAGAGGGGTGCTCGCTTCATCGGAAGTTCTGGCATAATGAATTTCAGATGCATCAGCTTCGCACTTCGTGCTCGCTTCTGCAGAAATTCAAAAACTGTAATGTCTGGCTTGTATTCGCCTAAAGTTAATCTCAAAAAGAAAAATTCTTTTGAGCCCTTACGCTATTTAATTTTCAAGGTTCAATCGCTGCTCTTTTTCGAGCGAGCTTGTTTATTATACATCGCTATCGCCTCTTTGTCAACACTTTTTTTAAACTTTTTTTGAGTTTTTTTACAAGTGTTTTCAAATCGCGACAACGTTGTATATATTAACACCGTTTTAAGTAAAAGTCAATACCTTTTTCAGAAAAAATTTAAAAAGTTTTTTCTTCCTTAATCAAAGCAGCTGTTGACCGTTTATAACAAGCTTAAAACTAAGGTCTAAGGCATCGGCTGCTTTACGGCACATAATCATTCTGCCCATAAATATCTCAAAATAATCCATTACCGAGCCAAAATTTGTGTCAATGTCCAAATTAAGTATAATTGAAGTCTTTTCTTCATTTATATTAACGGAAGATTGTCTTACGGAATAATTCACTCTGTCGTGTATATCAAAGGTAGAAATATCGTTATTTCTTACACGGCTGCGTCTTACATCCGTCTTGTCAGCGAGAATGAGTGCCGCTGCAACGGGATTTACTGCAACACCTGTTCCTTCGTCATGATTTCCTATGGCTGTAACGATGGTTGCAATATTTTCACTTTCCATCCCAAGTTTATCAAGAATTCTGAATGCCATTACAGCACCGCTCTGGCTATGTTCGTTACGGTTCACAAGGTTTCCTATATCGTGGAGATATGCAGCAATCATAGAAAGTTCCACCTCGTGAGAATTAAAACCAAGTGTCTCCAATATATATTTTGCGGTTTCCGCTACTTTTCCTACATGGGCAAAGCTATGTTCCGTAAAACCGAGAGCTTCAAGTGATTTATCCGCGCATATTATATAGGTACGGATGTCTTCATTCTTTTTTATGTCTTCGTAGGTTATCATATTATATCACCTTATTTTTTAATATTGAAAGGAGAAGCCAAATATCCCTCTCCATTGTAAAGATTATGGGTGGGGTTATTGTCATAGCCCATAGAAACTCTTACGGGCATAATGTTTTCATTCCATGTGAGAATAAGAGTATTTCCTTCCACTTTGGCGTCGACGGTATAAGCAACATTGGCTTCGTCATACACAAAGGCATCTTCAAGATATTCTCCGCAAATCTGAAGACCGTCTGCGTGAGTGAAAGTTACCTTTATACCGTTTTCTGTCCATTCGTATTTTTCCTTTACGGGTCCGCAGTATTCCTGCTTTATTCCGAAATTTTCGCAAAGCACCGCTTTTGCCAGAGCTACTCCGACTTTCTTTTTACGGGTGGGATGGATAAGCTTTGCCTCGCCTGTTTTTACAGGGGTGGTCATATATACTTTCTCGGTATTTTTGGAAACGAATTCTACCCCTTCACGGATTGCTCCCCAGTCTGCATTCTCCCCTGCCAGCAAGTATGGCATAACCTGTACACAATAGAAAGGAAGTTTCTCGTTCCAGATATCGCGCCAGTTTTCAATGAGCTTATTAAGAAGCACTCCGTAGTTTACAGCTTCTTCCTTTCTGCCGTTGCTTTCACCCTGATACCACAGTATACCGTTTACCGTATAGGGAACAACGGGAAGAAGTTTATTGAGGTACAGCCAGCTTCCCTGATTAAAAAGACGGTTGTAGTAGCTGTCGCCTTTTACGGGAAGAAGGCTCTGGTATTCGTCCGTATATACAATTTCGGGTGCTGTCCACGCATCTACACGGGAGCTGCCCCAGTTGACAGAAATAATACCCACCGGAATGCCGGTTTCTTCATACATATGAGTAGCAAAGTAATATCCGACTGCGGTCATACTTAAAGATTCTTCACCTACGCACTGATGCCATACGGCGAGATCGCAGGTTCTGTGATTCTCAAAATAATATGAATGAGGCTCTGTGAAAAACCTTACATTGGGACAGTTTTTTAATTCGATATCGCTTGTCCCTGCCAGCGAATAGTTCATATTGGACTGACCAGCAGCAATGTATACATCGCCTACAAGTATATTAGTATAGGTAGTTTCTTCGCCGTTAAGAGTTACAGTCATATCATAAGGACCGCCTGCTTCCATTTCGGGAAGATATGCACGGAATGAACCGTTTTCCGATTTGAATTCTACGGTGTTTCCGCAAAACTCCACTTTTCCCTCTCCATCGCCCGTTCCGAAAATACAAATTTTCTTTCCGCGTTGGAAAACCATATCGTTACTGAATACTTCTGCAAGTTTCATAATAGCACCTCTTACCAATCAAAATTCTTTTCTATTTCGGGATAGGGATTTACCTGCAGATGTTCCGCCAAGGGGAGTCCTGCTCTTGCTCTGTCCATGAAATCCATAAATTCTTTAAATTCATCATATTTCTGCCTATGCCCGCCCGGTTTATACCAAGCACCTGCATTATCTTCACAGCCGAGGTACTTGTAGCACTCCTTCACGGCACAGAAATTCTGCCACGCTCCAACCGGGTTAATCCAGTAGTCCTGCAAACCCTCGATTTGCAAGTAGTATCGGGGAGCAATCAATGCACCGAAATAATGCATATCGTAGGGTAGCTTTTCTTCATTGTCTATATGCTCACGAAGCTTCGGCCCCATCCAGGTAGGAATCTTCTCCATCATATAAGAGAGCCTTTCCGACGAAGCTCCTTTTTCGCCCTGCTCCGTCACAATACATCGATAGGAATTAGCACCGTGTGTTCCGCTGCTGTTGGGGCATACATATTTTATACGTTCATCGACAGTCGCCGCAAGGAGGACGGTCTTACCGCCACGGGAATGGCCTGTGATTCCCACCTCGGTTTCGTCGATATAGTCAAGCTGTTCAAATACGTCCATACACACGCTGTATCCCCACGCCCAGGCAGACATAGCCGTGAAGTCGGTATATTCGGGGTAGATTTCGTAAAGGGGACCTAATCTATCAGTCAGTTTGAAGGTGTCGTTTGCAAAATCCAGTCGGTTAAACCACGCAATGGCATAACCTCGGTTACAAGCCTCGTCGATAGTGTCGTTTTCAAGATTAAGGAAGCAACCGTCACCCGTTAAAAGCACGGGATGCTTTACCCCCTCTGCCCTGTTTCGCTTTATCGCAAGATTGAAGGTGAGGTATTTGTCTTTTTTACCTGCCTTGACTCTGTACCATGCAGGACTTGTGGCATTTCCGCCAAAGTTGATGAGTTCAAATTCCACATATTCGGGACGAGGAGGCATTCCGCCAAATTCAAAGTCTACGATAAAGTCACGTATTCCTTCCCTTTTTTCCTGCCATTCTTGAGGAGTCATTCTTGTACCGTTTTCTTTAAGGAAAGGGTCGGGCATTTTTCCTTTAAATTCAATTTTCCTCACAAAATCATCTCCTTGACAAAGTCTGAGTCTATTCTATCATATACACAACAAAAAAAGCAACACATTTGATGAATTTTAAGCGTTGTTTAAGGTTCTCCAAAAATTTTCAAAAAAAACTTGACAGAATCATTTCTTGTGTTATAATTAGTATGTTACTTTATGCAGAGCTTGTTCACACAAGGCTGCGAGGGGAGGGTATGAAATGTCCGAAATCAGAGTTAAAGATAATGAATCTTTAGATAGCGCCCTGAGAAGATTTAAGCGTTCTTGTGCTAAGGCAGGCGTATTGTCCGAGGTTAGAAAAAGAGAGCATTATGAAAAACCCAGCGTAAAGCGCAAAAAGAAGTCTGAAGCAGCAAGAAAAAGAAAATTTAAGTAATTGACAACAACAAGCCCACATACATTTAGTATGTGGGCTATGTTTTTCAGGCGCACAAATAAAGTTTCACCACTTTCTCTACGCGCCTATGCAGGAGGTTTCATATGTATATCAGAAGACTACTTGACGATGAGTATGAAGATGTAGTAAAATTAATTACAGATACGGTACATACAGTTTGTAAAAACGATTATACAAAAGAAGAGCTTGAAGCATGGGCACCTGAGAATTTCAATATCACAAAATTCAAAGATAACCTCTCCCCCTGTTTTAATCTTGTGGCTTTTGAAAAAGGAAAGCTTGTGGGATTTATAAGCATGGAAAGAAACGGTTACATTAACAGGCTCTACACACATAAGAATTATTTACGCAGAGGGATTGCAACGGCTCTTTATAAAAGGGCTGAACAATGGGCAAAGGAAAAAGGCATATGTGAAATAAGCCTTGATTCCAGCAAAACTGCAAAGGGGTTCTATTTGAAATTAGGTTTTAAGGAATCAGGTATAAGCGTTATAAATCACGGTAATGTGGTTTTCAGAAATACAGTTATGAAAAAGGTGATACAAAATGGTAAAGCTCGGTAACGACTGGGATGAGAAAATAGGAAGAGAGTTTGAAAAAGAATACTACCTCAAGCTGAGGAATTTTTTGAAAGAGGAATATGCTTCACACACGGTATTTCCCGATATGTATGACCTTTTCTCTGCACTCAAGGCAACAGCTTATTCCAAAGTAAAGGTTGTAATACTCGGTCAGGATCCGTATCACGAGCCGGGGCAGGCACATGGTATGGCATTTTCCGTAAAGCCGGGAGTACAGATTCCGCCGTCGCTTCTTAATATGTACAAGGAAATAAATTCGGAGTTCGGTTATCCCATTCCAAAAACCGGATACCTTATGAAGTGGGCGGAGCAGGGCGTACTGCTCCTTAACACGGTACTCACCGTAAGAAGCGGTGAAGCAAACAGTCACCAGAACAAAGGATGGGAAAACTTCACCGATGAAGTTATCCGCCAGCTTAATGCACGTCGCGACGGTATTGTTTTCCTTCTGTGGGGAAATAATGCAAAAAAGAAAAAGGAACTTATTACAAATCCTCAGCATTTGATATTGGAGACAGTTCACCCCAGTCCCCTTTCCGCATCGAGAGGGTTTATGGGCTGCGGACATTTCAAAAAAGCAAATGAATTTTTGATTTCAAATTTAAAGTCACCTATTGATTGGCAGATAACAGACTAATTTTACCCATTGACTTATATGCTAAATTATTATATAATTATATTGACAAAAAGAGAGGAGCTGTTCTTTTGGAAAGCAGGGTTGCAGTTCTCAGCATCATTGTTGAAAATACTGAGAAAATCAACGAACTGAATGAGCTTTTGCACCGATACGGCGAGTACATTATCGGCAGAATGGGAATTCCCTACCGGGAGAAATCCATAAACATTATCTGCGTTGCCGTTGATGCTCCGCAGGACAAGATCAACTCTCTTACAGGCGCTCTTGGTAAAATCGACGGAATTTCAGCCAAGGCTGCCTACTCAAAACAAGTTTAATAAATAAAAAGCTACCCCCTGACACCGAAACTATGTTGAGGTGAAAGATGTGGTTGCGCTGTTTGATTATATTTTTAAGCCGCACCTCTGTCTTTCAGGAGATGCGGTTTTTTAATTGTAAAGGAAGAAAGGATGCTTGATTATGGCAAAATACAACCCCAAATCATTGATTGCGGAAGAATTCATAAGCGATGAAGAAATCCGCGCAACACTTGAATATGCAGAAGCAAACAAAAACAATGTTGAGCTTATCGATGCTATTTTAGATAAGGCAAGACCGCAGAAAAAGGATAACGGAACATTCTGCACAGGACTTAACCACAGAGAGGCTTCTGTTCTTCTTGCGTGCGAGATTCCCGAAAAAATTCAGGAAATGTATAAGCTTGCTGAAGAAATCAAGCAAGCGTTTTACGGCAACAGAATCGTTATGTTCGCACCGCTTTACCTTTCAAACTACTGTGTAAACGGTTGCGTATACTGTCCGTACCATCATCAGAACAAAACAATCTGCAGAAAGAAGCTTACTCAGGAAGAAGTAAGGAATGAAGTTATTGCTCTTCAGGATATGGGGCACAAGCGCCTTGCAATCGAATCGGGCGAAGACCCCGTAAACAACCCCATTGAGTATATACTGGAATGTATCGATACTATCTACTCTATCAAGCATAAGAACGGTGCTATCCGAAGAGTTAATGTAAACATTGCCGCTACAACGGTGGAAAACTACAAAAAGCTCAAGGATGCAGGAATCGGAACATATATTCTGTTCCAGGAAACATATCACAAGGAAAGCTACCTGAAGCTTCACCCCACAGGTCCCAAGCACGATTACGCTTATCATACAGAGGCAATGGACAGAGCAATGCAGGGCGGTATTGACGACGTAGGTCTCGGTGTTCTTTTCGGTCTGGAGCTTTACAAGTACGAGTTTGCAGGACTTCTGATGCACGCGGAACACCTTGAAGCAGTTCACGGTGTAGGACCGCACACAATCAGCGTACCAAGAATCAAGCGTGCTGATGATATTGACCCCGATGTATTCGACAACGGTATTGATGATGATACTTTCGCAAAAATTTGTGCACTTATCAGAATATCTACTCCCTACACGGGTATGATTATCTCAACAAGAGAAAGTCAGGCAGTCCGTGAAAAGGTTATCAAGCTGGGCGTATCACAGATAAGCGGTGCTTCTAGAACATCCGTTGGCGGTTACACAGAAGAAGAGCGTCCCCACGACAGCGAGCAGTTCGACGTATCCGATACAAGAACTCTTGACGAGGTTGTAAAGTGGCTGATGGAACTCGGTCATATTCCCTCCTTCTGTACGGCGTGCTACCGCGAGGGCAGAACGGGCGACAGATTTATGTCACTTTGCAAATCGGGACAGATTCAGAACTGTTGCCATCCCAATGCACTTATGACGCTGAAGGAATTTTTGATGGACTACGCTTCCGAAGATACAAAGAAAATCGGAGAAGCACTTATTCAGGCAGAGCTTGAGAATATCCCTAAGGAAAAGGTAAAAGAGATTTGCAAGGAAAACCTTGAAAAGATACAGAATGGCATCAGAGATTTCCGTTTCTAAAACAGCAAAAATGCGACTACAAATTTTGTAGTCGCATTTATTTATTTTACTTCATTACCTGTAAAACCAAATGTAATGCTTGCACGAAGCGGGGCGGTGGAAGTATTTTCAACAGAAAGTTCTGCCGCAAATTCTCCTGCGGGAACTTCTACACTTCCCGTAAAGCCAACAACGGTTTCATTACCGATGCGGTCGTACATTATCGCCTTTTCACCGTCGAATTCTATATAATCTGTACTCTTAAGGTCGCAGTTGAATGTAACTGCGCTATCCCCTATCTTAACTGTGGGATTTTTAAGAATTTCAAAGGTATGGTCAACCGCTTCAATACCGGAAATCCTAACACCTTCCACATCACCACAGGAATCTATTTCAATCTTGAAAGTTCTATCGTCGCAGGCGTTGTTACGGAGATATTTCCAAAGATGGAAATATATCGGCTCACCCTCCATCATTTTCTGTTCATATGAAAATTCCGGATAGTTACCGTTGTCGGATTCTGCAAGGACAAAGTCTCTCCAGCCCTCAAAATCGGTATCAATGTAGTATGCCATAACGCCCTCGCGGCCTGTCTCTCTGCCGTGGATGAGGATTGCAACAGTACCCTTTTTGCCGTTGCCGAGTACGGAAACCTTTCTTGCACATCTTGTAGTCAGGTTAATTTCCTGCTCGAATTCCTTTGTCAGTTTTTTCGTGGGGAAAGGTGCATTTTTATCAAGTTCAACAAGAGAAAGTGCATTTTCTCCTACAGACGAAATATGTGCCATAACACGCATAAAGGGAGTGTGCTTTCCGTAGGGATTTACAAAGGTCTCGCTATTTCTTTCAGGGTTCTGCACGTCATAGAATTTCTTCTGCTGATATTTCTTCTCAACGAATACAAACTCACCATTTTCCTTTTCGTGAAGTTGATATTCGCCCTCGCTTTCCCTGAGTTTTTTCAGGATATCGTCGGAGAAGTAGTACGCCTTTCTCAGATCATCATACTTTCTGTAATGTGCGATATTTCTCCTCAATGCAGGGATGAAGAAATAGTCCTCGGACTCAATATCGTTAAACACCATACCAAAATTGTACGCAAGTGAAAGTGTACCCAGATGGTCTATATCATCAATGAACTGATATCTTGAATGGAAATTTCCGGGATGCTTGTTGTCTATGGGATAGAAACTGTACCAACCAAGAGTTGCAGTACCGTACATATCGGTGTACTTACCATTCTCTGCAATATGAGCTTTATTCCATTCCTTGTAACCGCGTCTGCCAATATCCCACGCACCGAATCTGCCGCGGCACGCCCACATTGACGGATACATACAGGAAGCCTCTATCATTGGAGTTTTTTTACAATGTTTAAGAAGCTCGCAGATAAATGCTGCGCAATGGAACCATTCTTCGTCTTCATCGTCTATAAAACGCCTGATTGCATCCAGAGCGTCAAGATAGATAGACTTGTAGCCACCTTCGTCAAACGCCTTTGCAGTATTTTTTGCTATGTCGAAGAAAAGCTGTGAGCCGATTTCCGGCACTGCATTGTAGTAAAGTCCACTAAGGTGAACTATTTCCGCACCCTGTTTATGAGGGACTTCTTTTGTTCCCGCATAACCGCGGTGAGTGAGGCAGATACCTCCTTCTGCTTTGTCATAGCGCATAACTTCCCCGTCTATAATTATGAGGGGCGAATTTTTGGAAAGGAATGAAAAGTCACAACATACATCTTCAGGGTTTTCCTCTATGGGAATAAGCATTGTATTTTCATCTATGTCGGAAGCGAGGGTAAAGGTGTCCTTTACAACCATCTGTTTCTGATATTCGGGGTTTGAAAGAATAGTTGCACTGTCAAGAGCAACTGTTGCAGCATAGGTATGAAGTCCGGGATACATTCCGTATTTTGCAACTCGGTCAGAAAATCTTTTCTTGAAATCTGCCGCATCCTTATGGTAGCGATATTCAAAGCTACCCTGATAATATGCCGACGGTCCGCCCTGACAGATATCAATCTGGTCTACGC
>SVJW01000073.1 GCA_015068735.1 Oscillospiraceae bacterium
GTTTAACTGAACGAAAATATTATGTAAAGAAAACTACAACTATTTCAGCTAAATGCCTATGAATATGAGGTAAACTTTACATAATCTATTACTTTCCAATACAATTATTATGTAAAGCTTTACATAAAAATTGTAATCCGTGATTATAAAATAGAAAGGTCAGGTATTTAAAATGAAAGTAATTCTCTTTAACGGAAGTCCAAAGAAAAACGGCTGTACATATACAGCTCTTGCAGAAGTTGCTAAGGAGCTTAACAATGCAGGGATCGAAACTGAAATTTTTCACGCAGGTGCTGCAACAAAAGGTTGCCTTGGTTGTGGATATTGCAGCAAGAATGGCAGGTGCATCACAGACGACTGCGTAAACGAAGCAGCAAAACTTGTAAAGGAAGCTGACGGCTTCGTATTCGGCTCTCCTGTTCATTATGCCGCTGCATCCGGAATGATGACATCATTCCTTGACAGGCTCTTTATGACAGCATCCAATGATATGAAGCACAAGCCTTGCGCTGTTACTACAAGTTGCCGCAGAGGTGGTTCTACCGCAACACTCGAACAACTTATTAAGTACCCTGAGATCAATCAGATGCCCATTGTTACCTCTCAGTACTGGAACATGGTCCACGGCAACACCCCTGAGGAGGTTATGCAGGACGAAGAAGGTATGCAGACAATGCGTATAATCGGAAAAAACATGGCATGGCTTCTAAAGTGTATTGAAGCAGGTAAAAATGCAGGAATTAACAAACCCGAACTTGAGCCTAAGCTCAAAACAAGTTATATCAGATAAGAGGGATAACATTGAACAGTTCAAAATTTGATGCTTTCAAAAAATTTGTAAACGGTAAAAATATTTCTGTTGTAGGAATCGGAATAAGCAATCTTCCGCTTATTAAGTTTCTCTGCGAAAATGGTGCAACCGTAACCGCTTGTGACAAAAAGACTGTGTCTGAGCTTGGGAATACTGCTGATGAGCTTACTTCTTTAGGGGTAAATCTTAATTGCGGAGAAAACTACCTTGATAATTTATCAGGGGAAATTATATTCAAAACTCCCGGAATGCGATTTGATTTACCTCAGCTTGAAAACGCGCGTAAAAACGGCAGTATTGTTACAAGCGAGATGGAAGTATTTTTTGAAGTATGTCCTGCAAAAATCATTGCAGTGACCGGAAGTGACGGAAAAACAACAACTACTACACTTATATATAAAATTTTGACAGAAAGCGGTCACAGATGTCATCTTGGGGGAAACATCGGCACTCCCCTGCTCTGTTCTACTGATAGTATTGCACCCGATGATATCGTTGTTGTAGAGCTTTCAAGTTTCCAGCTTCATACCATGAAAAAAAGTGCAAATGTTTCTGTCATTACAAACATTACCCCAAACCACCTTGATGTTCATAAATCATACGAGGAATATATCGAGGCTAAACGCAACATTTATATTCACGGAAATAAAGAAAATGTGCTTGTTGTAAATAAAACAAACGACAAATCCTATGAATGTCGCGAAAATGCAAAAGGAACTGTGCGCATATTCGGAACCGATGACAGTTGTGATGTTTACTGCGATGAAAGTTTCATTTATGCATTCGGTGAAAAGCTTCTTGATAAAAGTGATATAAAAATCCCCGGTGAACATAATGTACAGAATTATATGACTGCTATAGCTGCTACATATCCGCTCTACAAAGAAGAAGCAGTTAAAACCGTAGCCCGTACATTTGGCGGTGTGGCACACAGAATTGAGTTTGTTCGTGAAATAGACGGTGTCCGCTATTATAACAGTTCAATAGATTCAAGTCCTAACAGAACTATAAACACATTGAAAGTATTTGATAAAGTTGTTCTTATAGCAGGAGGGAAAGACAAGGGCATTCCCTATGATGAATTGGGTGAATCTCTTGCGACAAAAACAAAACACATTGTTCTGATAGGAAAAACAGGTCCAATCATTAAAGATGCTCTTGATAAATATGTTGCAAAAACAGGTATTGGTAAGGATATTACAACAGAATTCTGCACAACATATGAAGAGGCTGTAAATGCCGCAAAAAAGGCTTCTGTTCCCGGAGATATAGTTCTTCTTTCAAATGCAAGTACCAGTTTTGATATGTTTAAGAACTTTGAGGAACGCGGAAACCTTTTTAAAGAAATAGTAAATAACTTAGCTGAAAGCGAGTAATTTTATGACAACATCCGAATATCTTGAAATACTTGACAGTAAATATGGAGTCAGCGGAAACGAGAAAGAAATACGCACTTGCGTAAATGAGCTTTTTTCCAAATATTGTGATGAAGTATCTGTCGATACATTAGGAAATGTAATAGGAATAAAAAAGGGTAAAAACCCCTCTGCCCCCTCTCTTATGATTGAGGGGCATATGGACGAGCTCGGCCTTATGGTAAGTGATATTACCGAAGAAGGCAGTCTTAAGTTTGTCCCCATTGGCGGATTTGACCCGAAAGTCCTTCCCGGAACGGAAGTTACAATTCACGGAAAAGAAAAACTTTTTGGTGTTATTGGTGCTAAACCTCCCCACCTTATTTCAGGCGACAGAAAAGTTCCAAAAACAACTGAGCTTTGTGTTGATACGGGTCTCAGCAAAGATGACGTTTCTTCTATTGTACGTATAGGTGATATTATTACATTTAATACCGCCTATACTAAACTTGACGGCGATATGGTTGCCGCTCGTTGCATTGATGACCGTGGAGGCATTGCAATTGTTTTAAGAGTTTTAGAGCTACTTTCAAATTTTGAGATTGAAAATGACATTATTGCTGTTGCAACTGTTCAGGAGGAAGTAGGACTAAGGGGAGCTAAAACCGCCGCTTCTCATATTCAGCCCGGATGTGCCATCGCTATTGACGTATGTCACGGTACGAGCCCCGGAGTATCAGATGAAGCATTTCCTTGCGGCAAAGGACCTGTACTTACTATGGGTCCCAATCTTCATTCGAAAATGACACGCAAGCTTATAGAAATTGCAAAAAGGGATAATATTGATATTCAACTGGAAGTCTGTAACGGAGACACAGGAACAGATGCATGGGAAATTCAGGTTGCAGGTATGGGCATTCCCACTTCCCTGCTTTCAATTCCTGTAAGATATATGCATGCTAACTACGAAATTGCCGATACATCGGATATGGAAACTGCAGCAAAACTTATTGCTACATTTGCTACTACTCTGAAAGAGGGTGACTGCCTGTGTTGGTAAAAGAATTGACATCCCTTGGTGCACCTTCCGGTTTTGAAGATGCTGTCCGAAACTTTATAAAAGAGAGAGCCACAGCTGATGAGATTTACACGGATTCCATGGGTAATCTTATCTGTCATAAAAAAGGTAACGGTAAAAAGGTTATGGTTGCCGCTCATATGGATGAGGTCGGTTTAATCATAACCGAGATCACAGAAAAAGGGTTTCTTAAATTTTCAACTCTTGGTGGAATTGAAACTGCTGTTCTCTGCAGCAAAAAAGTGTTGATTGGAGAAAATTCTGTTCCCGGAATTATTTGTGCTAAAGCAATTCATCTTCAAAAAGGCGATGAGGTAAATTCACCTTTAAAACTTAAGGATTTATGTATCGATATCGGTGCAAATGATAAAGAATCTGCAGAAAAACTTATTCAGATGGGTGATTATGCAGTATTTGACGGTGTATTCACCCCGTTTGGAAATAATCTTGTTAAAAGCAAAGCGCTTGACGACCGTGTAGGTTGTGCTATACTTCTTGAATTGATGAAAGAGGATTATGAAAGTGATATGTATTTCACATTTACCGTTCAGGAAGAAGTCGGACTGAGAGGTGCTCAGGTAGCTGCTTTTAATATTAAACCTGATATTGCATTGGTTGTTGAAGGTACTACCTGCTCCGATGTTTACGGAAGCAAGCCACACAATCAGGTAACAAATCTTGGCGGTGGTGCAGTAATGACTGCAGTAGACAGAGCCGCTATTTCGGATAAAAATTACTATGATTTCATAATGAAAACTGCAAAAGAATATGATATAAAACTGCAAATAAAGCGTACTACTATGGGAGGAACCGACGCAGGTGCTATTCAGCGCAGCGGGATTGGAGTTAAAACCGCCGTCCTTGCTGTTCCTTGCAGATATATACATTCACCTGTAAGTGTTATGAATTTTGATGATGCCGACTGTGTGTACAAATTAGCAAAAGCAGTTCTCAAAAACATTGAAAGGAGCGGTCTTTGATGCAACTTCTTAAAGAACTTGTTATGTCTGTTTCTCCGTCAGGAAGAGAAAATACAATACGCGAAATCATAAAAACTCAGCTTAGTTCCGTTTGTGATGAAATTTTCACCGATACACTCGGCAACCTTGTATGTCACAGAAAAGGTAACGGTAAAAAGCTTATGCTTGCAGCTCATATGGACGAAATCGGTTTTATGGTCAACTATATAGACGATAACGGTTTTATTCGCTTTTCCACAATTGGAGGAGTACCTAAGTATAACGTTATAAATTCCCCCGTAGAATTTGTTAATGGTACTAAAGGTAAAATTTCCTATGAAAACAAAGAAAATCCCTCAACAGTAAATTTTGAAAAAATGTATATGGATATCGGTGCAAATTCAAAAGAAACTGCAGAGGAGAATGTTCAAATCGGAGATATGGCTTCGTATTGCGGTAACTTCGAAATTATCGGAAAAAGAATAATGGGAAAAGCTCTTGACGACCGTGCAGGTTGTTGGGCTCTCATTCGCGCTATGCAAAATACTTCTTCTACAAACGAAAATGATATATATGCCGTGTTTACCGTTCAGGAAGAAGTTGGACTCAGAGGTGCCAAAACCTCCGCTGCCCTTATAAACCCAGATATGGCAATCGCAATAGATGTATCAAACGTGGGAGACACGCCCGAATCTCTTGAGCTTAATCTTAAATTAGGTAAAGGTCCGGCTGTAAAAATGAAGGATGCTTCATTTTTAATTCATGAATCCGTAAAAGAACTGCTCCTTGACTGTGCCAAGGGAGCGGCTATTCCCTATCAACTTGAAGCTGCAAGTTACGGTGGCACAGACGCAGGTGCAATTCATCTTAGCGGTGGCGGTATAGCTTCTGGAACAATTTCAATTCCCACACGCTATATACACAGTGCTAATGAAATTATTGACAGCGAAGACCTCTCTAACACAGTCCTTTTATTAGAAAAAATTATAGATACGCCTATCAAAAAATACATTTAATAACAAATAATCTACAAAATATATTAATTTTCCTATTTACTTTACAAATTTTGTGTGCTATAATACCATATGTAGTTATAGCACACTTTTTTAAAACAACATATATTGTTTTTTTAATATCGATATGACCGTTTGAAAGAGGGATAAAATCATGTATATGAACACGGAATACTGGGCAGATTTTAAGAAAGGTACCTGGACAAAAGACGTCAATGTAAGAAGCTTTATAAAACATAATTATACTCAATACGAAGGAGACGATTCTTTCCTTGAATCCCCTACCCAAGACACACTTGATTTATGGAATCAGGTGCTTGAGTTATCTCAAAAAGAGCGTGAGGCAGGCGGTGTTTTGGATATGGACACTGAAGTTATTTCTACAATAACTTCACATGCTCCCGGTTATCTTGATAAGGATAAAGAAAAGATTGTTGGCTTCCAGACAGATAAACCTTTCAAGCGTGCACTTATGCCTTATGGCGGAATTCGTATGGCTGAAAAAGCTTGTGCAGATAACGGTTATACAATAAATCCGGAAATAAAGGAGTTTTTCACAAAACATAGAAAGACTCACAATGCCGGTGTTTTTGACGCATATACTCCCGAAATGAGGGCTTGCCGTTCAAGTCATATTATTACCGGTCTTCCCGACGCTTACGGCAGAGGCCGTATAATAGGCGACTATCGCCGTATTGCTCTTTATGGTGTTGATTACCTAATTGCCGACAAGGCTGAGCAGAAAGAAACAACACAAAGCGCAATGTACTATCATGTGATTCAAGCACGTGAGGAGCTTTCAGAACAGCTCAGAGCTCTTGAAGACCTAAAAAAAATGGCACTCAGCTATGGTTTTGATATTTCAAAGCCTGCACGTAATACAAAAGAAGCTATTCAATGGCTTTATTTCGGCTATCTCGCAGCCGTAAAAGAGCAGAACGGTGCTGCAATGTCACTCGGCAGAACATCTACTTTCCTTGATGTTTATGCTGAACGCGACCTTAAGAACGGAACATTTACTGAATCTGAAATTCAGGAAATGGTTGACCATTTCATAATGAAGCTTCGTCTTATAAAGTTTGCAAGAACTCCTGAATATAACGCTCTTTTCTCCGGTGATCCTCAATGGGTTACAGAATCTATAGCAGGTGTTGGTATAGACGGAAGACATATGGTAACAAAGATGAGTTTTCGTTACCTCCATACTTTGAAAAACCTCGGTCCTGCTCCTGAGCCGAATCTTACAGTTCTCTGGTCGGTAAACCTGCCTATAAACTTTAAGCGTTACTGTGCGAAGCTTTCTATTGAAACATCTTCTATACAGTATGAAAATGACGATATAATGAGAATCACCCACGGTGATGACTATGCTATCGCCTGCTGTGTATCCTCAATGCGACTTGGCAAGGAAATGCAGTTCTTCGGTGCAAGAGCAAATCTGGCAAAATGCTTACTTTATGCAATTAACGGCGGTATTGACGAAATTACAGGTCAGCAGGTTGCTCCAAAATTCCGTCCCATAGTATCTGAGTATCTTGATTATGACGAAGTTATGCAGAAGTACGATGAAATGATGGAATGGCTTGCAGGTGTATATGTAAATACACTTAATATCATCCACTATATGCATGACAAATACTGCTACGAAAAAATTCAGATGGCACTTCACGATAAAAATGTAACTCGTTGGTTTGCTACGGGTATTGCAGGTCTTTCGGTTGTTGCAGATTCGCTTTCCGCTATAAAATACGCTAAGGTTAAAGCAATACGCAACGAACAAGGTATTGTTGTAGACTACGAAGTTGAGGGAGATTTCCCCAAATATGGCAATGACGATGATCGCGTTGATATGATTGCTCATAATATCATACATAGATTTATGGAGCATATAAGAAAGAATCACACTTATCGTGAGAGTATCCCCACCACATCGATACTCACCATTACATCAAATGTTGTATATGGCAAGAATACAGGTGCTACGCCCGACGGAAGGAAAAAGGGTGAGCCTTTTGCTCCGGGTGCCAACCCCATGCACGGCAGAGATACTCACGGTGCAATAGCTTCACTTGCAACGGTTGCAAAATTCCCGTTCCTTGACGCTCAGGACGGCATTTCAAATACATTCTCCATTATTCCAGACGCGCTTGGTAAGGATGATAAAATCTTTGTCGGAGATATCGAAGTCGACTTGGACTGTTCAAACGGAGCTTGTTCTACACCCACATTATTCGAAGGATTAGATAATCAATAAGGAGGTTATTTTATGGTAGCAACACAAAATCAAATAGATAATCTTGTTTCCCTTTTAGACGGTTATGTTGAAAAAGGAGGACATCATCTTAATGTAAACGTATTCACAAGAGAAACACTTCTTGATGCACAGGCTCATCCTGAAAAATACCCTCAGCTCACAGTAAGAGTCAGCGGTTATGCAGTTAATTTCATCAAATTAACAAAAGAGCAGCAGGATGAAGTTATAGCAAGAACATTCCACGAAAAAATCTGATGACGGGTTATATTCATTCTACGGAAAGCTTTGGTACAGTTGATGGGCCCGGTATAAGATTTGTTATATTTATGCAGGGTTGTCCTATGAGATGTCTGTATTGCCATAATCCTGATACTTGGGAAACGGGTATCGGTAATAAGATTACTGCAGATGAATTGATTTCACAGTTTTTAAAAAACAAATCTTTCTATACATCCGGTGGAATTACTGTAACCGGTGGAGAACCCCTTCTTCAAATAGATTTTGTTACCGAACTTTTCAGGAAAGCTAAAGAAGAGAATATTCATACTTGCCTGGATACATCCGGCATCACATTCAATGAAAACAACATTGAAAAGTTTACGCTTTTAATAAAATATACCGATCTCGTTATGCTGGACATCAAACATATTGATTCTGATAAACACAAGGAAATTACGGGACACGGCAATGAAAACATTCTCGCATTTGCCCAATTTCTTGGAAAGCATAATATTCCGGTTTGGATAAGGCATATTGTTGTTGAGGGAATTACTGATAGTCGTGATGATTTAATTCGTTTGGGAGAGTATATAGGAAAGTTTTCAAACCTTAAAGCTCTGGATGTGCTTCCATATCACACAATGGGAGTACACAAATACAAGGAACTTGGAATTAAGTATCCATTAGAAGGCGTTCCTGCTCTTTCTAAAGAAGCCGCTGCTAAGGCAAAGAGTTTTATTTTAGAAGGAATAAAGAAAGTCAGAAATAATTAAAAAGGGAAAAAGGAGGTGTAAAAAAACTCAGGTTTTTTTACACCTCCTTTTTATGGGGATAGGAAAAAATGCTTCAGAACGGACAAACTGAGCTGTAAATACCTGTATAACAGGTATTTACAGGTTACCCGAAGGCGTACAGCGTCAAACCAA
>SVJW01000009.1 GCA_015068735.1 Oscillospiraceae bacterium
AATTCTTGACGATGTTTGTCGCCCAAGACTTACTGTTGACTTCAGCTCCCTTGCTGCAGGTTCAACAGTAAACAGTGCGAAGCTTTGCTTCGTAGGTGCAACAGACAATCCTGACGGAAAAACAATTGCAGTTGCATACCAGGCAGGCTTTAGAGGTAATGAAGACGACACGTCTTGGGCTTGGAGCGGCTTGTCTGAAGATGGTCGTGATGCGATGAGCTACTGGGGTATTGCAGGTGCAGCCGCTTTCGCAGGAGATAACTCTACACGATATAACCGTAACATTGCGGCTAACTGGGGCAAGGGCGACACTCTTGCAAAGGTATATCGCTATACAAATGATGAAACATATGCTTACCACGCATTCCGTTACCTGAATGCTCAGGTTAACGAGCAGGGTTACGACCCCCTTGTTGCATCCCGTGGTTCCGGTACATGGAAGAACAATCTTGCTTGTGCAACTCGTTCTTCCTCTATTCCCGAAACGATTGCACACCTTGCACCAAGTGAGCACTTCACAGCGGAAAACTTCATTCCGCTTCTGAAATATGCTTACTCTTCCGGTGAAGCGCTTGTAAGATGCTGGGACAGTCAGTCTCAGGATACTAACTGGGGTACTTACGAAACAGCAGGTCTTTCTAACCTTGCAGTAAACTTCAAGGAATTCAGAATTGTTGACGAACCGATGATTGAAGGTGGTGTTTTCGGCGTTGGTAATACAGGTGGCTGGGTTGCTCTCATAAACCACCGTTACTACATCATCTCAGGTGAGGTTATTCGTCCCGACGACTCTTTTACCGAGTCAATGGGTTACGGTAAGGAAACCTTCAACAACTTCCTTAAATATCCCAAGTATGCCGAGCAGGCAGGCGAGACTGTTCATCTTAGTGATGAACTTGCAGCTAATATGAATAAGCTTGCAGCATATATCGTAACTGTTGCAGGCCCCAGATTCACCTCAAACCAGTACGGTGACTCTTACGGTTACGGTTCAGTCTTTGCTTCCGTTGCTATGGATGCGGCGAAGCTTACAGGCGACCCCTTCCTTACATGGGTAGGTACCTACGGTAAAGAGGGTACACCTCCGGACTTCACTTCAAAAATGTATCCCGATAACCGCCACGCGGCACTTAAAACAGGCTGGGGTATCAATGACCTTTATATGAATTTCGTTGCTGATCAAGGCGTAATGGGCCATAACCATCCCGATGATTTGCATGTAAGCTTGTTTGCATACGGTGATCCTCTCCTGGTTGACTCCATGCAGTACAGCTACGGAACTAACGCTCCTGAAAGAAATGCAGTATATGCGACAGCAATGCATAATACTCTTTCCATAAAGATTACAGACCCCAATACCGGCTACAGAGAAAATCTTTCTCATTTAGCAAATATTTCCGGTATCTATACAGGTCCATATCCCGTATACAGTTCATTCCTTCCTAAGGACAACTGGCCCAATGCATGGTTTAACCGTACGGCATATACCGGCGCACTTGGTACAGTTCATACCTATGAACTTAATAACGGCTATGACCATGTGGAAATGTCTCATAAACACTATGAGGGTTGGGTACATACGAATCCCGATTATTCCTATGCAAAATCAAACGTTAATATGAAGCGTTCCGTACTTATGCTCAGAAAGCCCAAGTACGTTATCGTTACAGACTATGTAAAGGCTCTTGATGATGAACCGTACACAGTAGCACAGAACTGGCATTTCCATCCTACTGCAGGATTTAATGAAACAGATAATCCTGATGTCATTGAAGAGTATCTTTCAACAGGTGTTGCAAAAACAAGCTTTGCAGGTAAGGCAAACCTTCAGATTGTTCCCGTAAAGGCACAGAGCCAACTTGAATATGTGTATGAAAAAGAAGGTTACTACTGCCGTACACAGGGCGTAATCCAGAACAACCCCTATCCTGCTTATGAAAAGCATGGCTCCGGCGATAAGGTATTTAACACAGTTCTTATTCCCACGGCCGGCGGTCAGAATATTGAAGCAAGCGCCCTCAATCTTCAGATGGATGTTCCCGAAACTGTTGCAACAGCTTCCCGCATCACAATGACCGATACTGACCTTAATCAGACAAGAGAAGTATTCTATTACTTCCTCCACGATGAACTTCAGAAAGCACAGCGTGAATTTGGTAAGCTTTCTACAGATGGTAAGATGGCTCTTGTAGAAAAGTTTGAAGGCGACACAACAATGTATATCCTTCAGGATGGTACAAATATTGCAGATACAGCTAATCAGAAGGTTCTTGTTAAGTCCTCCGACGTTATCGAGGAACTTTCCGTAACATTTGACAGCGGTAATATGAATATCGATACATCCAAGGAACTTAACCTTGAAAACCTTACAATCCGTGCAGAAAATTCTGTAAGTCAGGTATTCCTTAACGGTGTTCCCGTTCAGTTCCATCAGGCAGATAACTACATCTACTTCGGTGAAGATGCTATTCTTGCTGATCCCGATACTGATGAAGATGAGGACGAAACAGGAACAAACGTACCTTCTCACGGCTCTAACAACAGCGGTGGCGGATCCGATGAAAAAGAAGATCCCAAGCCCGAAGATCCTCAGCCTGAAGATCCTAAGCCCGAAACTCCCGCTTCTGATGCATTCAAGGATGAACTCCAAGGCCATTGGGGAGAGGAAGAGATTGCTTCTCTTATTGATGCAGGTATCGTAAAGGGTGACGGCGGTAAACTTCATCTTAAGAATACCGTAACCCGTGCAGAACTTATAGCCCTCATTGTTCGCGCAATGGGACTTGAAGAGAAGGAATACAATGGTGAATTCTCTGATGTGACTGCAGACGACTGGTACGCAGGCGTTATTGCAACAGCAAAGGCGGCAGGCTTTGTTGACGGTGACGGTGAAATGGTAATGCCCAATGACTCCGTAACCCGTGAACAGATGGCAAAATTCCTTATTCTCCCGTATATCTTAAAGAATCCCGACGCACAGGACGGTGAAGTACTTTCCTTCACAGATGCCGATGAAATCAGCGAGTGGGCTGTAGGCTATGTAAATAAGGCAACAGCTCTCGGAATTCTTAACGGTATGGGTAACGGAACATTTGCTCCTAAGAATGCAGTTCTTCGTGAACAGGCATTTGCAGCAATAGCAAGACTTATGAAGTAATTGCTCTTTTGTCATTCTGAGCGAAGCGAAGAATCTCAAAAAGTTATTTGATAGGTATAAAAAACAGGAACGAATTTCGTTCCTGTTTTTTTGCTATGAATATTCCATTTGT
This sequence comes from Oscillospiraceae bacterium, assembly GCA_015068735.1. Taxonomy (GTDB): domain Bacteria; phylum Bacillota; class Clostridia; order UMGS1883; family UMGS1883; genus UMGS1883. Next base: position 3,270 of record SVJW01000009.1, read on the forward strand.
GCAATTTACACAAATGTGAATTTTTGTACATACCAAATAATACAACAAAAGCAAATAGTACATTGTCAAAAACTGCAAAAAATGGTTTAATGTATATGTTATATAATAGGTAGGAGAGTTGTAACTTCTTTATCATTTTCAGCAGTTATGTTTATGTACAAAAACATAAGCCTATCTAACACACCACACCAAATAAATATAAACCAATTTAAACAAACACTAACCCGGACGGGCAATGCCCGCCCCTACAAAGATTCTTCAGGAACAAGTTCCTTCAGAATGACAGAACACCCACTTGTCATTCTGATCTTCTACCTCTGTCATTCTGAGCGTAGCGAAGAATCTCACTAATTTTGCTCACACTCCAAATAAACACCCAAATCCAAAACTATTTATTTGAGAGGAGCAAAAAAAATGAAAAAGATTTTATCAATCTTTATGGCGATGGCAATGCTCTTTGCTTTCGCTGCAGTTCCTTCTTTTGCGGAAGGAGAAGAGACAGCTGTTGACTTTACTGCGGCAGCAAACATTGCTTATCAGAAAGCAGCTACAACAATCGTTGCAGAAGGAGATCCTGCAACACTTACAGCAGTTACCGACGGTGACATTGCTACAGCTTACACAAGCGAGGGTGCAGTTGCATTCACACTTGACCTCGCTACTTACTATGAAGTAAACAATGTTACTCTTTACCTCGGAACAGCAGGTGCTGAACTTAACCTTTACAGCGGTGCAGCAGTCAATGCAGACACTCTGATAGGTAAAGTTACAGCAGCTACAGATGCCGTAACAATTGGTGAAACTCAGGTTTATCCCGCAACAATCAATATTGATGGTGCAAGAAATGCTGCAAGAGAGTATAGTTATCAGACACTTACATTTGAGTATGCAGGTGCGGACGCTCTTGCAATCAACGAAATCTATGCAGATGTTCGTTGCCTTGACGGTGGCTGGAACATTGCAAAGGATGTTGCTATAGTATACCCTACATATTCTAATTACAGTGAGGGTAGAGCTTGTTCAGATAGCTCTAGCTTCAACCTTAACAGAGCAAGTCCTTCCAAACCTATCACAGGTCTTACAGACGGTGGTTGGGCAAGCGGTTACTTATACGCTTCCACAAGTGGAAACACTGGCACAAACAAGAACGCAGTATTTACAATCGACCTTGGCGATTTTTACAGCGTTGAAGAAATTTCCTTCTATCAGGCTTCCGGCAGAAGTAAAGGCGTAACTGTATACTTAGGTCAGACCGGCCCCATCAATGGATGGGCTACAATTAAGGCAGATACACGCAAGCTCATTAAGGATGGCGGATCTACAGCTGTAACAACCAAGGTGCTTCGTACAGACGGAACTTCTATGGACTTGGGATTGACAAAGGTTACAATTCCTGAAGGTGAAGTTGCTCGTTATATTACTGTTTCTTATTCTTGCCAGTACACAAATATGCTGTATGATGTAACAGTAAAGGGTGAAAAGGTAGAAGGTACAGTAATCGACTTCCGTTCTGCGGATAACATTGCGATTGGTAAGACTGAAGATCTTGTTTACAGAACAACAAACCTTGCTACTACATTCTACTCAAGCAACGGTCCCAAGGCAGGTGTTCATAAGACAACTGACGGTAACATCAAGTCAGCTTACTCCGGTCACAAGCCCTATGTAATGAAGATTGACCTTGGAGACATCTACGATATTACAAAGGTTGACTTGTATTGTACAGCTGATACAGTAGGTTCTACAAACTATAATATCTACCTTGATACAACAGGTACTTATAACCTCGGTTCGATTTCCCCCGACAGAAAGAAGACTGACAGAACAATTGGTGATGAAATATATACCATCAACGGTGTTGATAGAGTAAGAAAGGGTACAATGGAATTTGATTCAGTTCCCGCAAGATATCTCTACTTCGAGTACAACGGTAGCTCTAGCTTCTACACCTCTCAGATTGTTGTAAATGGTACAAAGACTGTTAAGTTCGGTGAAGCAGGTAACTACTATAGCTATGCTGACGGTAATGTAACAGCAATTCTCAGACTTTACAACGGTACAGAAGCAGCTTCTACAGCAGGTAAGGTTTACTTCGCAGCATACAATGCTAATGATGCTCTCGTAGGTTACACAGTAGCAGACGCAGCAGCTCTTGAAGCAGGTGCGTCAGTAGAAATCACCCCTGAAGCATTTTCGGTAACAGAAGAGCCTGCATACGTTAAGGCATTCTACTGGGTAGACGGAACTTTTGTTCCCGTGCTTCTTCCCACAGCTGTTAAATAAATCAAACAACACTAAAAACTCGCAATTGTCATTCTGAGCGTAGCGAAGAATCTCAATAAATAATAAACAATACCCAAAAGTGAAAATTTGCATATGGCAAATAATACAAAAACAGCAGATAATACATTGCCATTTTTTGTGAAAAATGGTTAAATGATATTGGGTGTTTATATTGGTGTTTGCTCTGCCCATTTGGCGGAGCGCAAAAGGGATATATCCCTTTTATGTTTCTTTACAGAAACATAAAAGGGATATATCCCTTTTATGTTTCTTTACAGAAACATAAACACCTTTAACAAACACAAAAAAAACGGCGGTTTCCGCCGTGTCCACTCAAACGGACGGGCGATGCCCGACGAACAAAAAACGGTACGTCATAAATGCCGTACCCTACAATGTCCCGAATCACGGTGCATCGTAAACGCTGCACTTTCAAGATTCTTCGGCAACAAGTTGCCTCAGAATGACAGGTCATCCTGAACGCAGTGAAGGATCTCTACATAACTTTCGAGTATAATTTAATTTTTATATAAATTATCAATAAAATTTTGAGAGGAGAAAAATGAAGATGAAAAAACTTATTTCAATCTTAACTGTGTTTGCAATGGTTCTTGCATTCGCAGCAATTCCTGCTATGGCAGCAGACGTAACAGTTGACTTCACTTCTGAAGACAACCTCGCTTACGGTAAGCCGGTTAGTCATATTTCCGGTACATACTATACTTCCGGCACTAGAGTTACACCCAAAACAAATCAGTATGCATTGACTGATGGATGTGTAGCTGACAAAACCACAGATGGAGCATATAGTGAGTATTATGCTTATCCGCCGGCAACTAAAACTACAGTAGCATTCCAGTTGAATCTTGGGGATGTTTACGCTGTTGATAAGGTTGCAATCTACATTAAAGCTTCAAGAACATTGAGTATCTATGCAAGCACAACAACTGATTATGAAAGCGGTACTCTTATTGCTAATGAAGTAAAAGGTGTAGACGGTACAGTTAACGGACAGACATGTTCTGAACTTCTTGTTGAACTTGATACTGCTGTTCCTGCACAGTATATTACTTTTGTACAGAAAACAGGTGGAAGCAGTACATACTACCGTGAAGTTTATGTATCAGGCACATCTGCTACAGAAATAGCTGATGCTGATAAGGTTGCCGCTGATAAGACAGCACTTGACCTCGGTGACACAACTGCTGTTACAGCAAACCTTACTCTTCCCACAGCAGGTAATGCATACGGCTCAACAATCACTTGGGCAACAACAGATGCATCTGTTATCACAGACGCAGGTGTGATTACTCGCGGTGGCGAAGATAAGACAGCTACACTCACAGCGACAATTACAAATGGTACTGTAACTGATACCAAAACATTCGACGTAACAGTTAAGGGTTACGAAGTATATAACCTTGATCTTTCCGCAGAAAACAACATTCTCTTAGGAAAGACCGTAACTCCTATCGCAGGTTATTATTATAGCAGTTCAACTCCCTCTGCAGAAAAGCAGTATGCTACAGACGGTAATCTCTCAACCTACCATTCCGGTTACGGAACAGTAAGTGGTGCAACAACAGGTGTTGTTTTCAGCGTGAATCTTGAAGATGAATACCTTGTTGACAATGTAACAGTTCTTCTTGATCAACAACAGCCTGACCGTGAAATCAAGGTTTACAATGGTCCCGCTGTTGATGAATCCAAGCTCCTTGGTACATATACATGTGCTGCAGGTGAAGCTAACTATGTAGTTGCAGGCGAACAGTCAAAAGCTCTTTCCGTATATTCTTGTGACCTTCCCGAAGCTACAGTTGCTTCTCAGCTTACATTCGCTTATGAGAATGGATATGGTTTCACATATTATGAAATCGCTGCAACAGGTCGTGCTGTTCAGGAAGGCGAAATAATCAGAGACTTCACATCTTCCGATAACCTTGCATACAAGAAGGATAACCAGCGTGTAATCGGTCACTTCTATGATGGCTGGACACCTGCTTCTGATGACCTTGCAACAGATGGTGACATCGCAACAACCAAGAGATGTGCAGGTAGATTCTCCGGTGATGATTCCGGTAGCGGTTACTACGGTTCTGCATTCAGAATCGACCTCGGTGCATACTACGACCTTACAGAGCTTACTCTTTATACAACTACAACTACTTCCTCGATTTCCTTCCGTTCTGAGGATGCGTTTACAGTAACAGGTAGCGGTCAGCAGTCCACACCCGGTGGTTATATCCTTAACTCCCTCGGCGGACAGCTTCATACTAACGGTTTTGCAACAGTTGGAAAAGACGATTACGAACTCGTAACTGTTAACGGTACAGAAGTTTACCAGTATTCTGCAGATCTTTCCAATAATGCACAGCCCGTAAGATACATCATCGTTCACCTTAATGGCGGTACATGGACATATAATGAACTTTATGTTGCAGGTACTCCCTTCACAGGCGAGGTTGCATTTGCTGAAGGCGACTTCGTATATGCAGAAGATGCAGAAGCTGGTACAAAGACAGTTACAGCTCAGGTTTCTCTTATGAACAAGACTGATGCTGCAACAACCGGTAACCTCTTCTACGGTGCATACAATGAAGCTGGTGAACTTGTTGGTATGACAAAGGTAGCTGACGTTGCAGTTGAAGCAGGTGCTACATACAGCGCACCCACAACATTCGCAGTTTCAGCTCCGGCTGGATATGTTAAGGCATTCTATTGGGCAGACGGTACATTCGTTCCCGTAATTGCAGACATTATCTGTGACTAATACTTAACTATCAAACAGGAACAATCCTCGGATTGTTCCTGTTTTTTTATTCCGAAAAATGAAATGATATGCATAATATACCTATAAACTGTGCAAAATATGTTGACAAAATAAAATAAATAGAATATACTAATTATGAAAGGAAGTGTTATATATGGCTAAAACATCAACAAATATTTCTATTGATGCTGATATCAAAATTAAAGCTCAAGAGTTATTCGCTGATTTTGGATTGGATTTGTCAACAGCAATAAATATGTTTCTGAGACAGTCTGTGAGAGAAAATGCTATTCCGTTTACTATTTCAAGAGATGTTCCCAATAGTGACACAATGGCTGCTATAGCCGAGTTCGAGGAATTTAAGCAAAACCCAAGCGGATATAGGAGATATTCTTCTTTTTCAGAGCTTTTGGATGAGGTAAGAACCGATGCTTGAAATAGTTCCTTCTAACAGATTTAAAAAGGATTTGAAATTAGCATTGCGCAGGGGTTATAATATGGAGTTGCTTGCGACAGTTGTTAATAAGCTTGCGGAGGGGATTCCTCTTGAACCCAAATACAAGGACCATGAACTGTCGGGAGATTTTAAGGGATTGAGAGAATGTCATATCTCTCCGGATTGGCTTTTGATATATCAAGTTATTGATGGCGAGATTGTTTTGTATTTATCCAGAACAGGAACGCACAGCGACTTGTTTTGATTTAGATGTGGCAGGAGCAGTTTCTGCTGTTCCTGTTTTTTTGTGCGTAAAATTCCTATCTTTATTTTCCCTAAATATGTTGATTTTACCTTTGTTTTAGACTATAATAAAAAGATAGAGAATAACTATTTTACATAGGAGGAATTTGTGATGAAAACTATACTTTTCCAGGGAGATTCAATTACCGATGCCCTTCGTAACAAAGACAATGGAGAAGACTTGGGAAAAGGCTATGCATTCCTTGTTTCTGCGGAGCTTGGTTTTGAAAATCCCGGTGAATATGAGTTTGTAAATCGTGGTATCAGCGGTAACAGAATTGTGGATGTATACGCACGAATTAAGAAGGACATCATTAACCTCAAACCCGACGTTATGAGCCTCCTTATCGGAGTTAACGACGTATGGCACGAGATCAATTATCAGAACGGTGTCGCACCGAAAAAGTATAAGAAAATTTACTCTATGCTTATTGAGGAAGTAAAAGAAGCACTTCCCGATATAAAAATCATGATTTTAGAGCCTTTTGTTCTTGAAGGTTTCGGAACTAAAGAAAATATGGATAAATTCGCAGAAGTAAAGGAAATGGCAAAGGCAGCAAAGGAAATTGCCGAGGAACATAACCTTGTCTTTGTTCCCTTGCAGGATAAATTTGATGCTGCCACAAAACTTGCTCCCCCCGAATACTGGCTCGGCGACGGCGTTCATCCCACACCCAAGGGACATGAACTTATAAAACGCGAATGGTTAAAAGCATTTGAATTATTATAAGTTTGCTCTGCAAACTTAATGAATTGCCTTAAGGCGTGAATTGAAATTATATATTTCATGAATTGTGCCTGCGGCACATTAATTGTACCTTTCGGTACATTGAGAGGCAATTTAATTCATGTTACCTGCAACAATTCATGGCGAAGCCAATTCATGACAACACAGTTGTCAATTCATTTTGATATAATAAAATCAAGGAGGAAAATGTTATGAAACTTATAAACAGAACAGGCGCGCTTATGGTAAAGTTTGATATGGATCTTTACAAGGCTTGCGATATGCTTATCGAATCGGGAGTAGATGGTCTTGACCTCATTTTCCCCGATGACCATTACCAGAATATGCCTACCGACAAGGAATTTTATACAGAACTTCGCAAGTATGTCGAGGACAAGGGACTTTACTTCAGCCAGGCACACGCTCCTGCACCCTCCAGCTACAAGGATGAGGCAGAAAGCGAAAGAATGTTCAAGGACATTGTTTCAACTCTTGAACGTGCTTCCTATGCAGGTGTAAAGAACATCGTTGTGCATCCCTGCCAGCATCTTTACTATGTTGACAAGGGTGTTCCCGAATATCTCTTTGAGTATAATATGAAGTTTTTCAGAAAAATGATTCCCTATGCAGAGGAATACGGCATCACAGTAGCTATCGAAAATATGTGGCAGTGGTTTAAGCGTGATCTTCCCGATACAATCGGTCACTCAACCTGTTCAAGACCTGCGGAAATGATTAAGTATGTTGACGAGCTTAATCATCCCTTGATGAAGTGTTGTCTTGACATCGGACACACAGCCGTAGTAAGGGAACAGCCCGATGAGTTTATTCGTGCATTGGGAAGTGACCGTCTTGCTTGCCTTCACGTTCACGATGTTGACGGTATAGATGATAGCCATACTCTTCCTTATTTCGGTATTATTCGTTGGCAGCAGGTTATGGAAGCTCTTGCAGAAATTGATTACAAGGGCGACCTTACATTCGAGGCTTGCGGTTTCTTAAGGGATAAGCCTGTTGAACTTTATCCCGATTATCTCAAAATAATGGAAAGAACAGGCAGACACTTGATAAGCCTTTTCGAGAGTGCAAAAGCAAAATAATTAAGTTAGACAAAGGTATGATAATATGAACCCAAAATACGAAAAAATCCTGTCCTATTATGAGGATATAAAACTGCATACAGGAACTCTTTCGGGAAAAGAAGGATTCTTTGACTTTCAGCCCGTTTCCAGTCTTCATAGCGAGGTTACTGCCTTTGCCTACGGAATCAGGGAGAAAAAAAGCGCGGTAAGTCTTGAAAATTACCCCTGTACAAGTGTGGTAATGCTTTCCGAAACTGACCTTACAAGGCGTTTTTACATAAAACTCCAGGCTCAGCTTTTTAAGTGGGAGAAATACATCTGCGGTATTAAAATTTCCGTGAATGGTAAGGATTTTTACAAAAACGACCGTGAGTTTTTCGAGAATGTAAACCTCGGCTGGCCTACGGTTTATATTCCAGTTGACGAAGGGCTTCTTAAAGCAGGGGAGAATACTGTTGAAATCACTCAGACAAGCGGTGAAACACATCTCCTTGTTGCTGATGTAAGCATACTATCGCTTCCCAAGGCTACCCCCAATCAGCAGTTAACCGTAAAAACTGCGGTAAGAATGGGGGATATCTTTGCCCTCAGCTTCTATGTGCCGGAGGGGGAAGTGGCAGTTAAGGAAAACACCGATTGCGAGATTACGGATATTATAAAATCTCCCATAAATGCCACCCACACAATTGTAGGCATTAAGGTTTGCGGAGAAAACCTTTCCCTGAAACTTGATATTAACGGGGAGACGGTTTCTGCCGTCATGCCCGAAGTTTTCCCTGCAAGCGACGACTTCTGTATGGTGGGAACGGATTCCGACGACCATCGCCACGACGATAGCGACGAAACGGACAGAATTATCGAGATTTTTGCCAATACTAACCTTGGTAACTTCTGGCAGGCAAGACCTCAGGAGTTCAGAAATTATCACGACCTTTCAAGCGAAGAAACTTGGAAAAACCGTGTTGACTACCTTAAAGCATTCAACACTTCAATGAGCCTGACAGACGGTGAAAACGATATGCCGTATTTCCCCGACCTTTGCGGTGAAAAATTCGTGGGTAAACACTTCCACGAGAGCTATCTCTACTTCTGCTCGGCTCTTGTATATGACGAAAAACTTTCAAGAGAACTTTTCCTGGATGTGGACGCTCTTCGCGGCTCTAATTCTTTCGGTGAAACAAGAAAGCTTTTCCAGACAGTTCTCAAAAAAATGTATGAAAGCTGCAGGGCGGCAGAAGGACTTACGTCCGTAGGTTCGCCCAGCCTTCTTACAATTTACGAGGCAAGCAGCGGCTTTGAGCGTGTTACAATCGAGCCTGTCAGCAACGCAAATCTGCTTATAGGTGCAGTGCGTGGCGTCGCGCCGAAAATGTGGGGCGCACACGTTCCCACGGACTGGTATTTTGGTGAGCCGAACGATGTAACAAAGGCAAATAAATTTCTCCTCGCAATGCAGCTTCTCTATATGCACGGTGCGGACTATATCTATGCGGAAAATTCTCTTTTCAAGACAAATGCATTCTCCAGAGAAGATTGGGAAGACGAATTCTGTACAATCTGCCGTAAGTATCTCAGGGAATTTTACGATTATACAGTAAAAAATCCAAGGGAGGGCAAAATGAAAGCCGACCTTGCAGTTCTCTATGGAAACAACGAATATTTTATGTGGCATCACGACGACCGTATGGCAGAACTTCCCGAAAATGACGACTGGGATATCACCGTATGGGGCAAGTGGAAAGATAACCGCCATCAGAAATGCTGGCGTGCTATAGACGCTTGGCTGCCATTAGCTGACAATCAGCATAGTAAGAAAAATATACTTAACCTTGACCTTTTCAGCGGTACACCTTACGGAACGGTGAATATCATTCCTTACGAGAGTGACTATACAAAGTATAAGGCACTTGCACTTCTCGGCTGGAATACCTACGAAGATGGCTTCGCAGAAAAAATCCGTGATTACGTAGAACAGGGCGGTACAGCCTTTGTAAGCTATTGCCACTTTAACAAAACCGATGTCAGCGGTGAGCCTATGGTATACGCATCCGCTGATGCATTGGGAATAAAATGCGGTGAACTCGTAACAACTGACAGCGCTGTTCTTCTTAATAATCTGCAGACTGCCGTTCTTGGTGAAGAAATCACTCTTGTAAAGTGTGAAACCGACGGTGAAAAAGTTGCAGTTGACGAAAACGGCAATGTAGTAGTGTGGAAGAAAAAAATAGGCAAGGGCACACTCTATTTCGGTACATTTGCAGACTTCAATTGCCCCGACGGTAAAATGGAAGTTCTTAAATATGTGCTTGAGCTTATGGGTGAGGATGCCGCCGATGTTATATGCTCCAATTCCAATATTTGCTTCACTGAAAGAGTGACAGAGGACGGAAAGAGCGTTATCGATGTCCTTAATGTAAGCTCCAACGGAAAAGATGCCGAAAAATTCGAGCTTATCTTTAAAGATGGAAGTAAAATAAGCGGTGAGGCAGCGCCTTGCGAAATTAAGACAATAAAAAGGTGAAAATGATGACGACATTACTTCTTATAAGACACGGACAAAGTATGGCAAACCTTGAGGGCGTTTTTGCAGGAAACTACGATGCACCTCTTACCGAACTTGGGTTTAAACAAGCAGAAAGAACAGCGGATTTTATTGCTGAAAACTATAAGGTGGACAAGGTTTATGCCAGCGACCTTATCCGTGCTTTTGAAACAGGTAAATGCGTAGCAGACAAACTTGGACTTGATGTTATCCCCGAGCCGAATCTTCGCGAAATAAGAGCAGGAAAGTGGGAGGGGATCCCATTTGATGATATCATTGCAAAATATTCAGAAGATTACGATAAATGGATAACCGATGTAGGAAATTCAGGATGTCCCGGTGGCGAAACGGTGAAGGAACTTGGGGAAAGAGTGCTGGGTGCACTTAACTCCATCACCAAGGAGAATGAAGGCAAAACTGTTGTTCTCGCTACCCATGCAACTCCTGTCCGTGTCAGCCAGACTCTTATCGGCTACGGAAACTTAGATATGATGAAAGATATTCCTTGGGTATCCAATGCATCCGTTACGGAAATAAGCTATGATGACGGCAAATGGAAATTGGTGAAAATCGGTCAGGATAGCCACCTGAGCGACCTTAAAACCAACCTCCCTGCAAATGTGTGAGGAGGTTGTTATATGAAAACATATACAGTAACTAAACGAAATTACAGTGAAAATGTGTGGGACGAAATTGCTCCCATAAAGCTTGATATTTTCAGATGGCGTGATAATGGATACGAGCCTGATGTTTTCGTAAAGCTTTTCCACGACGGGGAAAATATGTATTTTAAGTACACCTCTTTTGAGGAGGAAATCCTCGGAAGATACAGAAATACGCAGGACCCCGTTTGTGACGATAGTTGTGTAGAGGTCTTCTTCTATCCCGACGGGGAAAAGAACTACATAAATTTTGAAACCAATGTATTAGGAACGCTCGCTCTCGGTTTTGGTGAACAGAAAGAGGGTCGCGCTCTGCTTGAGGATAATCCCGAAATATTTGAAATAAAACCATCGGTAAAAAATCCCGATGAATACACAGGCGACAAGTGGACAATGGAATACAAAATACCTTTTGCATTTGTTAAAAAGTATTTTCCGTCTTTCACCATTGAAAAAGGACTTCGTGCCAATTTCTACAAATGCGGTGAGGATGTAAGATACCCTCATTACGGAATGTGGTGCGAGATCATTTCGGAGGAAGAGGAATTCCATCTGCCTCAGTATTTTGGCTATCTTGATTTTGAATAATAAATATATAAATATAACGGAGGAAACAAAATGAATTATACTTCCTTTTCTTTAAACGGTGCATGGGAAATGCAGTATCAGGAAGAAAAATATACTGCATCGGTTTCTCCCTTTGCAGGGAAAAGCTTTGGAATGGAGGATGCCGCAGGTACAGAACCTGAGGATATGAGTAACAGCGTTGTTGAGGGTGCCGTTCCCGGTTATTGGGAGGATATGACGGAGAAGTTTATGCTTACTCCATTTTTCCGCGAGCTGAGAATAAATCCTGAGTACGGTCTTCAGCAGTATCCCATGGCAGGCGCCGCTCCGGACATGGCGCTTCCCAATATTATAGGCAACTTCTTTTATCGTCGTAATTTTAATTGCGAGGAAATAACAAATCCTGCAGTAATCCATTTTGAGGGTGTGCAAAACAGTGCTTCCGTATGGATTAACGACGTTTTCCTTGGAAGACATGAGGGTTACAGTACTCCTTTTGATATGGAAATCCCTGCAGGCACTCTTAAAAACGGTGCTAACGAAATCGTTGTTTCTGTTTCCAACCATCGTCTTGAAGGCTATGCAGGGGAGCCTGTTTCAGGTCTTACTTCCCGTGCGGCAAACGAGTGTACAGGCGGTATAACAGGCGATGTTGAGCTTCGTGTATATAACTGTAATCTTCGTGATGTAGCTATCCTTGTGTCTGAGGATTGCAAGAAGGTTTCCGTTTCCGTAGAAGCTACTGAAAAGACTTCATTCTGTTGGGCGGTTTATGACGGAGAAACCATCGTTAAAAAAGGCGATGCAGATGGGAATTTTGAATTCGACACAGAAGGTCTTTCTTTCTGGAGTCCCGAATCTCCCAAACTTTATACTCTGGAAATTGCGACAGGAGAGGGAAGCATCGTGCGTCAGTTCGGTGTGAGAAGACTTCTTGCTGACGGCGTTCATTTCAAGCTGAACGGCAAGCCATACTACCTTCGCGGTATCTGTGAGCATTGCTATTTCCCTGAAACAATTCACCCCAATCACGACTATACATACTATCGCAGTATGATTAAGGCTATAAAGAATCTGGGCTTCAACTTTGTCCGTTTCCATACATTTGTTCCCGAAGAGGAATATATGCAGGCGGCTGATGAACTGGGTATTCTTCTCCATGTGGAATCTCCTAACAATACCACCCTTGAAGAATGGGAGCAGATTGTGAAATTTGCTCGCAGACATACTTCAGTTGTGATTTATTGCTGCGGTAACGAGCTTCTGATGGATGAGCCTTTCATTGAGCATCTTCATAAGTGCGGTGACTGTGTACATCAGTACACTGATTCACTGTTCTCGCCAATGAATGCTATGCGCGGACTTGAATATTTCTGGGTAGAGCCTGACCAGGAACCCCTCACAAAGGAGCTTCCCTTCAAGCATCACCCTGGAAGAATTGCAAATGTTTCTCAGTTCAGCGACTTCTTCTCAAGCTATCCAAACGGTGTTCACAGCTACTTCTCTCTCAATGCAAACCCCGAAATGATTGACGAGTGGAGCAAAGTTTACAATAAACCCCGTGTAAGCCATGAAATCTGTATTGATGGTACATACACAGACCTTAGTCTTAAACCCAGATATAAAGGTACTCGTGTGGGTAAAACAGATATGTTTGATTCCATCGAGCGTCATCTTGAAGCAAAGGGCGTTCTCAAAAATGCGCCTACATACTTCAAAAATTCTTCTGAATGGCAGCGCCGTATGCGTAAGTATTGTTTCGAGGCAACACGTCGCAGTAACAATATGGCAGGTTACGACTTCCTCGGACCTATCGATACACATTGGCATACCTTCGGCTACGATGTTGGTATGATGAATGAATTTTACGAGCTTAAGCCCGGCGAAACTCAGCGAAATGTTCTTATGTATAACAGTGCAACAGTTCTTCTTACCGACCTTGACAAAAAGGTTAACTACGCTTCCGGTGATACCGTTAAGTTCAATGCCGTTGTTTCCTACTTTGGTGAAGATGACCTCAAGGGTGCAAACCTTTCAGTTCGTCTTACTCTTGATGGCAAGGTTATTGCAAGAGAAAGCAGCATCATTGAAAACATAGTAAACGGTCAGGTTTCAAAGGTTGCAAACTTTGAAATAAAGCTTCCTGAGGTTACTGTCCCCGGTGCAATGAAGCTTTCAATGACACTTGACGGTGGAGATACCTTCGCTGAAAACGAGTGGGAACTCTACATATTCCCCAAGGCAGACAATAAGGAAAACGGTAATGTTGTTGTATTGGAAAATGCGGAAATTTCAGAGCTTGAAAAGCTCCTTTCCGAGGGCAAGGATGTTCTTCTTATTGGTACACAGCCTTTCCCGGCACTTCCCACAAGTTTCCGTCTTTCTCTTGCAGGAAGAACTTCGGGCAACTCTGCAACCGTTCTGCACGATCATCCGGTGCTTAAGAATATGCCCAATGAGGGTTTCTGCGGATGGCAGTTCTGGGAAATGTTAGAGGGAGGCAAGACAGTTTGCTTTGATAATGATAAAGTTCCCTTCAACCCCATCGTGGAAGTGGTTTCTACACATAAATATGTGGTTAAACAGGCATCCCTTTTTGAGCTTAATGCAGCAGGCGGCAGACTTATGGTATGCGGTCTTAATATGAAGAAAAGTGACCCTGCAGCTTCTTGGTTCAAAAGTGAAATTCTTGCATATATGAACAGCGACAAGTTCAATCCTCAGAACAGTATAGATGCCGATGCACTCCGTTCTTTTGCAAGTACAAAGGTTATCAAGACAGCGGCAAACAATAACCTTGCCTTTAACCCCAATGATAAAACTGCAGTTCGTAAAAAGAAGTAAGGAGAATTATTATGACTTCCCATGAATATATTTTATCGCTTACAAAAAATATAATTCCGTCATATCGCTATGATTATAAAGAGGATTTTGCCACTTGGCAGAAAAGAGCGAAGGAGAAACTCTCCGACCTTCTCGGACTTCCTCTTACAATGCCCTCGGAGGATAAATACACTGTTACTGAGGAATACGAAAAAGACGGACTTTCCTTTATGAAATTCACTTTTCAGAGTGAAGAGGGTTATTTTGTACCATGCTGTCTTGTAAAGAAAATCGGTCATACGGGAAAAGCTCCTCTTGTAATCTGCCTTCAGGGGCATACAACAGGTATGCATATTTCTATTGGTGACGAATTTTTTGAACGTGATGCTAAATCTAAAGCGGCAGGACAGAAATTTGCCATTGATGCCGCTAATGAAGGCTGTGTGGCAATTGCTATTGAACAGCGCTATATGGGCACAGTGGGCTATAAGGATATGCGCGGCAGACCTGCCTGCATTGCCGCATCCGATGATATGGATGCTAACCAGGCAATTCCTTCGCTTCTTATCGGAAGAGTTCCGATTGGCGAAAGAGTATGGGATGTAAGTCGTACAATAGACCTTGCCCTTAATCGTTTTGGTGACATTATAGACGAAAATAAGATTATATGCCTTGGTAATTCCGGAGGCGGTACTGCAACTTTCTATGCAAGCTGTCTTGAAGAAAGAATTGCTCTTTCCGTACCCTCCTGCGCCGTATGTACATTCGAGGAATCTATTATGGCAATGAATCACTGTATCTGTAACTACGTTCCCAATGTGCGTAAATTCTTTGATATGGGTGACCTCGGTGCGCTTATTGCACCACGTAAGGTAGTTGTGGTTTGTGGCGATGAAGACCCTATATTCCCACTTCCCGGAGTGGAGAAGAGCTTCGACCTTATGAAAAAAGCATATGCTCATAACGGTATAGAAGATAAGTGTCGTCTTGTAATAGGAAAAGGTGGCCACGCATTCTATCCCAAGGATGCTTGGCCCGTTATTCATGAACTTATAGACTAAAGGTGAAAAATTATGAAAAATATGACAGTTAATTTGTTTGAAAAAGAGACAGAGTACGGATTTATGCCGTCTCTTACCACATATCTTCTTGATAAATACAAAAAGGATGAGGAGGAACTTCGCCCTGCTGTGTTAGTGCTTCCCGGTGGCGGATATTTTTACAAAGAGCCGGCAGAAGGGGAGAGAGTAGCTCTTTCTTACAATGCGGCAGGCTTTCACGCTTTTGTGCTTGATTACTGTGTGGAACCTCATATCCATCCCTATCCGCTTTTAAGTGCGGCAAAGGCAATGGAAACCATCCGTAAAAATGCAAAAGAATGGAATGTGAAACCCGATATGATTGCCGTTTGCGGCTTTTCTGCAGGTGGACATCTTGCGGCAACTCTTTCAAATCTCTGGAATGACAACACTGTTTTCCCCGGAACAAAAGAAGAAAATCTTGTTTACAGACCAAATGCATCCGTACTTTGCTATCCGGTAATTACAAGCGGTGAATTCGCTCACAGAAATTCCATAAAAAGAATTTCGGGAAGTGAAGTTCCCTGCGACTTGTGGGAAGAACTTTCCATGGAAAAAAGGGTAAATTCCGAAACTCCGCCCACATTTTTATGGCATACATTTAAGGATTCGGCAGTTCCTGTTGAAAATTCTCTTATGTATGCAACGGCATTAAGACAGAGTGGTGTACCATTTGAGATGCACATCTATCCCGACGGTGACCACGGCCTTGTTTTGGGTAGTGACATTACCTATTGGGGGGTTGACAGATTTACACGCTCATACCCATGGGTGAAGCAATCTGTGGAGTGGCTCTACTTACAGTTTGGTATAACCTCGGTCGAAAAATAACACTTTTAATATTTGTTTGTCTTATTATGAAAAAACGCATTATTCGCAGGAATAAATGCGTTTTTTTGTGCATATAATAAAAAACATACATATTAAAAGGGGTTGTAAACAATGGATAATAATACGATTACATTAACGGGTACAGTTGAAACGGAGGTGCAGTTTAGTCACAGCGTCCTTGACGAGAATTTTTACAGCTTTATGCTTCGTGTTCCCAGACTTTCTGATAATGACGATATTCTTCCGATAACGCTTCCTGAAAGACAGCTTGACCATATTCTTCTTAATGTGGGAAACAAAGTCAAGGTAAAAGGTCAACTGCGCAGCTATAATAAATATACCGAAACCAAAACACGGCTTATACTGACTGTTTTCGCAAAGGGAATCGCACCTGCGCTTCCTGACGATGACACAAATCCTAACGAGATTTTTATAAACGGTTTTATTTGCAAAGCACCAATTTACAGACGGACGCCTTTCGGACGGGAAATAACGGATTTAATTATTGCTGTAAACCGTGCCTTTAACCGAAGTGACTATATTCCTGCAATTGCATGGGGTAAAAATGCCCTGTACAGCGAAAACCTTGAAGTGGGAAGCAATGTTATGCTGTGGGGAAGATTGCAGTCCAGAACATACAATAAGAGGATCTCTGAAGACGAAACGGAAGAAAGGACAGCATATGAGCTGTCTATAACCAAAATAGAGAAATTAGCGTAATTGTAAAGGGTGTTAAAACACCCTTTCAGCGTGTCGATAAACCTATCGACACGCTGGCAGACGAGGAAAAAGGAAGGTAAATCTGTTCAAGGCAAGCTCGTCGGCGTACGAGGGTACGGTAGAGATTGACTTGGACGGAAGCAAGCAAAAGCCCTGAAAACTGCGATTTTCAGGGCTTTAACTATCTTTTTCATTGAATGAGAAGTTGCCTTGTTACCGAATTGTCGAAAATCGCAAACCCTTACAAAAACTTTAAAAATTCAAGTTTGCTTGCGGTTGACCGACTTTTTCGACAGTCTGAAAGGGTGTTAAAACACCCTTTATCTTTTTGTATAAATGTCTTGCAATGGGGAAGAGTATCTGTTATAATATTCTTGGTGAAAATCATGAAAATTTTAGGCCTTGATTACGGAGAAGCAAGAATCGGAGTTGCTGTAAGTGATGCTCTCGGTATGCTTGCAAATCCATTGGACACAATAAGCGAAAAAGACAGAACACTTCAGCTTGAAAAAGTTTGTGCCGTTGCAAAAGCTCACGGTGTGGGAAAAATTGTGGTAGGGCATCCTAAACGTATGGATGGAACACTTGGACATCGTGCAGAATATACGGAAGAATTTGCAAAAGATTTGTCCGAAATGCTGGGTATTCCCTATGTGATGTGGGATGAAAGACTTTCCAGTACAGAAGCACACCGGATTTTGGAAAGCGGTGGAGTCAGCGGAAAAAACAGAAAAACAAAAGTGGACAAGATTGCTGCAGTAATTATTTTACAAGGCTATCTGGATGCTAATTATTAAAAAGGAGTTTATTGTTATGACAGAAGAAAACAGAGCAGGTTTTGAGACAGTTGAGGAAGATTACGAATTCTTAGATACTGTTGAATATGAAGGAGATACTTATTTTATCCTCATTCCCGCAACTGACAGCGAAGAAATTGACGGCGAAGTGTTCGTTATGAAACTTGTGGAGATTGACGGAGAAGAAATGCTTGAAGGTGTAGACGACGGGGATTTATTTGACGCAGTTTACAATATTTTCAAGGAAAACAATAAGGACGAATTTGAATTTTTAGATTGATTTAAAACAAATAATATGCTATAATTAGCACATTCCCTGCGGTGTGCGCAATTACGGATTTATTTTAACCAACACATCTATTAAGGGAGACTGATGTTTTGCCGTGGCGTGTAGGCCCTCCGTTTGAAGACAGGGAAACCCAGGAGCGGTAATCAAGTCACCCACCTGCATACGCAGGTTTAGAATAGTCCGAAGAAAACGGCACTGCGGGGCTACATATGAAAAATATAATTATATTTTACATAAAAGGAGTTTATGAAAATGAAAAAAATTTCAGCATTGGTTTTAACTGTTGCAATGATTTTCCTCATGTCTGTAAGTGTATTTGCATCCTTTACAGATATGCCTCAGGGCACAGACGGAGAAGTTTTACAGAGAGCCGTTGATAACGGTCTTATTACAGGCTTCCCCAACGGTACAATTCAGCCCAACACAGCAATCACAAGAGCGCAGATGGCAACTATCATGTCAAGAGCTATGAGAGCAGAAGAAGTAGCAGATATTTCCTCTTTTGTTGATGTAAAGGCCGGAGATTGGTACTACGATGCAATGGCGAAAGCTGTTAAAATGGATGCTTTCAAGGGTGATGACAAGAAAAGACTCAACCCCAACAACACAATTACCCGTCAGGAAGCTCTTATTGTTCTTTCCAGAATTTTCTGTGTTCCCGAAGCAAATGCGAACGCACTTTCCGTGTATAAAGACGGTAACAAGGTAGCTGATTGGGCAAAGAAAGAAGTAAGCAGTATAGCAGCAGCCGGTTACCTCGGAAACATTTCTAACATAAGACCTAACGATGCAATGACAAGACTTGAATTTGCTCAGATTATGGACAGAATTGTTGCTACATACATCGATGAATCCGGTGAATACACAACTCTTCCCGAAGGTAACGTTCTTGTAAGAGCAGAGAATGTTTCTTTCAAAGGCCTCAAGACAGATAATGTTATTTTTATAGGTGACGGTGTTAAGAGTGAAGTTAGCTTTACTAATTGTGAAGTTGAAAGAATGGTAATCCGCGGTAAGAAAGCTGTTCTTAATTCCGGTACATATGCATGGATAAATGCAATCGGTAACGGAACGCAGCTTCAACTTGAAAAGCTTCCTATGGAACTTGTTAAGAAATTCCCCGATGGTTCACTCGGTAAGTTTACAGCAGTTTCCGGAAAATCAACCATAATTGTTCCCGGAATGACTGAATAAGAAACAAGCGAAAGGTTGTTGCAAATATCATTTGTAACAACCTTTCTTTTGGAAACAAAGCAAGGTGATAATGTGAAAAAAGTTCAGATTTATACAGATGGAGCATGCACGGGAAACCCCGGAAAGGGTGGCTTTGGTGCAGTGCTTATTTATAATGGTAACGAAAAAAGAATAAGCAAAGGTTTTCGAAAAACTACAAATAATCGTATGGAACTGATGGCTGCAATAGAAGCACTCAGACTTCTCAAGGAAGAGTGCGTTGTGGATTTATACAGCGATTCAAAATATCTGACAGATGCCATCAATCGGAACTGGATTTCATCGTGGCAAAAAAACGGGTGGAAAAAATCCGATAAGAAACCGGTACTGAACCGTGATTTATGGGAGGAACTGATTGCTCTTATATCAGTGCATACGGTTGAATTTATCTGGGTAAAAGGACACGATGGAAATGAGTATAATGAAATATGCGACTCTCTTGCCGTAGAAGCATACAATAATAGCGCGGACAATATTGATGAATGTTACGAAAACTTGTGAAAAACAAAGAACCCCTATTGACAAAAACACCGATTTTGTATTAAAATATAAGGGAGAATGTTTATAGGGGGAAGTTTGATGAGTAAAACAAAAGATGTCGAACAACTTGATATAAAACGAATGATAGAGGTCGTTTTAGACCGTATAGTATCAATCGTTGTAATAACAATAATATTTGGCTTGATTTCCTATGGCTTGAGTGAATATTTATTAGTAAAAAAATATGAGTCAACCGTAACAATGGTAATATATAACCGCAGAGATTTGGAAATAACAGATACGGAATATAAAACCAACGCCAGCGATATTACAGCATCACGAGATCTGGTGCCCACCTGTATTGAGATCATAAAGAGAGATGCTATTTTGCAGACCGTTGCAGAAAATATCAGCGAAACAAAAGGCAAAAAGTATACGGCCGGAAAAATCAGAAATATGCTTTCTGTTGAGGAAGTGTTAAATACATATATCATTAAGATTTCAGTATTGGATACGGACCGTGTTATGTCGCGTGATATAGCCAATGAAATCGGTACAACCGTTGAATTGAAGATGAGGGAGTACATCCCGCTCAGTACGGTTAAAGTAGTTGACTTTGCAAAGGTTTCTTCCGTTCCGGCATCTCCCAATGTGCGTAACAACACAATTTTAGGTGCGTTGCTCGGTTTTGTACTCAGTATATCTGTAATTCTCCTTAAAGAGCTTTTCGATATTCGTGTGAAATCGGCGGACGATCTTGTAAACCGCTTCAATTATCCTGTGCTGGGTGCTATCCCCGAAATATATGTATCCTACGATGATTCTTCAAATAATGAAGAATCAGAAAGTTAAAGACGGTAGGAGGAGATAAAAATGGCAAATATTGTTTCTAATTTAAGAAAATTTTCATCCAAGTTTCTGAGAAAAGATGCTATCAATGCAGGTTCTCCCTTGATTGTGAAGAGAGCGAAGGTTTTAAACGATAAAAGTTCGTTCCATGTTAAAGAAGCATATAAAGCCCTCAGAACAAATATTGTTTTTACAATCCCTCATGACGGAGCTAAGAGAATAATTGTTACAAGTGCGCTTGCAGGTGAAGGAAAAAGTACAAACTGTCTTAACCTGGCAATTTCGTTTGCACAGACAGGTTCAAAAGTTTTGATTGTTGACTGTGACCTTAGAAAGCCCAATATTGCAAACCTTCTCAATATTCCTTCAACACCGGGTCTTTCCAATGTTCTTGCAAACCTCAGCACCATAGATTCAACAATTGTCCATTCTGATTATGCAAACCTTGATGTAATCCCTTCAGGGGATATGCCTCCGAATCCTGCCGAACTTTTAGGTAGTGCAGCGATGAAAGATGTTTTAGACAAGCTTTCGGAAATTTACGAATACATTTTCCTGGACACTTCTCCCATAAATATTGTTACGGATGCTGCAGTAATGAGTAAGATGGTAGATGGTATTCTGCTTGTTGTAAGACAGGGTAGAACCGACAGAGAAAATGTTGCGGAGGCTATAAAAAAGCTTTCATTTGTTGATGCAAACATTCTTGGGTTTGTTCTTAACGGCAGACTCTCGGATATTAAGATGGGCTATCGTTATGGTAAACACGGATACTATCGTTACGGTAAGAAACAGAAATACTACAGAAGTGGTTACTACGGTGGTTACGGTAACGGCTATGGTAACGGATATGGTTACGGTGGCTATGGCTATGGTTATGGATATGGACATACAAAAAACAGTAAGGATAAAGCAAACGAAAAAAAATAAGAAGAAGGTTTTCTTATGATAGATTTTCATACTCACGTGCTTCCCGGAATTGACGATGGATGTAGCAGCGGAAAAGAATCTGTCGTTTTGCTCAAAATGTTAAAAGAACAGGGCGTTAATAATGTGTTCCTCACTCCGCATTTTTACGCATATTCTTCATCTGCTGAAAATTATACGGAAATAAGGGAGAAGGCTCTCAATAAGCTTATTGAAGAACTAAAAACTAATCAGTTGGACATCAATTTGTACTTGGGTAGTGAAGTATATTTTTTTGAGGAACTGTGGAGAATTGAGGATATTTCTAAACTGTGTATAAAAGGTACTAACTATATTTTGGTTGAAATGCCTTTTTCAGAGTGGACTGATTCGATGATACGCAGCTTTGAAAAACTTATCGGAAAAGGATTTACTCCGGTATTAGCTCATTTTGAAAGGTATTTGCGATATGGAAAAAATCTTTCAAAAGTATACGAGTTAGTGGAAATGGGTGCTCTTCTACAGATGAACTGTGCGTTTTTAAATAAGTTTTCTACCCGAAGAAAAGCCATTAAGTTTATAAGAAAAGGTATGGTTTCGATACTTGGTACTGATTGCCATAATTTATCCGACAGGAAACCGGAATACTTAAGTGCTTGCGAATATGTAAAGAAAAAATTGACCGATAGAGAGTACAGGAATTTTATACGCATGCAGAAAAGTATAGTTGCTTCGGCAGAAAAGGTTTATCCGGCAAAAATTTGAATATGTTTTATATAGATAAAAAATCCGGTATACATCTGTGTAATCGGATTTTTATCTTTTTAAGAGAAAATCAGGTGATAGTTATGTTTTTTGAAGAATACGAAAAATGCACTCTATGCCCAAGAATGTGTAAAGTAAACCGAAATAAAAACCTCAGAGGATTTTGCGGAGAAACCTCAACTCTCAGAATGGGAAGAGCCTCTCTTCACATGTGGGAAGAACCTTGCATATCGGGAGAAAGAGGTTCGGGGACAGTGTTTTTTGCCGGCTGTAATCTTAAATGCTGCTACTGTCAGAACTATAAACTCAGCAGGGGTCAAGAAGGAGTAGAACTTGGAGAAAAGTCTCCTGTTGATATATTTCTGGATTTGCAGAAACAAGGTGCTCACAATATAAATCTTGTGACAGGGGAGCATTTTGCTCCGCATATCAGGGAGGCTGTTTTGAGTGCAAGAAAAAGAGGGCTTGAAATCCCGGTAATTCTTAATTCCAGCGGCTATGTAACAGAGCAAACGCTGGAATATCTGAAAGATGTAATAGATATATATCTGGTGGATTTTAAATATATGAATTCAGTAATTTCCGAAAATTATTCTATGGCGCAGGATTACCCGCAGGTAGTAAAAACAGCTCTTGAAAAAATGTATAATCTGGCAGGGAATCCTGTTTTGGATGAAAACGGTATTCTCCAGAAAGGAATTATTGTAAGACATCTTTGTTTGCCGGAACATGCCGATGACTCAAAAGAGATTATCCGCTATATCTACAACAGGTACGGAGAAAATGTGCTTCTCAGTATTATGAGTCAATATACGCCTTTCGGGAATTGTGAAAAATATCCTGAATTAACACGGAAACTTACATCTCAGGAATACGACGAGATAATAGATTTTTGCATAGATTTAGGTATTGAAAACGCCTTTGTACAAGAGGAAGAAGCAGCTTCCGAAAGTTTTATTCCTGAGTTTGACGGAAAAGGTGTTGTTTTTTAGACATATTGCTCAGAAAAAATAGCTAAAACACTTGAAAAATAGTGGGTTTAAATGGTATAATGTAAAATAGGTATGTAGTATTTAATTACCGTGAAAGGAATGATTATACAATGAGTAACGTTTTTGACGTTTTAAAAGAAAGAGGACTTCTTGCACAGACAACACATGAAGAGGAAATCCGTGAACTTCTCGGAAAGGAGAAGGTAACTTTTTATATCGGTTTTGACCCTACTGCAGATAGCCTTCATGTAGGGCATTTCCTGCAGATGGTTGTAATGCGTCATATGCAGATGCACGGACATCGTCCCATAGCTCTTGTTGGTGGCGGTACAGGTCATATTGGCGATCCCTCCGGCAGAACAGATATGCGTCAGATGATGACAAAAGAAACAATAGACTATAACTGTGAACGTTTCAAGGAACAGCTTTCCAAGGTAATCGACTTTTCTGACGGAAAGGCTATCATGGTTAACAATGCGGACTGGCTCCTTGACCTTAATTATGTTGAGTTCATTCGTGACATCGGTTCCTGCTTCTCCGTTAATCAGATGCTTGCGGCAGAATGTTTCAAGCAGAGACTTGAAAAGGGGCTTTCCTTCCTTGAATTTAACTATATGCTTATGCAGAGCTATGACTTCCTTATGCTCAGCCGTAAGTATGACTGTAAGATAGAGCTTGGCGGCGACGACCAGTGGAGCAACATCTTAGGAGGTCTTGATCTTTGCAGAAGAAAGGATCAGAAACAGGTTTACGGTATGACATTTACTCTCCTTACAAACAGTGAGGGTAAGAAGATGGGTAAAACTGCAAACGGGGCAGTATGGCTTGCTCCTGAAAAGACTTCTCCTTATGAGTTCTATCAGTATTGGAGAAATGTTGATGACAGCGACGTATGTAAGTGTCTTAAACTTCTCACATTTGTTCCCATGGATGAAATTCGTGAATATGAAAAGCTTGAGGGTAGCCAGCTTAACAAGGTTAAAGAACTTCTTGCATTTGAAGTTACAAAGCTTGTTCACGGTGAAGAGGAGGCTAAGAAAGCTCAGGAAACAGCAGCGGCAATCTTCTCAGGACAGGGAGATGCAGCTAATATGCCCTCCGCGCAGGTAACAACCGAGGAAATCGGTGACGGAATAGCAATTCTTGACCTTCTTGTAAATGTGAAATTTATCCCCTCCAAGGGTGAAGGAAGAAGACTTATCCAGCAGGGCGGTCTTAGTGTGGATAATGAGAAAGTTACAGGTATTGACCTTGTAATCACTAAGGATAGTTTTAACGATGGTAAGATTGTTGTTAAGAAAGGTAAGAAATCTTTCCTTAAAATAGAACTTGCATAAGAAGGCAGGTGTGTATATGTCGGACATCATAATTTCCGGCTATTACGGACTGGGGAACAGCGGGGATGAAGCACTTCTTGAAAGTATTGTTTCTGACCTGAAAAGTATAAATCCCGATATTACAATAACTGCATTATCGGCAGACGCGAAACAGACAAAGGAGCGTTACGGAATTAAAACCGTAAACAGGTTTAATATTTTTTCTATAATAAGAGAATTCAGGTCTGCGAAACTGCTTTTAAGCGGCGGCGGAACTCTGATACAGGATGCGACCAGTACAAAGAGCCTTCTTTACTATCTGGGAATTATATCTCTTGCTGAAAAAATGGGGCTTAAGACTATGCTTTATGCAAACGGAATGGGTCCTATCAGCGACAAAAACGTAAAAAAGGTTAGGCGGGTTCTTAATAAAACTGATCTCATCACACTGAGAGAGAATGTTTCCTTGGAAGAGATTCAGCGTTGCAATATAACAAAACCGAAAGTTATGGTTACTGCCGATCCTGCATTTAATCTTATTGCATCGGATGATAAAAAGGCGCAGGAGATTTTTTCCCGATATTCCATAGGGGCTGATTCTAAGACTATAGCTGTTTCGGTAAGAGAAAGTCGGAACGCTCCGGAAAATTTTGAAGAAAACTTAGCAAAAGCACTGGATGAAGTTGCAAAAAAAGGATATACTCCTGTATTTATTCCTATGCAGAGGGCATTGGACCTGGATATATCTTTAAGGATAGCTTCTAAAATGAAAGAGGAGTCAAAAGTTTTAGACTCGGAAATATCGGTTTGCGATATGTTGGCTCTTATAGGACGATGCAGCATTGCTGTAGGAATGCGCCTCCATATGCTTATTTTTGCTTCTGTTATGGATGTTCCTATGGCAGGAATTGCATATGACCCCAAAGTAAAAGGCTTTATGGAGTATATGCATCAGAAGAATTATGTAGAGCTTGATGAGTTTGGGTTTGAGAATTTTCTGAAAGTTCTGGAAGAGGTTCTTGAAAATTCAGATTTGCTTCGCAGTCAATTGGAAAAAGAATTGATTCCAATAAGAGAAAAAGCGAAAGAAAATGCTTTTCTGGCTTTGGAATTGCTGAAAAAATGATAAATTTTTTTGGGGGTTACAGTATGAAAAAACTTTTAATAGCGTTGACAGCACTTTCTGTTTTATTTATTTCTGCTATAACCTTCGTTACTGTTTGGCAGGAAGATAATATTGAAAGTATACTGATGGGAATTATGGAAAATTCTGAGGAAATAGAGCGTCAGCGTAATGATAATCAGATAAAACTGGTGAATGATGTCAATACGTATATGGAAATTCCTGTTCGAGAAATCACCGAAGAAGAAAAAGAACTGATTGAGAAAGGTGAAACTACGGTAACAGACGTTTATCAGAAAATTTTTGAAGAAAAGAGCGAAGAACATAAAACAGAAGAAACTCCTAACAAAGATGAAATAGTAAGTCGCTATATGGCTGAGTTATATAGGTTGCAGAATGAATTCACTGCCAGAGCAGAGGCAACCATCAGACAAGGTGCAAACTATTATGAGGGTATAAAAGATCACGAACAGGATGCTGAAGCAAGGGCTGAAACGATTTCTCATTTCACACCTGTGGTAAGAAACCTTGAGAGTGAGTGTGATGCAAAAGTAGAAGCCCTTATAAAAAGACTGGAAGAAGAGCTAAGGTCATTTGGTGCGGATACCTCCATAATAGCATCTATTCGTGCAACATATGCAAATGAGAAACAGCTTAAATTATCATATTACGCAAATAAATATTTGAAATAAAACTACAGAAAGCATAAGGAGAAAAGGAGAGAGAATATGCTTAAAAAGTTTACGTTTAAGGGCGGTGTACACCCTGATGACAACAAAGCCCAGACAAACAAGAAAAAAATTGTAGTTCTGGACCCGCCAAAGACATTGGTATTCCCCCTTGTACAACACCTGGGTGCGCCATGTACTCCCATAGTTAAGGTTGGTGACCGTGTACTGAAAGGACAGAAGATTGCCGACAGTGAAGCATTTGTAAGTGCTCCCATACATTCTTCTGTTTCAGGAACAGTAACGGCTATTAAACCTTATCCGGTGCCGAATGGCTCCATGGTTGAGTCCATAATTATTGAAAATGACTTTGAAGAGGAAAGAGCATACAACCTCGAACCTCTTGATTATAAGACCGTTGCTCCTGATGATATTCCCGGTATTATCAGAGAAGCAGGTATAGTAGGTATGGGAGGAGCAACATTCCCCACACATGTAAAACTTATGCCTCCGGATCCTTCTAAAATTGATACAATTATAGTAAACGGAGCAGAGTGTGAGCCGTATCTTACAAATGACCACCGAGTAATGCTTGATACACCCGAGGAAGTTATTCTCGGCCTTAAGATTCTGCTTTACAGATTCGGTATTACTAACGGTCATATTGCAATAGAAGACAACAAGAAAGATGCGATAGCTCTTATGAAAAAGGAATGTGCATCTGAAGGAATTACAATCGATACCCTTAAGAAAAAATATCCTCAGGGTAGTGAAAAACAGCTTATATATGCTGTTACAAAAAGGGTAATTCCTGCAGGAAAGCTTCCTGCCGATGTAGGTGTTATTGTTGTAAATATAGATACTTGTACCGCTATTGCAAGAAGGTTTATGTACAGTAAACCTTTGATGCGCCGTATAGTAACCGTTGTAGGGACTCCCTTTGCACAGAACGCAAACTACAAGGTGCGTATAGGAACTCCTATTGATTACATAATTGAACAAAACGGCGGATTTATAAGAAATCCCGCAAAGATAATAATGGGCGGCCCTATGATGGGGATTGCACAGTTCAGACTTGATGTTCCGATTATAAAAGGAACATCAGCAATTCTTGCACTTACTGATAAAGAAGCAGAAATTCCTCCGGAAAATCCCTGTATCAGATGTGGAAAATGCGTAGA
Organism: Oscillospiraceae bacterium; assembly: GCA_015068735.1. GTDB lineage: Bacteria > Bacillota > Clostridia > UMGS1883 > UMGS1883 > UMGS1883. The sequence goes on from SVJW01000009.1 coordinate 30,694, forward strand.
ACACTGCCCTATGAACCTTATGCCCCTCTATCTTCAGCAGTATGCAGCAAAAGGTGACTTGGAAACTTGCGAGAAGTATGATGTTACTTCTTGTATAGAATGCGGATGCTGCAGCTTTGGATGTCCTTCAAAAAGACAGCTCGTTCAGAATATAAGAGTTGCTAAAAGAAGTGTTATGGCAATCCAGCGCGAACGCGCACAGAAACAGAAAGAGGGTGCAAAATGATGGAAAACCTTAAACTTAAAGTTTCATCCACTCCGCATATACGAGAGAAAAACAGTATAGAAGATGTTATGCTTGATGTTATAATCGCTCTTATGCCTGCTGCATTTGCCGGTGTTATACTTTTCGGGCAGCGTGCATTTCTGGTTATGCTTCTTTCTGTGGTATGTTGTGTGGGTTTTGAATGGGCGTATCAGATTGTTGCTCATAAGAAGCGCACAATCAGTGATATGAGTGCGGTTGTTACAGGTATGCTTTATGCATTCTGTCTTCCGTCAAACGTACCGTTGTACATAGTTGTAATTGGTGCATTTATAGCAATTGTAATTGTCAAACAGCTCTTTGGCGGTATCGGTCAGAATTTTATGAATCCTGCCCTTGTGGGCCGTGCGTTCGTACTGGCGTCATTCCCCCTTGCAATGACTACATTTGCTCTTGATAAAATGACTATTTTTGATACAAATGTAATAACAGGTGCGACTCCTCTGTCAAGTGAATTTGCAGGTACTGCACCTACTGCATGGGAACAGCTTTTCGGCGTGTATGAGAACGGACAGATTATCCCCGGTTGTATAGGTGAAACTTGCGGAATTGCACTTCTTATCGGATTTGCGTATCTTCTCATTCGCAGGGTAATAAGTGTAAGAATTCCTCTTGCGTTTGTAGGTAGTGTTATGCTTATGACATGGCTCTGCGGTGAAAGCGCGGTAGCAAGCATCCAGAACCCCATAACAGCGGTTCTTTCCGGTGGCGTTCTTTTGGGTGCAATATTTATGGCAACAGACTATGTGACAAGTCCTACAACACCTTGGGGACAGATAATATTCGGTATAGGTTGCGGTGTGCTTACTTGTGTAATAAGATTCTGGGGAGGATACCCTGAGGGTGTAAGTTTTGCAATTCTTCTTATGAATATCCTTACACCTCTTCTTGATAAGTGGACAATGCCTAAGCCCTTTGGCAAAGTAAAGAATTAAGGGGGAGGGTTAATTATGAAAAAAGAATTTATAAAACTTTCTGCCGTTCTTTGCATTATTACACTTGTTGCAGCATTTATTCTTGCAGGTGTTAACAAGGTAACCGCTCCTGCAATTGCAAAAGCAGAAAAAGAAGCTGCAGAAAATGCAATGAAAACACTTCTTCCTGAGGCAGATACTTTTGAAGCCGTTGCAACAGACGAAAACTTAAAAGTAGCAAAAAAAGAAGGAGTAGTAGTGGGCTTTTGCGCACAGGTTACAACTTCAGGATACGGCGGAGATATTGTAATGATGGTTGGTATCGACAGCAATATGTACGTTCAGGGAATTGAAATCCTTTCGCAGAGTGAGACGGCAGGTCTCGGTGCAAAAATCGTAGATAACGATTTTAAGAAGCAGTTTAAAAATAAGAGCCTCACGGATCTTAAGGTTGTAAAAAAGGATACTGACTCTCCGAATGAATTCAAGGCAGTAACCGGTGCTACAATCAGCAGCCGTGCTGTTGAAAGCGGTATTGCAAAAGCAAAAGATATGGTTGAAAAAGAATTGAAGGAGGGTACAAAATGATTAAAACATTTAAAAATGGTATCATAAATGAAAACCCAACTTTCATGCAACTTCTGGGTATGTGCCCTACCCTTGCCGTTACAACATCTCTTGCTAACGGAATAGGTATGGGATTATCTGTTACATTCGTACTTACTCTTTCAAATATACTTGTATCAATGCTTCGTAAACTGATTCCATCGAAAATCAGAATTGCGGCATACGTTGTAATTATTGCTACATTTGTAACTGTTGTTGACCTTATTTTAAAGGCATATATCCCTGCACTTTCTCAGTCGCTCGGTCTTTTCATTCCTCTTATCGTTGTTAACTGTATCATTCTTGCAAGAGCTGAAGCTTTCTCTTCAAAAAACGGTGTTGCAAAATCTGCAGTTGACGGTATCGGTATGGGACTTGGTTTTACAATAGCTCTTTCAATAATTTCCGCAATAAGAGAAATCTTGGGAAACGGAACTATTTTAGGTATGTCTGTAGGAATTTCTACTCCTGCAACAATTATGCTTCTTCCTCCGGGAGGATTCCTCACCCTTGGGCTTCTTTTGGGAATTATAAATGTGATTAAAAACAGAAAGGGGGAGAGATAAATGCCCGCATTAATAGGGTTAGCTCTTACTTCAATTTTTGTTCAGAACTTTGTTCTTGTTAAATTTTTGGGAATTTGTCCTTTCCTCGGAGTTTCAAAAAAACTTGATACAGCGATCGGTATGGGAATGGCAGTAACCTTTGTTATGACCCTTGCATCTATTATGACATGGCTTTGCCAGAAGTTTATATTAGTTCCGCTGAATATTGAATATATGCAGACAATTGCATTCATTGTTATTATTGCGGCACTTGTTCAGTTTGTTGAAATGTTTTTGCAGAAATCAATTCCGTCGCTTTACAGCTCTCTTGGTATTTATCTTCCGCTTATAACTACAAACTGTGCAGTTCTTGGTGTTGCGCTTCTTAATGTAAATTCCGCATCTGTTATTTCATCAGAGGGAAGCTACACCCTCATAGAAACAATTGTAAACGGTTTTTCTGCAGGTATCGGCTTTATGATAGCAATTGTGCTTTTTGCAGGTGTCCGTGAAAGACTTGAAAGCTCGGATATACCCAAAGCATTGCAGGGAATGCCCATTGCTCTTATAAGCGCATCCCTTCTTGCAATGGCATTTTTGGGATTTGCGGGAATGTCTTTTTGAAAGGAATGATTAAACTATGACAGATATATTTTTTCCTGCCTTGGCAATGGGTGCAATAGGTCTTTTCCTGGGAATTCTTCTGGCGTTTGCATCAAAAATCTTTGCTGTTGAGAAAGATGAACGTGCAGAAGCAATTACGGAGGTTCTTCCCGGTGCCAATTGCGGTAGTTGCGGATATGCAGGTTGCAGTGCTTACGCTGCAGCAATATCTTCGAAGGGTGCAAAAATCAATGCTTGTAGTCCCGGCGGCCAGCAAGTTGCTGACGCAATTGCTGAAATTATGGGCGTTCAGGCTGAAGCAGTTGAAGAAAAGTGTGCAGTTGTTCTTTGCCACGGTGAAACAGAGACTGCAACAGATAAGTATATATATGAAGGTATAGAAGATTGCTCTTTGGAAGCAACCCTGCAAGGTGGCGGACATAAGGCATGTGCATATGGTTGTCTCGGATTCGGAAGTTGTGCGGCAGTTTGTCAGAACAATGCAATAAAAATCGAAAACGGTATTGCAGTTGTGGATTACGACAAATGTGGTGGTTGTGGCGAATGTGAACAGGCGTGCCCGAAGAAGCTTATAAAGATTGTGAAAAAGAGCACAAAATACATTGTTAAATGTAGCTCCTGCGACAAAGGTGCCGATATGAAGGCAAAGTGTTCAGTAGGTTGCATTGGTTGTAAAATCTGCGAGAAGAATTGTCCCGTTCAGGCAATAACAGTAGAAAATAACCACGCTGTAATAGATTATGATAAGTGTATCGGATGTGGTATTTGTGCAGAGAAATGTCCAAAGAAAATCATTATAGAATTACATCCTGAGGAGAAAAAAGTTGAAAAAACAGCAAAAAAAAGCTAAAAACTTTATTATAGCCTTAGCGTATGTTGTGCTCTATTATGTGGTTTCATTTGCCGTCGGAAATATATATTTCTGGTGGCTTACGAATGCAGGCGGACTGTCGTCGTATGAAGCACAAATAACAGCAATCAATAACACTTGTGTACTGACTGTAGTGACATGGGCATTGTGTTGTTGGTTATATATATTGATAGGCAAAATGGTGAAAGAGCCGTTAAAAAATGAGATTGTAAGAGAAAAAAATCCTCCGATAATTTTTTTAATGGCTTCAGTCCTTGCTGTAGGTTGTAGGTTTTTGGTAGTTGCGTATTATTACATTGCACAAAAAATACCTGTGTTGGCTCAATCAATTGAAAGCGCTGCAGGTAACAATCCCGAGATAACAACAAACTGGCAAGCGCTGATGTGGATATGCTGTATAGCGCTTATAGCCCCTTTCTTTGAGGAACTTCTTTTCAGAGTTCTTGTCATGGGAAGATTACTCAGGATAATGAGACCGTGGGCAGCCATTGTGCTGCAGGCGTCAGCGTTTGGCGCATTGCATGGCGTTCTGTTCCAATCCATTTTCGCTTTTGTTGTAGGGATTGCACTTGGAATTGTATATTATAAAACGAAGAATATAAAAACAGTAACTTTGTGTCACTCGATTTTCAATCTTTCAGCGTCTCTGATGCAGGAGAATATTACGATGCAGGGGGCATTGGTCTTTACAGTTACTGGATTGTTGCTTTCGTCCCTTTCGCTGTTTTATATTGTGAATAGTAAAAAAAAGGATAACTGATTTTTTCAGTTATCCTTTTTTGTTGTTGACAAATACATATGTGTGTGGTAACATATGTATGAACAAACATATGAATGGAGGCGCATATGATGGCGAAACATAATCACGATGAAGTTTTAAATGCTGTGCGTAATGAAATTCCCGCGGACGAGCTTTTGTGCGACCTGGCAGACTTGTTCAAAATTTTCGGAGATACCACAAGGATGAAGATTTTGTTCTCCCTTTTTGAATCAGAACTTTGTGTTTGTGCAATTGCAGAGCTTTTAGGGATGGCGCAGCCTGCCATTTCTCATCAGCTTAAAGTTCTGAAAAACAATAAGCTTGTTGATTGCCGCAGGGAAGGAAAAACAGTTTATTACTTCCTTGCCGATGATCATGTAAGAAGCATTATAGATCAGGGATATGACCACCTTATAGAAGACAGAAAGGATGATTTAAAATGATAAAAAAGTACGAGGTTTCAGAAATTGACTGTGCAGTATGTGCAGGAAAAATTGAGAATGCAATAAAAAATCTTGATGGGGTAAAGAGTGCTCAGCTTAACTTTATCACAGGAACACTTACCGTTGAGGCAGAGGATAGAGACTTTTCTCGCCTTGAAAAAGAGATTGTAAAGGCCGGAAGAAAAACCGAACGTGATTTTGAAATAGAAGAATTATGAGTAAAAGACACAAAAAACGACTTACAAAAGTACTTATAGCCTCACTTCTCTTTGTCGTATCTTTCTTTTTTGACGGGTATGTAAGTGTCGCTGTCCTTTGTGCTTCCTATTTAGTCGTTGGATATGACGTGCTTTGGGGAGCGGTCAGAAAAATTTTTTCAGGGCAGATTTTTGATGAAGAGTTTCTTATGAGTCTGGCAACTGTCGGTGCTTTACTCCTGCAGGAATATCCGGAAGCGGCAATGGTTATGATTCTCTATCAGACTGGGGAACTTTTTCAGGGAATTGCCGTGGGAAAAAGCCGCAAATCAATAAAAGAACTGATGAAGATAAAACCCGACTTTGCGACTGTTTTGCGTGACGGTAGAGAAGAAAGAGTTTCTCCGGAAGAAGTAAAAACAGGGGAGATAATACTTGTTCTTCCCGGGGAAAAAGTTCCACTTGACGGAATAATAGAAGAGGGAAAAACCAGCTTTGATTCTTCGTCACTTACAGGCGAGAGCTTGCCCATAGAAGCTGTTGAGGGAGAAAAGGCAATCAGTGGTATGATTAACCTTGAAAGCCCCGTTAAAATACGCGTAAGCGGTGTGTTTGAAGAAAGTACGGTAGCTAAGATTTTAAGGCTTGTAGAAACCTCTTCTGCCCATAAATCCCAGTCAGAAAAATTTATAACAAAGTTTTCAAGGAAATATACTCCATGCGTATTTATAGCGGCTCTTCTGACTGCCGTCGTACCTCCGATATTACTTGGTCAGCCGTTTATGATGTGGGTAAGACGTGCACTGGTATTTCTTGTAGTGTCCTGCCCATGTGCATTGGTTATATCGGTGCCGTTGACATTTTTCGGCGGTATTGGTGCGGCATCCAAAAAAGGTATACTTATAAAAGGGTCAAACTATCTGGAAGCTTTGTCAAAAGTTGAAAAGGTCGCCTTTGATAAAACAGGCACGATTACCGAGGGCGGATTTTCGGTTGTGAAAATTCTCCCTCACAATATAAGTGAAGAAGAACTTATGGAAACGGCAGCACTTGCAGAAAGTTTTTCCAATCATCCCATAGCTGTTTCGATTGTAAAAGCATATGGAAATAACCTTGAGAAAAACCGTGTACAGAATGTAACAAATCTCCCCGGAAACGGAATAAGGGCTCAGATAGATGGAAAAATTGTTCTTGCAGGAAACAAAACGCTGATGAGCAGTAACGGTGTCAGGATTATTGATGAACAGGAAATAGAAACAGTTGTATATATTGCAATTAACGGCATATACGCAGGTTTTATTGCTCTTACAGATAAAATTAAGCCTGAAGCAAAAAATAGCGTAAAACAGCTTAAATCGCTTGGCGTGAAGCGTTCTATTATGCTTACGGGAGACAATTCTGCTGTTGCAGAAAAAATAGCAGAAAATGTCTGCGTGGATGAAACATATTCTTCGCTTCTTCCGCAGGATAAAGTGTCGTTGGCATTGAAAATCAAAGGAGAGGGGAAAGGGAAAATTGCCTTTGTAGGTGATGGAATAAACGACGCTCCCGTTCTTTCCTGTGTGGATGTAGGAATAGCAATGGGCGCATTGGGAAGTGATGCCGCAATTGAGGCTGCAGATGTTGTTATAATGAACGACTCCCTTTCCGCCGTAGCTGAATCAATCAGAATTTCAAAAAAAACCATGCGCATTGTGCGTCAGAACATCTGGTTATCGCTTTTGATTAAATTTGGCGTAATGATTTTAAGCGTATTGGGATTTGATAATATGTATGCTGCAATTTTTGCTGATGTGGGCGTAATGATAATTGCTGTATTAAATGCAATGCGGATGTTATCGGCAGAACACAACAAAAAAGAGTGATAGCTCAGCTATCACTCTTTTGTTGTAATCTTCTCTGGTTAATAAGGAGATTATCTGTTCTTTGCAAAACACTCGCTGCAGTAAACAGGTCTGTCATCCTTAGGGATGAAAGGAACTTTTGCTTCACCGCCACATTCAGCGCAAACAGCAGTATACATTTCTCTGTTTTCTCTGAGAGATGCTTTCTTTGCAGCTCTGCAATCCTTACATCTCTGGGGCTCGTTCTGGAAGCCTTTTTCCGCATAGAATTCCTGCTCGCCTGCTGTGAACACGAATTCCTGTCCGCAATCTTTGCAGACTAAAGTCTTGTCTTCGTACATTGTTTGATCTCCTTACTTTTACCTATAAAATATTTTTTACCCATTACGGTTACCACGCCGCTTTGGGCATATAACAAATCAATCAGAAGAAATCTTTTCAAACTTCTTCTTAATTCGCTGCAGTGCATTATCTACAGCTTTGGGATCCTTACCTACTATCTTTCCGATTGCGAGATAACTGTTTCCCTGAAGATATAAAGACAGCACCTGAGATTCAAAAGTCGAGAGAAGTTTTTGCATTTCACTTCCCAGTATATCGACACTCTCTTTTTTAATCAGGATTTCCTCAGGATTTAAAACTTTTTCATGTTCCAACAACTCTCCTAAGGTGGAATCGCTCTCATCATCCGAAACGGATTTATTTAAAGATACATAAAAATTAAGAGGTGCATGCTTCTGTCTGCTGGCATTTTTGACTGCGGTGATTATTTGTCTTGTGACACATACATCTGCAAATGTCTTGAATGTCACGCCACGCTCACTGCTGAAGTCCCTGACAGCCTTAAACAGACCAATCATACCCTCTTGAATAATGTCATCTCTATCCGCGCCGACAATATAATAAGAAAGAGATTTACTGCGCACATAAGCAAAGTATTTGCTGAGCAAATAGTCAAGAGCCCTATCATTACCCTGCTGTGCCAATACAACTAATTCTTCATCGCTGAATGAGGCGAAGTTTTCGTTTGATATCTTGTCCATATAACTCCCCCCATTACAATAATTTTAACACCGCAAAACGGCTCTGTCAAGTAAAAAATACAGTAAATTGCTCAAACGGAGCCAATTTACTGTATCTTTTTTTGTATAAAATAACCAAAAAATGTCGAAATATGAAGGGTTGGTATTTTTATACTGCATTATCAGTCTTCAATGTTGTTTACCATCATTTCTTGAAACTCACTTCTGCTCATAAGAACTTTACGGGGCTTACTACCTTCGTGAGGTCCGATAATACCCCTTTCCTCAAGCTGGTCAATAAGTCTTCCTGCGCGAGAGTAACCGACTTTCAGTTTTCTCTGCAGAAGTGATGCACTTGCCTGACCGATTTCCACAACGATTTCAATAGCCTGAGGAAGAAGGTCATCAGCGTCTGAATCGTCAGAGGAAGAGTGATCCTCAGCGCCGTTTTCAATATGTTCAATAATATCTTCGTTATAATGTGCGGTTGAATCGGATTTTATGAATTCAACAATTCTTTCAATTTCCTTATCGGATACAAATGCACCCTGAAGTCTCTTGGGTTTACTTGCACCCATGGGAAGGAAGAGCATATCGCCTTTACCCAGAAGTTTTTCGGCACCGCCCATATCAAGAATTGTACGGCTGTCAATCTGGCTTGATACTGAAAATGCGATACGGCTGGGTACATTTGCTTTAATAAGACCTGTAATAACATCTACCGACGGACGTTGTGTTGCAATTACAAGATGCATACCTGCGGCTCTCGCCATCTGTGCGAGACGACAGATGGAATCTTCAACCTCGTGAGGAGAAACCATCATAAGGTCAGCAAGCTCGTCAATTACAATAATTATCTGTTCAAGCTGCCTGTCGCCACTCATTGCGGCATATTCGTTGTAACCTTTAATATCACGGACATTTGCGGTGGCAAACATACTGTAGCGCTTAACCATTTCTTGAACAGCCCAGTTAAGCGCACCTGCAGCGCGTCTGGGGTCTGTTACGACGGGGATGAGCAGGTGAGGTATACCGTTATACACGCCAAGCTCAACAACCTTGGGGTCGATAAGTATGAGTTTAACCTGGTTGGGGTCCGCCTTGTAAAGAATACTTGTAATAAGTGAGTTTATACATACACTCTTACCGCTACCTGTAGCACCGGCAATGAGCATATGGGGCATCTTTGAAATATCGCTTATAACAGGCTCGCCCGAAATGTCTTTACCCATGGCAAAAGCAGTTTTTGATTCATACGATCTGAATTGCTCACAATCGATAACATCGCGGAGAGCAACCATTGATGTGTTTTTATTGGGAATTTCAATACCTACTGCGGCTTTGCCGGGAATAGGTGCTTCTATTCTTACACCGAACGCCGCAAGGTTAAGAGCAATATCATCTGCAAGGTTTACAATTTTGCTTACCTTTACGCCTGCTGAGGGCTGAAGTTCAAATCGTGTAACAGATGGACCTTTGCTTACTTCCAGCACCTTTGCTTCAACACCGAAACTTGCAAGAGTATCGACAAGTTTCTTTGCCTGAGTTCTTAAATCTTCAGGCTTGTCCTGACCGCCCGAGGGGGATTTTGCCTTCATCAGCAAATCAACAGGAGGGAAGGTATATTCGATGTAATCTGTCTCTATTTCATCTTCAGTAACTGCAATGGGGGAAGTGTCTTCTTTTTCATCTTCAACACCGCCGGATTCCTCCATTGCCATTTTCTTTATATCTTCCGGAATTTCAACAGGTTTTTCAGGATCGGATTTCTTTTCTTTTTTATCCTTTTTATCGTCATAAAGATTGATTCTGAACTCAGATTCTTCGCTGTCCTTTTTATCCTCCTCAGGAAGTTTTTTCTTTTCTTCAGGACGTCTGCGGAGCTTCTTTTTAGGCTTGTCCTCTTCTTCCTCTTCAATACCGGAAATCACAATATCATCGTCTTCCACTTCTTCTTTTTCAGCTTTTCTGTTTGCTATGAATTCGGAAACATAGCCTGACATGAATTTGGCAAATTTAATAAGGGGTTGCTTACCCGTTGTTATAACAAAGGAAACAAGGATCATAGCAACTAATATAACGCCCGTTCCCACAGTACCGATAAGAGGTCGAAGGGGAAGTGTAATGATTGCACCTATAACGCCACCTGAGGTGCGGTCATCAATTGTAGTGCCGATGGTGGTTTCAAGATTTGCAAAAGATCCGGTATACAGGTGAGGAAAATTTGACGCCTCAACCAGTGTGAGAAGTGCAGCTATACAAACAATGCCTATTGCCGCAAATACATACTTGTGTCTGTAAGGGATAATAGTTCCGCGCATAAAAATATGTATTGTGAAAGCCAAGAAAAATAAAGGAACGGTAAAGAACATTCCTCCAATGAAAAACGCTCCTATCCCTTGCAAGAAACGACCTACAATACCAAATGCATTCAAATAGTAAGATAGAAACAATACAATAGTAATTACTGAAAGTACAATAAGCCTTAATTCTTTGGACGGGTACTTTTCCTTAACAGAGGAATGACTTGCGCTTGACTTATGACTACCTGAACCTGATGCGGGACGGGTAGAAGGTTTCTTAGCCGGAGAAGTTTTTTTGCCTGAAGCTGATGAAGTAGATCTCTTTGCTCCCGAACTGTCAGAGGATCTGGAAACCAACTTCTTTCCTGAAGGCGAAAGAAGTTTTTTCAGACTGCTGAATTTTTTAGAAGATTTCTTTTTCATTTTAAGCATCCTTTATATAGTGAAATTGAGTATTATTGCAAAAATACCTGCCGCTACGCAGTAAATGGAAAAATAGCTGAGCTTGCTTTTTTCTACAAGTTTCAATAAAAATTTAATAGCAAAATATCCGCTTACAGCGGCAGTAATCATACCTATCACAACGGGGAGAACAGAAAGTGACTGCGACGGCATGGTAATCATATCTTTTATATCAAGAACCAACGCACCCAGGATTGCGGGAATAGACATCAGAAATGAAAATCTTACTGCAGTAGCCTTATTAAGCCCGCAGAACAAACCTCCAACAATTGTACTTCCGCTTCTGCTTATGCCGGGAAGTGTGCCAAGTGCCTGGAAACAACCTACACCGAGAGCTCTTTTGTTGGACATTTTTTCAATATCGGTATTTCCTCCCGAAAGTTTTTCGCTGAGGAAAAGGAGTATTGCTGTTATAATCAGGAATATACCAATCTGCCACAACGCAGGATTTTCTATAATATCACCGAGGAAGAATGCTGCTATTGTTGCAGGAATTGTTGCAACAATAAGCATCACAATCAATCTGCGGTACATAAACTCTTTAAGCCTCAATCCCTTGCCTGTAAAAAGGTCCTTGACCATGCCGAAAAATGCCTTGACCATTTCCCATATATCTTTTCTGTAAACAATAAATACAGCGGCAAGTGTTGCCACATGAAGAAGTATATTAAAGGATAGCAGATTATCTGCCTCCGGGTCAAACCCCATAAGCTGCCCGACTATGGAAAGATGTCCTGAAGAGGAAATCGGGAGAAATTCGCTTATTCCCTGGATAAGTCCCAGTATAAATGATTGTATGACGTTCATACACAAGCCTCCTAATATATACTATTACACTTCATTATAGCATAGGAATGACAAAAAATCTACTGTTTTTTACAATGAGAAGTAAAATATATAATTAAAAAAGCATTGCTATATTTTTCACCTTATGATAAAATTAACATATACATAAGGAAAGGATGTATAAAGGAATGAAGAAGCACTTTTTTAAAATTTTTACATTTGTTTTTGCAGTAATACTCGCCCTTTGTATGAGCAGTTGTGCAAAAAAGAAAACAGCAACTTCAGGTGGAAAAGGGATTTCTCCGGAAGATGCTTATAAAGTTGTCCTGGAAGAACTTGTCTCAGAATACGGAATGCCTTCCGTAAACGGAACAAGTTATACAGGAATACTGGATTTTGAGATTGTTGACCTTAACGATGACGGCAAAGAAGAGCTTTTTGTGATATGCAGAAAAGGAGAAGAAAACTTCTATTCAGCAATATACACCTGTGAAAAAGACGAAGCTGTAAAGTCATGGGAAACAAATTCAAACGACACTCTTAACAGCGTATATATCCGTAAACAAAACGGAAAAACCTGTGCGTTCTTGACAGTATCTTACCGTGGCTGGAGCAGCGGAATAATTATTTATGAAGACGGTAAGTTTGTGGATTTGTACAATGGGGAAGAATACAATGCAGATGAACAGAAAAAATATAATGAGGCGGCACAGTACGGAATCGGTGCGGAAAATGATGCTGTAATAGAAATCCATCTTAACCGTATCGGTCTCAGTCTGGAAGATCCGTGGGAGGATATTGCCCAATTGTCTACAGGCGACGACTATGCAGGAACTGAAGCAGAAATGAAGAAATCATATAGAAAGTATGCTTCGGAATGTAAAGATAAACTTAAAAAACTGGGAATAAAACAAGATGTGTCGGCAGAAGATCTTTTGGCAAAAATCCCTTATTATGGTGACAGAAGCATCTGCAAAATGGATGCCGATATGGCAAAAGCATATGTTGAAGCAATCGAAAGTATGGATGAAATATATGTAAGTTTTCCGGGAGAGAGCTGGAGCAGAGATTTCGAGCTTTGCGCATTGCTGGCAGATCCTGCCGGTGACGGAATGCCCATTCTTATAACTGCATATCTTAACAAAGACGGTGGTCAAAGCGAATGGGAAGAGTGCAACGAAAACTACGGAGATTTACATGAAATTCATATGTGGGAATATAAAAACGGCAAAGCGGTAAACAAAAATGTTCAGAAACTTGACTATACCAACGGCTTTGGAGAAATAGGCGGAAAGACATATTACCGCAGTGTGGAATTTTTCCACGATGCAGGACATAAAAGAGCAGCTAATTATTATCTGATAGAAAACGGAACAGTCACACTTAAGCATACAGTTGATATTTACGATGCTTACGGAAATGTCGGGGAAGAAGCATATTTCTACGGTGAACTTCCGGGTGGAAAAACCTATCCTCTGACAGCGGAAAATCTCTCAGCAAACGGTTGGGTTGAAGAAAAACACGGTGATTTTTCCTCATGGCAATGTATAATGTTGGACGGAAAAAATGTCACAGAAAAGTATGCAGGAATGTGGCATGACGAAATCATTGGATTTGTAGAATCAGAAGAAATCGCACATATAAACGATCTGGAGTATCACATCACTCTTTATAATGAAGATGCGTGGAATGTAGCGGAATTACTCAAAGACTACAGCGAAAACTAATTTACAAAACAAAAAAACCGCAGTACTTAATTGTACTGCGGTTTTTTGTGTGCTTATGTCCCTAAAAATACGGCTAAATCGGTTGACAACACGCTGAAAAAAGGATATAATGATAATTTGTAAAGGAGTGTTTACTAATGGAAAAATTAGGACTTAACGAAATACGCGAAAGATACTTAAAATTCTTTGAAAGTAAAGGACACTTAAGACTTCCGTCATTCCCCCTTGTACCTCAGAATGACAACAGTCTTCTTCTTATAAATGCCGGTATGGCACCTCTTAAGCCTTATTTCACAGGAAAGGAGATCCCTCCCCGAAAGCGCGTTACCACTTGCCAGAAATGTATCCGTACACCTGACATCGAGCGTGTTGGTATAACTGCACGTCACGGTACGTTCTTTGAAATGCTGGGTAACTTCTCTTTTGGTGACTATTTCAAGCACGAAGCAACAGCTTGGGCTTGGGAATTTGTTACTAAGGATCTCGGACTTCCAGAGGACAGAGTATATATCACCGTTTACGAGGATGACGATGAAGCTATCGAAATCTGGACAAAGGAAGTAGGCGTAGACCCCTCTCACATTTCCAGAATGGGTAAAGAGGACAACTTCTGGGAAATTGGTCAAGGCCCTTGCGGACCTTGTAGTGAGCTTTACTTCGACCGTGGCGAAAAGTACGGTTGCGGTAGCCCCGACTGTAAGGTTGGCTGTGAGTGTGACAGATTTGTAGAATTTTGGAACCTTGTATTCACACAGTTTGACAAGGATGAAGAAGGAAACTACAACCGCCTTGCAAATCCCAACATCGATACAGGTATGGGACTTGAAAGAATGGCTGTTATTATGCAGGATGTAAACAACCTTTTTGAGGTTGATACTATCCGTAATATTATGCTTGAAATCAGTAAGGTTGCAAAGGTTAACTACGGTGAAAATGAAAAGAGCGATATTTCTCTCCGTGTTATCACTGACCATATCAGAAGCACAAGCTTTATGACTTGTGACGGTGTACTTCCCTCTAACGAAGGCAGAGGATACGTTCTTCGCAGACTTCTCAGAAGAGCTGCTCGTCACGGAAGACTTCTCGGTATCAAGGGCACATTCCTTTCCGATATCGTTGATACAGTTGTTCGTGAGTCCAAGGGTGCATATCCCCAGCTTGAAGAAAAGCAGGATTATATCAAGAAGGTTATTAAGAGAGAAGAGGAAAGCTTCGCACAGACAATTGACCGCGGTCTTTCCATTCTTGAAGAAAAGATTGCTGACCTTGAAAAGAGCGGCGGAAAAATCCTTTCAGGTGACGATGCATTCCTTCTTAACGACACATACGGATTTCCCATTGACCTTACAGAAGAAATTCTTCAGGAAAAGGGTCTCGGTGTAGACAGAGAAGGTTATAATAAGCTTCTCCTTGAGCAGAAACAACGTTCAAGAGAGGGAAGAAAAGTTGGCGATGAAGCAGCTTGGAGTGAGGACATTTACCAGACTCTCGGCAAGGACATCACAACAGAATTTATTGGTTATGACAAAGCTGAATGTGACGCAGCAATCACAGTTATTGTGAAAGACGGCCAAGTTGCAGACAGCGTTTCCGACGGTGAGAATGCAGTTATCATTCTTGACAAGACTGTAGTATACGGTGAAAGCGGCGGTCAGGTAGGCGATAGCGGTATTATCTCCGGCGAAGGATTCAAGATGGAAGTTACCGATGCCAAGAAGCTTGGCGACGGTAAGATTTTACACCATGTAACAGTTCTTGAAGGAACTGCAACCAAGGGTGACAAGGTTACAGTTTCCATCGATACAAAGAGAAGAATGGCTATTACCCGCAATCACTCAACTGCACATCTTCTGCAGAAGGCTCTCCGTGAAGTTCTCGGTAACCACATTGAGCAGGCAGGTAGCTATGTTGATGAAAATAGACTTCGTTTCGACTTCTCTCACTTTGAAGCAGTTACAAAAGAGCAGCTTCAGGAAGTTGAAAATAAGATAAATGCGGCAATTCTTGCAGCATACCCTGTAGTAATTAAGAATATGGCTATTGCTGATGCTAAGGCTGAGGGTGCAATGGCACTCTTCGGTGAAAAGTACGGTGATACAGTTCGTGTTGTAAATATGGGCGGATATTCAATCGAGCTTTGCGGTGGTTGTCATCTTGAAAATACTGCTCAGGCAGGTCTTTGCAAGATCCTTTCTGAAAGTGGCGTTGCAGCAGGTGTAAGAAGAATTGAAGCCGTAACAGGTGAAGGCGTTCTCCGTTATATTGAAGAAAAGAATGCAATCATCCGCGATGCGGCAGCAGCACTCAAGTCAACTGAGGGTGAGCTCGTTCACCGTGCAGAAGCAATTGCTAACGAAAACCGTGAGCAGCAGAAAAAACTTGAGCAGGTAGCCTCTCAGATGGCTAATGCAAAAGCTAACGATATTATGTCAAATGCTAAGAAGATTGGCGATATTACACTTGTTGTAGCTCAGCTTGACGGTGCAACGGTTGACTCTCTCCGTAAGACAGGCGACGCTATCAAGGAAAAGACTCCTATGAGCGTATGCGTATTCGGTGCAGAAACTGACGGAAAGATTTCCTTTGTTGCAATGGCAAGCCAAGATGCTGTTAAGGCAGGCGTACATTGCGGAAAGATTATTAAGGAAATTACTGCTATTGCAGGCGGTAGTGGCGGCGGTAAGCCCGATAGCGCACAGGGCGGCGGTAAGGATGCAGGTAAGATTGCCGAGGCTCTTGCAAAAGTTGAAACACTTATATAAGGAAGTGTAATTATGGATTGTTTATTTTGTAAAATAATAGCAGGGGATATTCCCTCTGCAAAAGTGTATGAGGATGATAAGGTATTTGCATTCCGCGATATTGAGCCTCAGGCACCTACTCATATTCTTATTATTCCCAAAGAGCATATTGCATCTGCAAATGAACTTACAGAGAAAAACGCTTCCATAGTAGGTCATATCTTTGCAGTTGCGGCAAAAATTGCAAAAGAAGAAGGAATCGCCGAAGGTGGATACCGCATTGTAAACAACTGCGGTGAAGACGGCGGACAGACCGTAAAGCACCTTCATTTCCATATGCTCGGAGGAAGAAGTTTAGCTTGGCCTCCAGGCTGATTAAGACAGAATTTATTGTTGCAGTGAAAATCACTGCAACAATATTTTTAGAAAGAAGCATATTTTATGAGAAAAATTATAGATTTTCACGCACATATATTTAATCCCAAGATTGCACATCTTGCCATTGCCAACCTTGAGCAGCATTACGGTATGCCATGGCACGGTCTTGGTACATTTACCGATATGAAAGAGGAAATGGAAAAATCCGGCTTTTATAAGGCAGTTATATTTTCCACTCCCACCAAGCCGACGCAGGTGGTAATCAATAATGACTTCCTTTTTGATCTCAGGGATGACAGGTTTATAGTTTTCGGCTCGGTACATCCCGACTACGAGGACGTAAAGAGCGAAATTCAGCGTGTAAAAAACCACGGACTTAAAGGTTTTAAGTTCCACCCTGATTTTCAGGCGTTCAATATTGACGATGACAAAGCGCTTTTTATGTATGAAGAGATTGGCTCGGAATATCCAATTGTTCTGCATGTAGGAGATAAGAAACTTGACTATTCAAATCCCGAGCGTCTTTCAAGAGTGCTTGAAAAATTTCCTGAACATAAATTTGTAGCGGCTCACATGGGCGGTTACAGCGTATGGGATAAGGAAGCAAAAAGCCTTGTAGGTAAAAATGTATGGTTTGACACCTCCAGTACAATGTGGGAAGTAACACCTGAAAAAATGGTGGAAATGATTCGTGCCCACGGTGCGGACAAGGTGCTTTTCGGTTCCGACTATCCTGCTGTTTCTCTTAAAGAAGAAGCAGAGCGTATTGAAACACTTAATCTTACAGAAGAAGAAAAAGAGAAAATATTCTATACTAATGCCGTAAGGCTTCTGGAGTTGGAATAAATGTTAGGTCTGGAAGAAAGCTTAAAACAAAAAGGAATATATGTGACTGTCACAAAAGGCGACAGTATGAATCCAATGCTTGTTGAGGGTAGGGACAGAGTGGTTGTTGTACCGCCTGAATTCCCCCTCAAAAAGTACGATATACCCGTATATCGGAAAATGGGACATTACACAATGCACCGTATTGTGAAGGTCACAAAAAACGGCTACATTATCTGCGGTGACAACCGTGGAGTTTTAGAAAAGAACGTCAGGGAAGAGGACATTGTCGGAATGCTGGACGGCATTTATCAGGGCGATAAATATATAGACCGTCACGACAAAGAATTTTTGCAGTACGGTATCGATGCTGTGAAAAATCTCCCCAAAAGACGGTTGAAGTATTTTATAAAACGCGTGGTAAGAAAAATTAAAAGAACGGTTAAAAAATGAATGAACGGAGCAGTCAATCTGCTCCGTTCAGCGTGTCGATAAACCTATCGACACGCTGGCAGACGAGGAAAAAGGAAGGTAAATCTGTTCAAGGCAAGCTCGTCGGCGTACGAGGGTACGGTAGAGATTGACTTGGACGGAAGCAAGCAAAAAGCCCTGAAAACTGCGATTTTCAGGGCTTTAACTATCTTTTCCATTGAATGAGAAGTTACCTTATTACCGGATTGTCGAAAATCGCAAACCCTTACAAAAACTTTAAAAATTCAAGTTTGCTTGTGGTTGACCGACTTTTTCGACAGTCTGAACGGAGCAGTAAAATTGCTCCGTTCATTTGTTTGTCTGTATTGACATACTATACCATTTGATGTATAATATACTCGAAAATGTGGCAAGAATATATCATTAAATATATTGTACAAAGGAGCAACCTAAAGTGGAGTGTTTAACAGTCAACGAAAAGAAAAATGAAAAAATAACTGTAGGCGAGAATCAATATGCAAGGTTAGCAATTAAAACTCATATCATAACCAATGAAGATGATATTTGTGAAGTTGCAAAAAAATATGCCGGGGATGTTTTGCAAGAGGGAGACATTCTTTTCATAACAGAAAAAATAGTTGCTTGTACACAGGGACGAGCAATACCGATGAAAGATATTAAACCGCGTAAACTTGCAAAATTTTTGTGTAAATTTGTCCTTAAAACACCTCACGGAATAGGACTTGGAATTCCTGAAACTATGGAAATGGCACTCAGAGAATGCGGAATTGTAAGAATTCTTTTTGCAGCGGGAGTTTCAGCTGTGGGAAAACTTTTCGGAAAAAGAGGTTGGTTTTATAAAGTGGCAGGCTACCGTGCGCGCAGTATTGACGGCCCGTGCGACTGTACAATTCCTCCCTATAACGAGTATGTAGTTCTTGGTCCTGATGAGCCTGATGCCGTGGCAGAAAAAGTTTCTTGTGCACTTGGTGGTGCTTCGGTTATCATCACCGATATAAATGACCTTGACGGACAAATTCTTGGCGCATATCCGAAGGATATTGACAGAGATTTAATGGTAAAAATATTAAAAGATAATCCGCTTGGTCAGGAAAGACAGCAGACACCTATGGGAATTATCAGAAAGTAAAATAAAAAGCGATGTAAAAACATTGAGTTTTTACATCGCTTTTTTAACCTTTGTTTAACTTTAACAGTTTATAATTCCCTTATCAGTCATAGGAGGTGAAAGGATGAAGTTCAGGCACGAATACAAACATTGTATCAATCTGATGGATATATATTGCCTCAGAACAAGGCTCTCTGCCGTAATGAAACACGACAGAAATGCAGGCGAAGACGGCACATATCTTGTTAAAAGCCTGTAT
Organism: Oscillospiraceae bacterium; assembly: GCA_015068735.1. Lineage (GTDB taxonomy): Bacteria > Bacillota > Clostridia > UMGS1883 > UMGS1883 > UMGS1883. The sequence goes on from SVJW01000009.1 coordinate 49,827, forward strand.
TTTGACAACTATATGGATCAGGCTCTCCGTGAAAAGGTTGACGGTGTAAATAAAAGAGAAAAGTTTCGCATCAGGTATTACGGAACGGATACCTCGTTTATAAGGTTGGAGAAAAAAAGCAAAATTAACGGATTGTGCAATAAAGTAAGTGTCCGCATTACTAAGGAAGAATGCCAAAGCATTATAGACGGAAATATTGAATTTATGAAAGAGGATGAAAGGAATCTTCTCAGGGAACTGTATTCTAAAATGAAGTATCAGCTGCTCCGTCCGAAATGTATAGTGTCATACACAAGGGAAAGCTTTGTTTACCCACCGGGAAATGTTCGTGTTACGCTGGACACAAACATAGGGGGAAGTAATAGCATACGCAGTTTTTTGAATCCGGAAACGAAGTTTCTATGTCTTTACAGAAACTCAATTTTAGAAGTCAAATGGGATGAATTTCTGCCGGAAATAGTTCGTTATGCAGTAGGACTTCACAGCAGAAGGAGCGGTGCATTTTCAAAATATGCGGCAGTAAGATTTTAAAAAGGAGTTATTATTATGAGTTTTTCAGATGTGTTCAAATCGAGTTTTTTGGAAAACGTCAATTCATTTTCCGTATTGGATGTCCTTTTAGCAATGGGACTTAGTTTTGTATTAGGTCTTTTTATATTCCTGATTTATAAAAAGACTTATTCCGGTGTGATGTATTCCGATTCTTTCGGTGTATCACTTATCGCAATGGCAATGATAACAAGCCTCGTAATCATTGCGGTAACATCGAACGTTGTACTGTCACTCGGTATGGTCGGTGCTCTTTCTATTGTTCGTTTCAGAACAGCCATTAAAGAGCCAATGGACATTGCATTCTTGTTCTGGGCAATAGCAGTGGGTATTGTTTTAGGTGCAGGACTTATTCCTCTTGCCGTAATCGGCTCGGTTATCATAGGTATCATTATTGTGGTTTTCTCAACAAGAAAGGTTGGGGATATTCCATATATTTTGGTAGTAAATTGCGATAGTTCAGATTCGGAAAAGAACGTTACACAACTTATTAAGAATGAAGCGAAAAAGAGTCTTCTTAAATCCAAATCTGTAAATAATGCAGGTACAGAGATTATTTACGAGGTTCGTATCAAGGATAAAAATACCGAATTTGTAAACAGCGTATCATCCTGCGAGGGCGTAACCAATGCCGTTCTCGTTTCATATAACGGCGAGTATATGTCATAATGATTAGTTCAAAAAAGTTTGATTTAATCGCCATAGTGCTTACAGCATTGGTTTTGGTGGGTACAGTATGTGCGATGTTTCTTCCAAAAGAGGCTTTAACGGGAAATGTCACAGGTCTTTTTGAATACAGCGATTTGCACTCAATTACAATTACTGCGGATGACTACTACACCGATTATGCTAAAAGCTCCCCTGTTAAAATTAACTTAATGGGCAATTATATAGAAACATCAAGTAATAATATCGCAATGAACGGAAGTGATATAACTATACTCGGCGGTGGTGTGTATGTTCTGTCGGGAACGTTAAATGACGGCAGTATTACCGTGGATTCTGTCGATGAGGCAGAGGTAAGGCTTATCTTTAACGGAGTTAATATTACATCCGCAGGTCTTTCTCCGATAGATATTCGCCAATCGGCTAAAACTGTAATTTCTCTTGTAGACGGAACAGAAAATACACTTACCGATAATAGTGAAACGGGTAGTGCAATTTGTTCTAAGGACGATCTTGTTATAAACGGAAACGGGAGCCTTGTGATAAACGCAAATTTTGCAGACGGTATAAAGGCAAATGACACCCTGAAAATAACAGGAGGAAATATAAATATAACCGCCCCTGACGATGGCGTCAATGTAAATGACTGCATCATAGCTCTTAATGCTTCAATCACGGTAAATTCAGGCGGAGATGCAATTAAATGTGAGCATACCGAAGAGAAAAAAGGCTTTATCGCATTTGAAGAAGCAATACTGTCTGTCACCGCAGGAGGGGACGGAGTATACGCTTCGTCAGGTCTTTATATGAATAACACCGATGCAAATATTACCTCCGGTGGCGGAAGTGAAAACGCAGTAACAAAGCAAAACGGCTTTGGAAGATTTGAAGCTTCCTCCAATACCGAAGATACACCAAGCACCAAAGCAATTAAAGCAGGAACAAATATTGTCATAAACGGTGGAAAGTTCCACTTTGACAGCGCAGAGGATGCAATACATTCTGATAAAGATGTAACCGTAAATAGCGGTGTATTTGAAATTTTATCGGGCGATGATGCTGTTCACGCAGAATTAAATCTTGTCATTGCACCGCAGACTATGAATATAAAGAAATGTTATGAGGGCTTAGAGGGTGCATATATCACAGTTAACGGTGGCGAAATCAGTATAATTTCAAAAGATGACGGTATTAATGCATCGGGTGAGAATTCAAACGCTGGTATGATGATGCCTCCAGGAAGATATGAGGGAGAAGAAAAATCCGCGGAAGAAGATATATGGCTCACGGTTAATGGCGGACATATATACATTGAAACAGCGGGCGACGGATTTGATTCAAACGGCTCAGCCGTTATAAACGGTGGATTTCTTGAAATATACGGTCCTGAAAACAGCGGAAACGGCTCTGTCGATGTGGGTGACGGCGGATATGTGCTTATTATGAATGGAGGCAAGCTCTTTGCAGTAGGTAGCTCAGGTATGGCAGAGCATCCTGTAGAAAGCTCAAAACAACAGTCCATGACGTTCTATCTTGATGAAACTTATGATGTCGGAAGTACGATAAAAATAACCGACAACACAGGCAATGAAATTGTTTCAGGAACTTCAAATAAACGCTTTAACTGGATATGCGTGAGTTCGGAAACTTTGAATACGGGTGAAAAATATAATCTCATCATAAACAATACCGAAGTAACAACTGTAACTGCAAACGGCGGAGCTGCCATATCAGGAACACCAAACGGTGGCTTTGGAAGATTTAAAGGAGAAAGACCTGAGAATATGCCACGACCGGAAGGAAGACCTCAAGGCGGAGGACGGGGTAATCCACAAATGCGTCCCAATATGCCGGATGGTGAAATTCCGCCTGATTTTCCCGAGGGAATGGCACCGCATCATATGGAAAACAGAGTACAAGAATTACAATAAATAGCAGGGGGTAGACATATTGTCTGCCCCTGCAAGCTTGTATTTTTCTTGCAAGAATGCTATAATAAATTCAAAAAACGGAAAAGAGGTGATTTCATGCGACTTCTTCTTGTTGAAGACGAAAAAATACTTAACAAAACAATAGCGGAAAGACTTACCCGTATCGGTTATTCCGTAGATAGTTGCTTCGACGGTGAAGACGCGATTTATTACATTGAAAACACCGAATACGACGGAATAATATTAGATGTTATGATACCTAAAATTAACGGGTTTGATGTAATTCGGAGGATAAGAGAAAAAAAGATAAACACCCCTGTTTTGTTTCTCACAGCAAAGGATTCTGACGAAGATATTATAGAGGGGCTTGACAGCGGTGCCAACGATTATCTCACAAAACCATTTTCATTCGGGGTATTATGCGCAAGAATCCGTGCAATGCTCCGTGTAAAAGAAAACGTTTCTACGGCAGTGCTTGAGCTTTCTGACCTGAGCGTAGATACAACAAAACGGATTGTTAAACGTGGTGATAATATTATCGAATTGTCATCCAAGGAATATTCCGTTTTAGAATACCTGATAAGAAACAAAGGCATTGTAGTTTCCAAGGAACGGATAGAGGAAAACATCACAAACTATGACTACGAAGCAAACTCCGACATAATCAAGGTATATATTCATCACTTGAGGAAGAAGATTGACGAAGGGTATGAGAAGAAGCTTCTTCATACTGTGAAAAATTCAGGATATGTTTTGAAGGAAGAGTAATATGAAAAGAACAGCTTCTATAAAAACAAGAATAACTATATGGTATACCACGCTGATGCTTGTACTAATGGCGGTGGTTTTGTCCCTTGTAGGCGGAATATCCTACAGGCTTTCTATTGATAATATTGAAAAAGATGTTGTGGTTCAGGTTTCGGGAGTTAATGAAAAGCTAAGCAAAAGAGACCGCGGTGTGTTCTTCAAAATAGAAAATAATGAGGAATTCAAGAATGTAACGGTATATACCGACCGCGGAGAATATGTTGCGGGAAAATACAACTATGACATAGATCGTATTCCTTTTAAAGAGGGAAATCCGCGCCGAGAAAGTGTAGACGGAAAGGAATATATCATTTACGACCTGCGTACAGCAACGCCACCGGGAATACCGCCTTTTTGGATAAGGGGAGCAGAATCTGTCAACTCCTCTGTAATTCTTGGACAATCAATGTTTTATGTAGTTCTGATTCTTGTACCAATTATACTGCTCCTTACCGCGTTAGGTGGTTATTACATTACCAAAAAAGCATTTATGCCTATTTCAGATATTACAAAAACGGCAGATGACATTCGTGTTAAGGGAGATGTAAAGAAGCGAATTCCTTTGAATCCCGAAGGGAAAGAGGATGAACTTTTCAGACTTTCGGTTACTCTTAATGCGATGCTCGACAATATTGAAAACCTAATCACAAAGGAAAAACAGTTTACATCAGATGCTTCCCACGAACTGAGAACGCCCATAAGTGTGGTTCTTTCGCAAGGAGAATACCTTTTGGAAATTGCTGAAACTGAAAAAGAGAGGGAACTTGCACAAAATATCGTGGATAAAGCTAATCAAATGTCAAAGCTTGTATCAAGTCTGCTTCTCCTTTCAAGAATTGATCAAAACAGGCAAAAGCTTATAAAGAAAGATGTTGAGCTGAGAGTTCTTGTGGATGTCGCGGTAGAGACAACTAAAGCTTTTGCAGGTGAAAAACGCATTAACGTTAATGTAAAAGTCGAAGAAAATCTGACAGTTTACGTAGACGAAACTCTGATGCTCAGCGTTATAACAAATCTTATAAATAACGCTGTGAAGTACGGAAAGGAATCGGGTAATGTCAATATAACGGCAAAAAAAGAAGGCTCTGCCGTAAACATCATTGTAAAGGATGACGGTATCGGTATTTCAAAGGAAAACCTCGAAAAAATATGGGACAGATTTTACCGTGTTGACGATGTGAGAAATGACGAATATGGAAGCAACGGGCTTGGGCTATCTATGGTAAAGAGTATAGTAGAGCTTCACGGCGGGAAAATCTCGGTTGAAAGTGAAATAGGCAAAGGAACAGAATTTAAGATTGTTATATAAGAAAAAGTCAGGTGTTTAAACACCTGACTTTTTCTTATATGAACTTCTTTATATATTCAATCTGTGTTTCAATTGATGCTACCGATGTGCCGCCTGCGGAAATTCTCTTTTCGGCACAGTTACGAAGGTCGATTTCTGCATACAAATCTTCTTCAAAGAGACTGTCAAATTCCTTGTATTCAGGAAGAGTAAGTGTTTCAAGGGTTTTACCCTCGGCAACACATTTGCCGACAATCTGACCAACTGTCTTGTATGCACTGCGGAAAGGCTGACCTTTCTTTACAAGATAGTCTGCCAGGTCTGTGGCATTGATGAAGCCTTCGCCGGCAGCGGCATACATTTTGTCTTTTCTTACGGACATTGTCTCAATCATTGGAGCAAATACGCTAAGGCACTTTTTAACAGTTTCGCTGCTGTCAAAAATTGCTTCCTTATCTTCCTGCATATCCTTGTTATAGGCAAGGGGAATTCCCTTTAAGATTGTAAGCATTGCCATTAAATCACCGTATACACGTCCTGTTTTACCGCGGACAAGTTCTGCCATGTCGGGGTTTTTTTTCTGTGGCATAATGGATGAGCCTGTTGTGTAGGAATCGTCAAGCTCAACGAATTTGAACTCCCACGATGACCACAAAATTACTTCCTCAGAAAAACGGGAAAGATGAGTCATAACAAGCGCAAATGCACTCATAAGCTCGACACAGAAATCACGGTCGGAAACACCGTCAATACTGTTAAGTGTTATTCCGTCAAAGTCTAAAAGCTTTGCAGTCATTTCACGGTCTGTCTCATATGTTGTTCCTGCAAGGGCACAAGAACCGAGGGGGGAGAAGTTCATTCTCTTCACGGCATCTTCAATTCTGCCGATGTCACGAATGAACATCATAGCGTATGCACAAAGGTGATGTGCAAACATAATCGGTTGGGCACGCTGAAGATGGGTGTAACCGGGAAGAATTGTTTCCTTGTTTGCCTCCGCCTGCACAAGAATTGCTGCAAGAAGCTTCTTTATAAGAGCAATAATCTCATTTGCTTCATCACGCATAAAAAGACGGATGTCGAGAGCTACCTGGTCATTACGGCTGCGCGCGGTGTGAAGACGTTTTCCTATGTCTCCGATACGCTTTGTAAGCTCCGCCTCAACGAACATATGAATATCTTCTGCATCAAAATCAAAAGCAAGATTTCCATTGTCAAGGTCGGTGAGAATTGATTCAAGCCCTTTTATAATGGTTTCGGAATCGCTCTGTGAAATGATGTTGCAAGCGGCAAGCATTGTTGCGTGTGCGATAGAGCCCTTTATATCCTGCCTGTACATTTTGCAGTCAAAATGTATGGAAGAGTTAAAATCGTCAGCTTCTTTGTCGAGGGCTTTGGAGAAGCGACCTGCCCACATTTTGTCCATAGTGTGTACCTCCGGTAAAAGTATTATT